>JAAZKF010000214.1 GCA_012799975.1 Burkholderiales bacterium
CCCTGGTAGTAGTAGGGCACGTCCAGGCGGATCGCGCTCTGTGCTGGTCGGTCGCCCAGGTAGATTTTCTGGGCGGCGGCGTCGTAGCCGTAGGGCAGCCCCAGGCGGCCGGCCACCTCCGCAAGGAGGCTCGGCAGGTGGGACGCGGAGATGGTGTCCAGGTCGATGGGTGGGCGGGAGTTGTCTCGCGGGCAAATGAGTCTCACTGGTCACCTCCAGGGACTGGAGAGGCCCCCTCGTCGGGGGCCTCGGTTTCCGGCAGGCCGGCCTCTCGCCGGCGCTTGCGCCTCGATGCCTCCCAGCGCTCGAAATATAGGCTGCACTCCCCCTCCAGGCCGTCTGCCGTGCGTGAGAGGAGACCGCCCTGGGCTCCGGCCAGGCGGGCGCAGTTGCGCAGGACCGAGAGGCCCTCCGTCCACACGATGGCGGCACCGATCATCACCGGCACGATGTCGTCCGCAGGGAATCCGTTGGACCGGAACGCCCAGCCCACAGCCAGGCTGCCCATCCAGATGAGCCACTTCACGACGCTGTAGAGCCCGCGCCGGGTGGAATACCTGCGCTCTCGCCAGGCCAAGGCGCCGCCGGTGATCCAGTCCAGCGCCCAGAGGATGGAGACCACCAGGACCAGGGGGTCCAGCATCAGCCTGGCCAGGTGCTCGCCCCAGGCTGCCCACAACGCCCCGCAGCAGGCCGAGAACGAAAGCCGGCCCGTCGTGTCTGCCCGGTCGGTGCCCAGGATGAGGGCCCAGATGTAGGTTCCCATACTGCCTCCAGGTTATCCGACCCAGCGACGCAGGTTGCCGTCGTCGTCGGTGTCGTAGATGATGCCGGCTGAAACCATGACCGGCGTGCTCCCGGCCCAAGGCCCCAACAGGGCCCCGGTTCGAAAGTCTCGGAAATGCCACCCGCCCCGGCTGGCCACCAGGACCCACGGGTCCTCGCCCCGCGTCGACTCCCCGCCGTAGCCGGTTAAGGAGTCGCCGGAGGGCCCCTCCCACAGCACGTGACGTTGTGCGTTCTGCACGATCGGTGGGGTCGCCGACCTGACCAAGATCGGCCCCGCCGCAGGTTGTGCCCCGGCGCTGTAGTTGCCCCGGTCTCCCCATCTGTTCCCCTGGGGGTCCCACACGTAAGATCCATAGAACGACCCGTCAGCGGCCATTTTTTGGTTCACGTGATACGGGACAAAAG
This sequence comes from Burkholderiales bacterium, assembly GCA_012799975.1. Lineage (GTDB taxonomy): Bacteria > Vulcanimicrobiota > Xenobia > Xenobiales > Xenobiaceae > Xenobium. The sequence continues at coordinate 1,195 of JAAZKF010000214.1, forward strand.
GAGAACTCAGCGTCACTCTCGAGTAGGGGTAATCGACTCCTGGGCGAGGAGCGACCGTCTCATCCCTCCAGCTACGAGCGTCTTCCCAATACGCCGGCGCCGGGTTCGAGTAGTTCTCTGCTGGCACCGGGGGAGGCTCCGCGACGAACGACTCCCTGACGTAACAGGTCTCAGTCGCGAGGTCCAGGACCCCCCAACATCCCTCGCGGTACTCCTGCATCCATCCCCAACACCAAGCTCGCTTGCAGTCGTTTCGGAAATACTGATAGTTGACGATGGGGATCCCATCCGGGGGGGAGAAGTTGACGGGCGTTTCTATCACCTCGTCCCACCATAGGTTGGAGGGCGGGCTCCAGCCAATCTTCTGGGTCGTGGTGTAGGTGTTCTTGCGATATGTCTCCTCCTCAAATCTCATGGTCAGCACGTCATCTCTCCGGTTCCAGATTGTGTAGCCCACCGCCCCCGAGGGAGAGATGTTGGACATACTCCAATGGAGGCCAATACCTGCTGCCTTGCCAGGTGAAAATGGATGTGCCAGTGTCAGGGGGGCGGTTCTCTGGTACCCGGTAGAGGTCCTCACCCACCGAGCAAAGGCTGCCTCTTGCCCCGCGTAACCGCCAGGCGGGTCGAGATTGTATATACGATCGAGATGCGGCACGATGCCCAAGCCGCCAAAGCTGTAGATACCTTCTGACGTGCTCCAGACGACCTCCCCGGTATCGGCGTCCAGGACCGCAAAAGAGGCGGGACTGATCGCCAGCAACTCCTGCAGCGTCGGGTTATATCTCATGCTTACGGCACCGCTCACCGTGCGCTGCCACACCAATTGCCCCGACGCGGCGTCATAGCAGCGCAAGTGGCTGTTGTGCATCGTCACAATATATCCCTGATGGGTCGTATACCCAACGATGGACACCCACGGCCCAGGGATGGACCAGCCGGCATCATGCCGCCACTTGCGATAGCCTGTATCCAGGCTGTAGAGGCTGCCCGTGTAGTCCGGGGTGCCATCCTGCCCGTTGTGCCAGGCGAGGCCTCGGCTCACGCGGCCCCGACTCGTTCCGCTTCCCAGGTGGCTCTTGCTGGCTCCCAGGATGAAGGGCATCCAGCGCCGACCCGTGCGCTGGTAGTCCACGAAGGCGACCTCGACAGTCTGCCCGACGTGCAGCGGCCTCTGCCCTCCGCAGGTCTGCAGCCGGGTGTAGGGGTGCGGCCTGCCGGGGACTCGGCAATCGTAGGTCCCATCAGGGTGGACTACCTCGACGATGGCGCGCTCGGTCGGTTGCTCGCGGCGACCCAGGCCCTGGAAGCGCATCAGTCGTTCCCCCGATAGTAGGGGCTCCTGCCCAGGATGACGGGCATCGGCCCCGAGAGGTAGAGGACGGTCTCCCCGGCGTTCCCGGACGACAAGCCCATGTCGCCCACCTCCGTCATGGCGTGCTGACGGGCCCCGGCCCGGACCTGGGCCAGGCCTCCGGCAGGTTCCCCCTCCACGGTGCCCAGGCCGAAGCCGGGTGTGCGCTCCCGCTCTCGTCGGGCGGCGGCCCTCAGGGCATCCGCCAGCTCCTTGACTTCATCCATCACAAATACTCCAGTGCAGAGAATTCGGTGCAGCGGTTGTCCGGTAGGTCCGAGAAACGATGTCGGACCTCGGTGACGTAGACGGCACGGTCCA
>JAAZKF010000215.1 GCA_012799975.1 Burkholderiales bacterium
AAGGCCAGTTCCTTCGACATGGTTGTCTCAAACCTCAATCCTATCTGCGAGTTGGTCCTGGAGGCCGATACTCCAGGTCCCGAAAGCACCCGAGACCTTCCGGCCCCGGCCTTGAAGGGCTTTCATCCCCGGTCCTCGGCCCACAGGTCGGCACCGAAATGGTCCCAGGGTAGGCGTCCCTCGTTGGGATCCTCGAAGTTGAATTTGTCGCTGGAGGCGTACAGGAGCGTGGCCCCCCGAGAACCGGCCTGATAACCGTGAGCGACCCCCCAGGGAACATACAGGAAAGCGGGTTCCTCACCCGAGAGGATGACCTGCCGCCGATTCCCTTCGGTCGGAGAGCCTTGCCGTAAATCCACCAACCAGACCCGAAGCTGCCCATCCAGGACACACCACAACTCGTGCTGCGGGCGTTTGGGGTGCAGATGGAAGGCATTCAGACGCCCGGGGATGGCCTTCGACAGCGAGAACTGTCGAGGCTCGAAACCGAGCGGCAGGCCCTCGACCTGTCCCTCCCGCAAACGGCAGAGTTCCATGAAATCCCCTTCCAGACTGCGGAAGACCTTCAGGCGATGCACGAAGACCCCGTCGATCAATGGCTGAGGTTCATAGGACTGGAAGGTGAGTAAGTCACGAACGTCCTCGGACAAGTTGATGACAGAATCCATGGGACCTCCTGGAGAGACTGAGAAGAGAGTCCTAAAGACAGATGCGGCTGAAGTCGCCGACCACCAGGTCTACCGTGTGCTGGCGACGACGCCGGGTATCGCGGGTGACCAGCGCCCCCTGACCGATCACGCTGGCATCCAGTCGATAGGGTACATGCAGGACCTCACATTGGGGCAGGAGGATCGAGAACTCGACCTCCGAGCCGATCACCTGGCTGCCCTGCCCGATCGAAGTGTAGGGGCCGACGTAGCTGTCCTCTACTACGGCGCCGCTGGCGATGTGGATCGGCCCGCGCAGTTCGCTCCGCGTCACCCGGGCGCCGGCTTCCAGCACGATCTCACCCAGCATTTCGCACCCGGCCACCTCCCCCTCTATGTTCCGGGTGATCTGGGAAAGGACCAGCCGGTTGGCCTCCAGCAGATCCTCGGGCTTGCCGGTGTCCTTCCACCAGCCCCGGACCAGGTGGGCCACCACGGGCCTCTCCCGGTCCACCAATCCCTGGATGGCCTCGGTGATCTCATACTCCCCACGCCAGGAAGGCTTCAGGGTCCGGATCACTTCGTGGATACGGGGGCTGAAGAGGTAGACCCCGACCAAGGCCAGGTCGGAAGGGGGATCCTTGGGCTTCTCGACCAGGCGGAGCACCCGTCCGTCCGGATCCAGGACGGCCACCCCGAACTGCCGGGGGTTTTCGACGCGGGTCAAGAGCACGATTGCGTCGGGGTGGGAGTTCTCATATTCCTGGACCAGGTGGCCGATGCCCCCCGACAAGAGGTTGTCGCCCAGGTACATCACGAAGGAGTCGTTACCCAGGAACCCTTGCGCCGTCTGGACCGCGTGGGCCAGGCCCAGGGGCTCGCCCTGCTCGATGAAGGTGAACTGCACCCCCTCGGGACGGGCCTCGAGCAGATGCTGGCGGATCTCATCCCCGGTCTCGGGGCTGATCACTATGCCCAGGTCGGAAACCCCGGCCGCCACCAGGTCATCCACCACGTACAGCAGGTTGGACTTATTGGCGATGGGGATCAGTTGCTTGGCACGGGTGAAGGTCAAAGGACGCAGCCGGGTTCCCTTGCCCCCGGACAAGATCAAGCCTTTCAAGGGGTTTCCTCCAGTTCAGGGATACCTTCCGAGCGAAGCCAGGCCGCCACCCCTTCCCTCCAGGGGGGCAGTGCCACGCCCAGGGAGGCCGCGCGAGCGCAGTCCAAGGCCGAGTTCGCCGGACGACGCACGCGGGATGGGAAGGAGCTGGCCAGACACGGTTCCACCGGGATCGACCCCAGCCCCGCCAGGGTCAGGGTCGCCCGGGCCAGTTCCAGACGCGAGGCCCGTCCTTGGCCGGCCAGGTGGAAGAGCCCCTGCGCGTTCCTCTGGACCAGACCCAGTAGGCCCTGGGCCAGGTGAGGGGCGTAGGTGGGCGACCCGAACTCGTCCTCGACCGCCCGGACCCGACCGTCCCGACGCGCCATTTCCAGGATTCTTCCGGGGAAATGCCTCCAGCCGGCACCAAAGACCCAGGAGGTCCGCGCCACCAGGGCGGAGGGCAAGGCGTCCAGAACGGCCTTCTCTCCGCCCAGCTTGGTCCGGGCATAGACCCCCAGCGGATGGGGAGGGTCCTGCTCGGTATAGGGAACGTCCCGGGTTCCATCAAAGACGAAGTCGGTCGAGACGTGGACCAGACCCAGCCCCAGCCGGGCGCACTCCTCGGCCAGAAGCCGGGGCCCTTCGATATTGGCGCGGGCGGCCTGGTCCGGATGGTCCTCGGCAGCCTCGACGGCGGTCCAGGCGGCTGCGTTCCACAAAATACACCCGCCTGCCCGAGCAAAATCCTCCAGGAGGCGGCGCGTCGTTCCGAGGTGTGCGATATCCCACTCCTGATGGGTCCGAGCCAACGCACCGGGGAGCAGGTCCTGGAGGGCCCGTCCCAGCATACCAGCAGCCCCCGCGACCAGGTGGAGCCGACCGGGAGTGTCAATCGTCATCGGGTCCCCTTTCACCGCCCGAAGTCAGAGGCCTGCTGTATCGCGATTCGGAGGCCGATGTAGGTTTCCCCGGGGGGGGCGTCGTAGCTCCCCTTCAGCATCGAGAGAGATTCCTGGAGGGAAAGGGCATGCGCACCAGCGTGGTCATGGCCACCTACAACGGCGCCCCCTACCTGCGCAAGCAACTGGAGAGCATCCTGAACCAGCAGCCGCCTCCGGACGAGGTCGTGGTCTGCGACGATTGCTCGGAGGACGGAACCGCCGCCCTGCTGGAGGAGTACTCCCGACTCCATCCCTCCCTCCACTTCCAGGTAAACGCCCGGCGCCTGGGGGTCGTGAAGAACTTCGAGAAGGGCACCGAACTGGCTACGGGAGAGATCCTATTCTTCAGCGACCAGGACGATGTCTGGCTGCCCGGCCGGCTGGAGTCCATGCTTGCGCCCTTCCATGCGGATCCCCAGGTCCAGATGGTCTATTGTGACGCCCGAATCGTGGCTTCCGACCTGCGGCCCCTGGGCCAGACGCTCTTCGACGCCTGCCCGGGGCTGCGACCACCCCAGAACCGGACCCCGGCCGAGGTGCTGCGGGACCCGGGATATCGGGGTTCGACCATGGCCCTGCGCGCCAGACTCCGCCCCCTGGTCCTGCCCTTTCCCGTGGACACCTACTTGTACCACGACTGTTGGCTGGCCCTGGTAGCCCATTGTTTCGGAGAAGTCCGGGGAGTGGATCGGACGCTGATGCTGTACCGGCGCCACCAAGGGACCTCAAGCGTGGACCCCCGGTTCGAGTGGAACCTTGCGCGCTGGATCCGGGAGTGGCTCCGCCCCCGCAGCACGGAGAGTCTGCGGATGGACCTAAAGACCTGGACTGTCATCACCCGACGCCTGGAGGATCTGCAGAACCGGACCCGAGGCCCCCACCTGGACGACTATGTGGCCGAGAGCCGACGCCGACTGGAACTGGCCCGCTTCCGGGAAGCCCTGCTCCGGATGCCGCGCCTCCGGCGTCTGCTGCCGGTCCTGCGGCGCTGGTATTCAGGCGATTACCACCGCTACATGAGCGGCACCCGGACGGCCTTGAAGGATCTGCTGGGCTGACCCGACCGCCTCAGGCCGGTTTTCTACCCGCCGCCACCAGGGATGCGGGGTGCCCAGGAAGGCCTCGGGACCCTCGGGTGTGCCCATCCCGAACATGCCCTTCCCCTCGGGAGCGATCTCATAGATTCCGACGCGCGCCCCCTCGGCGATCAAATAATTGTAGACCGGCGCGGTATAGAACTCGCCGTGGACCCGGAAGTCCCGGTCGTTCATCCTCTGGGCGGCCCGTACGAAGTCCCGTCCCCGGCGGAAGAGCGCGAGAGGATCTTCAGGAGGGTAGACTTGCCCGCACCATTGCGCCCGACCAGGCCCACTACCTCACCGTGCTTGATTTCGAAGGAGACATCCCGCAGAGCCCAGATGTGGCGGGCTTCCGCCCGGGAGCCGGGGCTGCTCGAGGACCGGCGCCATCTCCGGAAGGGCGCGCTGGCGATTTCGGTCAGACGGTCTCGCAGGGCCAGGTAGCGTTCCCGCTCTCCCAACCGGTAGCGCTTGCCCAATCCCTTGATGGTGATGGCTGGTCTGCTCATCTTCAGATGACGTCCGCGAAACTGGCTTCGACGCGTCGGAAATAGAAGAGGCCCGAGACCAGGATCAGTACGGCCACTCCCCAGGACAACCCGAGCATGCTCCAGGAGGGGGCTGCGCTGCCCAGGAGCGACGCCCGGAAACCTGTCCACCACGGCCACCATGGGGTTGAGGCCGTACCAGGCGCGCCAGTAGGCGGGGACCAGGCTGGCAGCATAGGCGATCGGAGTTGAGAAGAACCACAACTGCATCATGAAGGGGATCGTGAAACGGACGTCACGGTAGCGCACGTTCATGGCAGAGAGCCAGGTCCCGGCGCCCAGGGCCAGGGTCATGGTCAGGGCGAGATAAAAAGGAAGAGCCAACTGGCCGAGGCCCGGAAGGCGACCATACCACACCAACATGACCACCAGCAGCAGCATCGACAGGCAGAAGTCAATGGCTGCGACCGCAACGGTGGACATCGGGATCAGGAGCCGGGGGAAGTAGACCTTGGTAAGCAGGCGCTCGTTGGCGAGCATGCTCTGGGCCGATTCGGTAACCGTGGAAGCGAAAAGCTGGCACGGGATGAGCGCGCAGAGAGTGAATATGGAATAGGGGATCCCTTCGGACGGCAGACCCGCCAGCTTACCTAAGATTACCGTGAAAACCGTCATCATGGCCAAGGGCTGCAGCAGTGCCCAGGCGAAGCCCAGCACGGTCTGTTTGTAACGCACCTTCACATCCCGCCAGGCGAAGAAGCAGAACAGGTCGCGGTAGTTCCACAGGTCCTTCAGACTCAGGGGGGCCCAGCCCTTAGGGGCCGGATCCTGACGATGGGGTAAGACTGGGGAGCTGGCAGCATATCGAGCACAGAAGAGCTTAGTCAGACGCAGCGTCTGCGATCAAGATGACAGCCGGTCGTTCTTGCTTGACAAGCGTCATTCCGCTATGGAACGGGGGCGCCCCTCTGAGCCGGTGGGGGTGCCGATCGCACGCGCCAGCGCCTGCTCCAGCCTACCCAGCACCGCTTCCCAGGAATAGCGGGATCGCCCCCATTCTCGGGCCTTTTCCAGTCGCGCTCGCCCTTCCGGAGAAGTCCAGTCCTCGGCCAGCAGGCGGTCCAGGACCACCCCGAACTCCTCCTCGCCCGAGAAACCGAAGACCGTGTCCACCTGACGCGCGTAGTCGGCCAGGACGGGACAGTCTCGATTCACCATCGCCGGCTTCATCTGGGCGAGGGCCTCGATCACGATCATGGACAGGCTCTCGTGGGGAGATGGATTCACCACGGCCAGGGCGCTGGCCGTCAGCGCCCGGCGCTCTTCGTCGGAGACATAGCCCAGGTAGCGGACCCTGGGATGGTCTGGCAAGTTCACGCCGGAATCGCGCTGGCCGACCAGCACCAGCTCCAGCCGGGACTGCGGGTGCGCGTCGGCCCAACGCGAGAAGGCCGTCAGCAGCCTGGGTACTCCCTTGCCTTTGGCCAGGCGGCCCAGGTACAGCAGATGCCCGGCCGGTTGGAACTCGGGTGGAGGCTGGTCGAATTCATCGAATCCCACGCCGACGACGGGGAAGTCGCTGGCCGAGCGGTCCAGCACCCGAGCCAGCAGCTCCGCCTCCGACCCGGTGTTGGCCAGGAGCAGGTCGGCGGCCTGCAAGGCTCGGCGCACCCGTCGGAAGTAGAGTGCGAACTCGTCGTGGGCGGTGGGGATCACGATCTTGGGGATGGCCAGCCTCTCCAGGCCACGCACGGTAGGCCAATAGATATAGGTCACCAGGAGGCAGGCCTGAAACTCTGCCTGCCGGGCTTCAAGGGTGGTCAACAGGGCCGGGGAGTAGGGCCCCTGCAGGACCAACCAGGGGTATTCCAGCAGCGCCCCCAGGTGGCGCCAGGGGCCCCAGGTGGCCAAGCGGACCAGGCGGCTGAAGAGGCTGAAGAGTGGCCGGATACGCGGGAAGAGGGTGGGAAAGCGCAACACCTCCACCTTGCGCAACTCGCTGCGGCCCGGAGGATATTCGTTGTTCCAGGTCTGATAGTCCCGCGCGCAGGTGGTGAATACGGTGACGGACCAGCCCAGGTCGGACACCATCCGCTCGGCCAGCATCCTGGCATGACTTTCGGCTCCCCCCATCACCTCGGCGCCGTAGCGCTGCACCACCAGGGCCAGGCGGGGGGGGGCGGCATCGCTCATGGGGTCTGCTTCCCGGGTTCAGGCAGGGCTTCCTTCCGCTCCGGTAGGAATCGTGGGACCTTGAGGTGGAACGCTACCTGCGATGCGAGTCGCCGTGGACTTGAGGCCTTTGCAGTCCGCCAGCCGGGTGCGGGGCATCGGGACCTACCTGCGGGAGCTGCTCCTGGCCTTCCTGGAGCAGAAGCGCGACCTGGTCTTCCTGGCATGGCCTGGAAGGAAAGTCGATCTGCCGATCCCCGAAGGTTCGGAGTGGTTCCACGTCCCCGCTCCCCGGCCCCGGGTCCTGGGCTGGCTGCGTGATCGATTCCTGCTGGCCGAGCGCTTCCGTGCGCTGGCCAGCCGCGTCGACGTGGTGCACTTCACCATCCCCTTCGAATTGGACATGGGCTGGCCTCAAGCCCGTCTGGGGGTCCCCGGCTGGTGACGGTCTACGACATGGTGCCCGTCACCCACACCTCGCTGGTCCTGAGTGGGGAGCACCGCTTGCTGGCCCCGATCTATCGCTGGCAGGCCCGCGCCTTGAGCCGGGCCGAGGGCCTGCTGGCCATCTCCCAGCACACCCGGCAGTGCCTGGAGGCCTTCCTGGGTCAAGCGCCCCCTATCCCCTGAATCCGCCTGCCCCCGGCGGCGGCCGACCGCTTCAATCCGCCGGATTCCGCCGACGTCCAGGCCCTGCGCCGGACCATGGAGCTGCCGGAAGAGTTCCTGCTGTACGTAGGCGGCCTCTCACCGAACAAGAACCTGGAGGCCATGGAGGCAGGCGGACTGCCACCCTGGTGGTAGCAGGAGCCTCCCTGCCCAGCCAGGTAACGGCGTTGCGCCAGCGTTTCGCCCACCTGCCGATCCGCTGGTTGGGCGCCATCTCCAGCGCCGACCTGCCTGCACTCTATGCCGCCGCTACGGCTTTCGTCTTCCCGTCGCTGCAAGAAGGGTTCGGGCTGCCGGTGCTGGAGGCCATGTCCTGCGGGCCCCCGGTGGCCTGTTCGAACACCTCCTCGCTGCCAGAGGTGGCCGGCTAGGCCGCCCTCTACTTCGACCCCGCGGACCCGCGCCAGATCCGCCAGGTCCTGCGTCGCCTGGCCACCGAGCCCAAACTGCGCGCGATGCTGCGCACCCGGGGGCTGGAGCAGACCCGGCGCTTCTCCTGGGCCGAGACGGCCCGCCTCACCTGGCAGGCCTATCAGGACTTCCTGGCCAGAAGTTCCTGAGCGCTCAGCTGGGCTGGAATCCCACCAGGGTCTGGGCGGCGGGTTCTCCCTGCAGATTGCAGACACATCGATCAGGGACGACCCCCCGCACCGCGAGACCGTAGCGGTAGCTGCACACCTGTGGCATCTGCCCCAACAACTGCAGGACGGTCCGGGTCTTCCAGCCCTGTCTGGTGCGCAGTCCCTCCCGGGCGATCCAGGCGCAGGAGCGGACGAACTGGCGTAGGATCCGCCCATCCGAGACGTTCTTCAGGGTGACCATCAACTTGTTCTTCAACTGGTTGCGGTCCAGCCATTCGCGGGTAAAGAGGCGGGAGGTGGTGGCGGCGTGCTGGTGGATCACGATCGAGCGCGGCTCGTACAGGTTGCGCCAGCCGCGCCTCCAGGCCGAGTAACCCAGATCCACGTCCTCCGAATAGATGGGATACATCAGCGGGTGGAAGCCACCCAGCTCCAGAAACTTCAGGCGGTCCACGGCACAGGCCCCTCCCGGAGTATAGAGCGTGGGCAGGGCTTGGGACCCCTCGGGCTCCAGCAACTGCTCGATCATATAGACCGGCTCCAACAGACCCTGGCAAAAACGCCCCAGGGTGCGCGCCATCTGGACTCGGACCCGGTCTGGGTCCAGGATCTTGCAACCCACCGAGCAGACCGAGGGGTCTTCGAAGTGCTGCAGGAGCGGGGGCAGGAAGTCCGGGGCCACCTCGAGGTCGTTGTTCAGCATGACCAGCACGTCGGCCGGGACCAGGCAGGCCGCGTGGTTAAGCCCCATCAGGAAGTCGTTACGATCCCGCCGCAGGACCTCGGCCCCCATTCGCTCGGCCAGGTCCGGACCCGAATCGGTGCTGGCGTTGTCAACCACCACCCGCTCCGGGCCGGCGGCCTTCAGGACGCTGGGCAGGTATTTTTCGAGCAAAGCTCGACCATTGTGGTTCAGAACAAGCATGGCGCAGGGGCGTGGTCGGGCCATAAGGGCGCCGCTTCCGTAGTGCCGGGAGGATTACTGCCGAGGGCAGGGCGTCAGGCTGGCAGCTTGTGTGAGTATCCGGACCGGGCCTGGTACAAGCCCTCAGGCCGGTTTTCTACCCGCCGCCACCAGGGATGCGGGGCTGTCCAGGAATGCCTCGAGATCCTCGGGCGTGCCCATCCCGAACATGCCTTCCCCCTCGGGAGCGATCTCGTAGATTCCGACGCGCGCTCCCTCAGCGATCAAATAGTTGTAGACCGGCGCGGTATAGAACTCGCCGTGGACCCGAAAGTCCCGGTCGATCATCCTCTGGGCGGCCCGTACGAAATCCCGTCCCCGGCGGAAGAGGTAGACCCCCGTCGTGGCATGCCTGGAGATGGGCTGTTTCTCGATCACCTCCCGGACCAGGCCGGCCGGGTCTACCCGTGCGTAGGACCACTTGGGATGCCTGGCCGGGAAGGTCATGATCAAGCCACTCAGATTACGCCTCTCCATATCGGCCACGAATCCGTCCATGTCGATGTCGAGGTACTGATCCGAGTTGGCCAGTATCAAAGGCCCGTCGTCTTCGATGAGGTGGCGGGCCAGGAGGATCGTGCAGGCGGCCCCTTGGGTGATTTCTTCGACCGGCACCACCTCGCACCCGGGAGCGATCGCCTGGAGATGTTCCAGAAGATCATAGTCGTCCAGGTGTTGGCGCAGGGGCAGGAAGATGAAGCGGTGGGGGACCTGGAGGGAAAGATTTCTCACCACGATGTCGATCATGGGAACCCCATGGATCTCGATCAAAGGCTTGGGTCGCTCGTACCCGGCCGCTTCGAAGCGGCTGCCGCGGCCAGCCATGGGGATGACGATCCGGATCACCAGTCGGGGTCCTCCTCGCACGAGGGCAAGGTGGCCAGGTGCTTCTCCAGGTCCTCGGGCGTCGCCAGGCTGATGACCTGCGAGTTGCGGACCCGGTAGATGTCCACCTTCAGGCCCTCCAAAATCATCTCGTTGTAGACCGGGCTCAAGAAGAACTCCCCGGCGGTGCGGGAACCCTTGAGCAGCATCCGGGTGGCGGCAGCCAGGAAGTCCCGGCCCCGTCGGAAGTAGTAGACCCCTACCGTGGCGTGCCGGCTGATCGGCCTCTTCTCGGCCACCATCCGGACCCACCCCTCTTCGTCGGTCAGGGCATAGGACCACTTGGGGTGGGTGGAAGTGAAGGTCACCAGCGACCCGTCCACCCCACGCTGCCGGGCCCGCTGGACGAAATCGTCCAGGGTGAAGCCCAGCAACTGGTCACCGTTGACCACGATCAACTCGCCTTCGGGGTCGATCCACTCGATGGCCAGCAGGACGGTGCACAGGGCTCCCGCAGTATCACCTCTCATCGGCACGACGCGACAACCCGGGGCCACCAGGTTCAGGACATCCCCCAGGGCATAGCGGCGAAGGTGCTGGTCTCGGCAGACGAAGACGAAGCGGTGCTCCAGTCCGAGCTTCAAACTCTCGACCACGCAGTCGATCATCGGCCGGCCCTGGATCTCGACCAGGGGCTTGGGGAAGGTGTACCCCCGCTCTTCGAACTTCTGGCCACGCCCGCCCAGGGGCACCAGCAGGGTCAACATGTCGGGTCCCCCTTCCCCTGCTCGATGCGGTCGATGGCCGAACGGATCTTCCAATAGTCCACCTCTTCGAAGCCGGCCAC
>JAAZKF010000001.1 GCA_012799975.1 Burkholderiales bacterium
GCAGAAGTTCGGTGGCCACGCTGGCGGCAGCCACCGCCGCACCACAGCCGAAGGCCTGGCCCCGGAGCTCGCGCACCCGACCCTCTGCCACCAGGAACTCCAGGCGCATCCGGTCGCCGCAGCGCTCGTAGCGGGCCTCGCCGATGTGGGTGGCCCCGGGCAGCGCCCCAGTATTGCGGGGGTGGGCCGCGTGGTCGAGGAGAATGGGACTATACATGGGGTGCTCCAAGAGGGATTTGCTGTGACTGCAGGGATGAGCATGCCTTTATTGCTGGCTTGAGAAAGGGAGGCCGGCTGTCCATCACCAGACCAGGAACGGTAGACATCGGGTTCCATGCTCCTTCCGCACCTTTGAATGCCGAGGTTTTCTCCCGCCGAGCAACTCCGGGGCGAAGACCCCTTCAACTACTACTGCCGGAGGAGGAGACTTTTTCCGCACCTGGTCCGAAACAGATCCCTCCCCCCACTTCTGCCGGGCTTCACGCGGCTTTCCGCAAGGGGCTTCCGGAAAGGAAAATTCATCCACGCTGGAAGGCATGCGAAATCCTGACCATGGCCCGGCAGAGATAAGTGGAGGGGATTGACGAATGGACGATGCGATCTTTAAACGGCTGAACGCCCAGGACTGGAATTTCCTGTCAGTCAAACTGGAACGCTACGCTTTGATGAAGGTGCAACGCCTCGCCTGGGTCACGGGTGGCGGCGATAACCCCAACCTTCCCAAAGGGTTGAGCGCTGAGGATCTGGCCGTCGAGGCCATCACCCGAGTCTTGGAAGGGAAGCGCTCTTGGAATCCCGACAAGGAGCCGGACCTGTTCAAATTCCTCTGCGACGTGGTGGATAGCCTGGTCTCCCACCTCGTGAACTCAGAGGAGCATAGGGAGAGGAAGAATCAGGTGAACGGAGATTTCTTGCACGACTACCCGGACTGTGGAGACCCGGGGGATGGACGGGGCGGGAGAGGCCGGGTTTCAGACTTCAAAGTGGCCGAGCCAGGGTGCGAGGGAGGGGCAAGCCCGGCCGAGAGGTTCTTCTGCCTGGCCATCGAGGCCCTCTCAGACGATCAGGCTCTCTGCAGGGTCTTTGAACTCTGCTATGACGGAATGGACAGAGCAGCAGACATAGCCAGTTCCCTGGCCATCCCGGTGGGCCAGGTCTACCGACTCAAAGAAAAGATGAGGCGCCGTCTGGCGCAGATCCAAGCCGTGCTCAAGGAAGGAGAACAGGTATGAGTGGGAAGCCGAACCACAACGAGAGTGCTTCGGAGTTCCTGGATCGCCTGGCGGGCTTCCTGTGGCAGGAACGGGAGGGAGAGACCACCGAGGACATCTGCCGGGAACTCCGGGAAGAAGGTCTGGATCCCGAGCGTATGCAGGCCCGGGTTCGCGGATTGATCGCCAGGGTCTCGGAGGAACGGCGCCTGGCCTGGATGGCCACCGCGAAACAGGAGATCCGGCAGGCCCAGGCTCGACGGAACCGCCTCGATCTGAGCAGCCTGGACCGAACTCAACTCCTGTCCAGGATTCAGGCCTCCGGTCAGATCGCGGCCCGAGGCCTGGATACATCCCTGGAGGAGATGGGCGAGGCGGAGCTTCGAGAGCTGTGCGAGGAAATCGAATGGGCAACCAACCTGGACGAGGAGGCGCCTTCCTCCGACCGATGATCGGTGGGCCGGATCAGAATCGTGCCCTCCGCGAGGCGCTCGCCCTCCTGAAACGTTGCGGGGTCGAGAAGCCTGAGGAGATCGACCTGGAGCTTATCGCCTGGCATGCGTTCAAAGCGCTGGTCCAGGAGCGCCCCTTGAGCCACTGCAATGCTCGCGTGGTCCGGGGTCACCTGCGAAGCCTGATCACCGTTGCCTCAGGAACCTCCCGTGGTCGCAGGCGTTTCAACATCGCCCACGAGATGGGGCACCTGGCCCTTCACCCGAACATGAACCAACTGGCCTTGTGCTCGGTAAAGGAGGGATTCTGGCAGTATCGAGCGCGGCCGGAAGAAGCGGAAGCGAACTTTTTCGCGGCGGAGTTGCTGATGCCGGAACCCCTGTTCAGCCCCAGATGCCAGGCAGAGAAACCGGGTTTCGACCTGATCGAAAATCTGGCCGGCGAATTCGCTACCTCGCTGACGGCCACTGCGCTCCGCTACGTGGAGCATGGGCCCTGGGACTGCTGTGCGGTCTGGTCGCAGAACGGCAACATCCATTGGATTTCGACCTCAGAGTCGTTCCGCTGGAAGGTGCGGGAAGGGCGTCTGGGGCCCAGTACCTATGCCTTGGATTTTACGGAGAACCCGGGCGAGGCGACCCTGCTTCAGAAGGAAGTGGCGGCGCCGCAATGGCTTGAAAGTGATCGGGGCGTGGCTCGGGTTCGAGAGCAGTCGCGGCCCATCGGGGCAGAGGGGTTGCTGACCCTGCTCTGGGTCGAGGCGGACCCCGGCGAGGAGTGGTGGGGGGAAGAGCAGGACGAACCCGACCCGGAGCACTTCACGCCCGACGGTCGGCGCAAGAGATGGTGAACCTCGAACCTCATCAGCATCCTCCCGACCTTCGTACCTGCCTGCTAACGAACATATATTCGCCGACGCTCAGGATCAGCACCCGGCGGATCCTGAATCCGCCGCCTACCGTGGCATTCGGCCGTCGAGGCGTTGAGACCCCACCCACACCCGGGTGTGGGTGGGAGGGGCCCGTCTGCGTCGTCAGGCGCACCTCTACGGTGCTCACGTAGTTTCCAACTACGCTCCGCTCCTCGATGCACGCCTTCCTGGCATCCAGACCCGCCTCGATGGCCTAGGTTCTCACGCCAGGCGGCGGATTCAGGCGGATTCAGGGCGGTTTACCCTGCTTGACTTCCGTGATAGAATCTTGCGAGTCTGCCCGGAACCGCCTGCGCGGTCGACGGTACGGACCTCCAGGTCCAACACCATGAATCTTCCCTCGCGGCGGATGCTTTGGTAGCCGGGCCGGAGAAGGGGCAAGCGATGTCCGGTCTGGTCTTCGGGGTGGCTTTCGGGTTGGGGATTCTGACCACCCTGCTCCTGGTACCCGTGGCCAAGCGACTTGCCATCCTTGCCGGCGCCCTGGACAAACCGAATGCTCGTAAGGTCCACCAGGTTCCGATACCGTTGTGGGGAGGCCTGGGGATCTTCTTCGGGTTCCTGATCACCCTGGGCGTCATGTTGCTGGCCTTCGAGCCCCTGCGTGCCGCTTTGACGCCCCGTCTCACTCAGCATCTGATAGGGATGCTGCTGGCCGGGGGTTTGATCGTGGTCGTAGGCCTTGTGGACGACCGTTTCGGCATGCCCGCGAAGGTCAAACTGCTGTGCCAGATCCTCATCGGAAGTCTCATGATCTGGTTCGGTATCCGGATCGACTACCTCAGCCTCCCCTTGCTGGGAGTGGTCTTCCTGGAACCCTGGCAAGGCGTCCTGCTGACGTTGTTCTGGATCGTCGGGATCACCAATGCCCTGAACCTTCTGGACGGCCTGGATGGCCTGCTGGCCGGAGTCGCCCTGACCACGGCCCTGGTCTTCCTGGGGGTAAGCCTCCTGAAGGGTCAGATGGTGGTGGCGCTGATCATGGCGACCTTGGCCGGATGTGCCTTGGGCTTCCTGCGCTACAACTTCAACCCGGCACAGATCTTCATGGGTGATACCGGGAGCCTCTTCTTCGGGATCATGTTTGCGGGGTGGTCGGTGGTCGGTCTCTTGAAGAGCACGGCGACCCTGGCCCTTATCGTTCCCGTCTGCCTGATGGGGGTGCCCATTCTCGACACCTCCATGGCGATTCTTCGCCGCAGCCTTTCGGGCCGGCCGATCTTTCAGCCCGACAAGGAGCATCTTCACCACCGCCTGCTGGGCCTGGGTCTGACCCAACGCCAGGTCGTGGCGGTCATCTACTTCATCAATATCCTTTTCGGCCTGGCCGGTCTGGCACTGGCCCTGGCAGTAAAGTGACGAGGTTTACCGAGATGAATTCGAAACTGCACGTGATGGCCGTATTCGGCACCAGGCCGGAGGCGATCAAGATGGCTCCAGTGGTCCGCGCCCTGAGCGAGAACCCGGAGATCCGGGCCACCTGCGTGGTCACCGCCCAGCACCGCGAAATGCTGGACCAGGTCCTGGAGCTCTTCGGCTTGCAGCCTCAAGTCGACCTCGACATCATGCGGGCCAACCAGAGCCTGGCGGGGATCACCAGCCGGGTGCTGGAGGGGCTTTCGCCCGTCCTGGAGCGCGACCGGCCCGCTGCCCTGTTGGTCCAGGGCGACACCTCCACGGCCTTTGCGGCCGGACTGACGGCCTACTACCACAAGATCCCGGTCGGGCACATCGAGGCCGGCCTGCGCACCGCCGACCGCTATGACCCCTTCCCGGAGGAGATGAACCGGCGCCTGCTGACGCGGATTGCCGAGATGCAGTTCGCCCCCACTGCCTGGGCCCGCCAGAACCTCCTGGAGGAGGGAATCCCCGCCGAGGACATCTACCTGACGGGCAACACCGTCACCGATGCCCTGCGCATGATCCTCGAGAAACTGCCGCCAGGCCCACCCCAGGACCTGGTCCGCCTGGAACCCGGACAGCGGATGCTGTTGGTGGAAACCCATCGACGTGAAAATCTCGGCGCACCGATGCAAGAGATCTGCCAGGCCCTGGTGCACCTGGTGCAGGAATTCCCCGACGTGGCGCTGGTCTTCAGTGTCCATCGGAATCCGCGCGTCCGGGAGGTGGTGATCCCGGCCCTGCAGGGGCGCGAGCGCATCCACCTCCTGGACCCCGTCAGCTATCCGGATCTGCTCCGCTTGATGCGCCACGCCTACCTGATCCTGACGGACTCCGGCGGCATTCAGGAGGAAGCTCCGTCTTTGGGGGTTCCCGTCCTGGTCCTGCGCAGGACGACGGAGCGGCCTGAAGGCATCCAGTCGGGCAATGCCCTGCTGGTGGGAACCAAAGGCCAGGCCATCCGACGAGAGGCCGTGCGCTTGCTGCAGGACGCGGAGCACTACCGCACCATGAGCCAGACCGCCAGCCCCTATGGAGATGGACAGGCGGCTCGGCGGACGGTGGAAGCCCTGCTGCACCACTTCGGAAGGCAGGCTTCCCGACCGGAGGAGTTTACCCCTCGCAACTGAAGGTTTCCGGGGACCGGAGGTGAGGACGTGGGCGAAGCTCCCCAGGACCTGCAGGAGGCCACGCCGGAGGATCTGCAGCGGCGCATCCAGGCCTTCCGCCAGAGGCAAGAGACCGGCACTCCCGGTTTTGGCCGGGCCCTGGCCCTGGTCATGACCCTGGGAGTAAGTCTGGTGGCCGTGATGTACGGCGCCTATTTCCTGGGTGGCCTTCTCAAGGCCCACACCGGAGCGGCCTGGGCCATGCCGGTCAGCCTCCTGCTGGGAGCCGCCGCGGCCGGCTGGGTGGGCTACCTCCTGATCCGTCCGCTGCTGCGCGAAGACTCGTGATCTGGGGGGTTGCGGTCGGGCTGGGGTTGGGACTCATCCACCTGCTGGCCTTTCAAAAGATGCTGGCAGGTCTGTTCAGCCGCGAGGGGTCTGGCTCCACGTCGCGAAGTCGGGTCCTGCTTACAGGAGGGCGCTTTGCCGTGACGACGCTGGCGGGGGGCGCCGCGATCGGCCTGGGAGTCTCCCCGGTCGGCCTGGCGGGTGGCCTGCTGGCCACGGTCTGGATGGCCCGGCTCGGTTTCTGGCTGTTGGGGCGCTCGCAGGAGGGCTCGAAGGAGATATCCGCATGATCCACTCGTTGGGGGCTTTGTACCTGGCCTCTGCAGGGGCGACCGGGGAGCCTGGTTTCGCTGACCCGGCCAATCGCACCCTGGTGGTCTCCACGGCCGTTATGGTGGCCGTGGTGGTCCTGTTGGCCTGGGTGGCCCGCAGGCGCTCCGGTCTGGTTCCAACCGGACTGGGAGCCGTCGTAGAGCATCTGTACGATTGGGTCGATGAGCTGGCCCGCGACATGATGGGCAAGCAGGGTCGTCGCTACGTGCCCTTCGCGATGTCCATCTTCCTGTTCGTGCTGGCCTCCAACTGGTCGGGCCTGCTCCCGGTACCGAAGTTCGCCGAGGCGACACCAGCCGCCCAGCACGCCCAGGAGTCCGCCGAGCAGATGGTCGGCCACCCCCTCTTCGAGACCCCCACGGTCTCATTCAACACCACCCTGGCCCTGGCCGTGATTTCCTTCCTCTCCTTCAACTTCTATGGTCTGAAGAAGAATCTGGAGAGTCGCCCGGTTCCGGGCCACGGAAGCCGCCGGGGAGGGATCTCCGGTTTCGTCAAGTGGCTCTCGCATTTCTGGGAACCGACCCCGATGTTGTGGCGGGATCTCTCTGGAGCCATGCGCTACCTGCTGGTCCCGCTTCTGGCCTGCTTGTTCATCGTCTTGAACCTGGTCGAAGAGTTGGCCCGACTGCTCTCGCTCTCCATCCGGCTGTACGGCAACATCTCCGGGGAGCATGAGGTCAAGACCCAGTTGACCGCGAGTTTGAGCAAATTTCTGGATCAGTCCGGAACCGCATTCCAGGCTGGTTCGGTGGGCGAAGGGGCCGGCTATGGGGTGATGTCCCTGCTGCTTTGGGGCAGCTCTTTCTTCGTCCTGTGCGTGGGAGCCCTGGCGGGTTTCATCCAGGCCTTCATCTTCTTCGTTCTGACCTTGTCCTACATCTCTCACGTGGTCGCGGAAGACCATTGAACCCTGGGGCAGGATCTCGCCCTTCTGGGAGGGAACCGCCCCGAGCCTGGAAGGTCTGGGGAGGGTTTACCCATTCCCCAGGCCGGTTGTGGGAGCAGGCGGCTTGAGATACGTTTATACGGCGCAAGGAGGTCTCTTCAAGATGCTGGCTAGATTCGGCAAATATGGTCGAGTGTTGGCGGCCCTGGCCCTGGTGGTGTTGTCGGCCGCTCCGGCGATGGCCCAGGCAGAAGCTGGCGAGTCCGTCGGTTTCCTCAGCAAGCAGGCCATGGCACTTTTCGCGGCGGCCTTCGCCATCGGCATAGGCACGATCAGTACGGCCCTGGGGCAGGGGAACGCCATCGGCAAGGCTATGGAGGCCATCGGGCGCAACCCCGAGGCGGCCGGAACCATCCGAACCACCTTGCTGATCGGCCTGGCCTTCATCGAGTCGCTGTGCATCTATGCCCTGGTCATCGCCTTCATGGCCATCGGTCACGCCGGTTGAACCCAGCAGCGCCGCTGCCTTCCTGAGAGTTCCTTCCAACCGCGGAGGCAACGATGGAGATCATCCACTCCGTCCTACATAGCCTGGGCTTCGACCCGGTGGTCTTCGGGTCGCAGGTGTTGCTTTTCTACGTGATGCACCTGCTGCTCCAGAGAATCCTCTATCGTCCCCTCGAGCATTCCCGCGATCAAAGGGAAGCCTTGACGATGGGCCGGGTGGATGAGGCCGAGCGGATCAACCAGCAGGCCCTGGCTTTGAAGGAGAACTACGAGGACGAGATCCGCCGGGCCCGCCAGGCAGCCCAGGCCGCGGTGCAGCAGGCCCGCTCGCAGGCGGAGGCGGACCGGGTTGCACGCCTGGCTGCGGCCAGGGCCGAAGCCGAAGCCCTGCTCCGAACCGCAAAAGAAGAGATCCTGGGCGAACGCACACGGGCCGAGGCGGAGCTGAACCAGCAGGTAGCGGAACTCTCGATGGCGGTAGCCGGCCGCCTGGTCGAGACCATGGCGGGTCCGGCGCAACGGGAGAGGGTGCTCAAGCGCCTCAGGGAGGCCTCCTCGTGACCAATGGATTCGAGTTCGGAGTCGGGCTGGTCAACTTCGCTCTGCTCTTGTTCCTTTTCAAGATCTTCATGACCGATCCGCTCCGGGTCGTGGCCCAAGAGCGCGAGGAGAAGGCCCGGCGGGACATGGAGGAGGCCGAGGCCCTCCTGCTCGAGGCCAAGGCCCATCTCCAGCGTTACCAGGGCCTGATCCAGAACATAGAGGAGGAGAAGAAGCAGATCGAGCTCTCGGGCCTGCAGGATGCCCAGGTGGCCCGCGAGAGGCTGGCCGAGAGTGCCCAGGACGGAGCCCGTCAAATCCTGGAACGGGCGCAATTCGAGGTCGCTGCCGAGCGCAGCACGGCCCGGGCCGAGCTGCGCCAGGGGGCAGCCCAGGCCACAGTCCGCCGCGCCGAAGACCTCCTCAGAAGCAGCCTGGACGGCGCGGCCCAGCGCGACATCCTGCAGAATCTGCTGTCCAAGGTGGGATCCCCCGATGCTCGATGAGACCCTCGCAGAGCGTTATTCCGAGGCCCTCTACCAGATGGCTCGCGAAGCCGGAGAGGCCGGTCAGCAGTTTCGTGAGCTGCAGAAGATCGTGGAACTCTTCGCGGACCACCGGGAGCTGCGCCACGCCCTGAAGTCTCCGGCGATTTCGCGCGACGTCAAGAAGAACATCATTCGTCATCTGGCGGAAGGGCGGGTCCAGCCCAGGACCTTGCACTTCCTCTACCTGGTCGTGGACAAGGGCCGTGAGCTCTACCTGCCGGCCATCCTGCGCCTGTATGAGCGGAAGCTGCACTCGGATGAAGGGATCGTCGAAGCTAAGGTGGAGGTGGCCTTCCCGCTGGATTCCACGATGGAGGATCAGATCCGAGCCCACCTGGCGGAATTGACGGGCAAGAAGGTGCAGATGGAGGTCAGGGTTCGTCCCGAGCTGATCGGGGGAGCCGTCATCACGGTGGGCGACCGTCTCTTTGACGGCAGCGTGCGGACCCACCTCGAGAAGATGCGGGAGCGGCTGGCGCAAGCCTGAGCCGCCTCCCGGGAGGAATTACATGGCGATTCGATCCGACGAGATCTCCGAAATCCTGCGTCAGCAGATCGCAGGGTATGACCCCGACGTGCAGGAGATGTCTCACGGCACTGTCATCCAGGTCGGCGACAACATCGCCACGGTGTACGGGTTGCAGGATGCTCGGGCGGGCGAACTGCTGAAGTTCGCCAACGGAGTCATCGGCATGGTGATGAACCTGGAGGAGGACTCCATCGGGTGCATCGTCATGGGAGCCGACCAAGAGATCAAGGAAGGCGACCGGGTCGAGCGCACGGGCCAGATCGCCGCGGTTCCCGTCGGCGAGCCGATGCTGGGACGAGTGGTGGATGCCCTGGGAATGCCGACCGACGGCAAGGGCCCCATCGAGGCCCCCCGCACCCGGACCATCGAGTACACGGCTCCCACCGTCATGGAGCGGCAGCCCGTAACCGAGCCGATGCAGACCGGGCTGAAGGCCATTGATGCCCTGGTCCCCATCGGTCGCGGACAGCGCGAGCTGATCATCGGAGACCGCCAGACGGGGAAGACGGCCATCGCGCTGGACGCCATGCTGAACCAGAAGGACACGGACGTCTACTGCATCTACGTGGCGATCGGCCAGAAGGCCAACTCGGTGGCTGGCCTGGTTGCCACCCTGGCCGAACATGGAGTTCTGGAGAAATGCGTGGTGGTGGCGGCGATGGCCAACGAGCCTCCCTCCATGCTCTACCTCGCCCCCTATGCCGGGTGTGCCATTGCCGAAGATTTGATGTTCCAGGGCAAACACGTCCTGATCATCTACGATGACCTGACCAAGCACGCCAAGGCCTACCGCGAGATTTCCCTTCTCCTGCGACGCCCTCCGGGCCGCGAGGCCTATCCCGGAGATGTTTTCTATCTGCATTCCCGCCTGCTCGAGCGGGCCGCCCGGATCTCGGACGAGTTGGGTGGGGGTTCGTTGACGGCCCTGCCGATCATCGAGACGCAGTTGGGCGATGTGTCGGCCTATATTCCGACCAACGTGATCTCGATTACCGATGGACAGATTTACCTGGATACGGATCTCTTCTACCAGGGTATCCGCCCGGCCATCGACGTCGGTCTTTCGGTTTCGCGCGTCGGCGGGGCGGCACAGATGAAGGCCATGAAGCAGGTCGCCGGGCAGTTGCGCCTGGATCACGCCCAATACCGCTCGCTGGCAGCGTACGCCAAGCTGTCGGCAGATGAACTGGACAAGGCCAGCCGCGACCAGTTGGCCCGGGGAGACCGCGTCACCGGAGTCCTCAAACAGAATCAGTATGTGCCCATGCCCGTCGAGCAGCAGGTGGTGGCCTTGTATGCGGTCACCCAGGGCCTGATGGACGACATCCCCAGCGAGGATATCGTCCGCTTCGAAAGGGAGCTGCTGATTTTCATGAAGGACCGCCATGGTGAGCTTCTGGCCCAGATCAAGAAACAGGGCAAATTGGACGACAAGCTCGTGTCCGGAGTGCGCGCGGCCGTGACGGAATTCAAACCGAACTTCTTCGCGGCCGACCCCGCGTAGCTTCCAGCCGGAGGACCAGGCATGCCCAGCGACAGAGACATCCGCATGCGGATCCGCTCGGTGCGCAACATCGAGAAGATCACCAAAGCGATGAAGATGGTAGCGGCGGCCCGGATTCGCAAGGTCGAAGCCCTGGCCAAAGCCAGCCGTCCCTATGCTCGCAGCCTGACGCAGGCCGTCCGCCGTATCACCGCCCAGGCCGCCGATACGGTGCACCCCCTGATGCAGGTCCGCCCCATCGAGAAGGTCGGGGTGTTGATCATCGGCTCGGACAAGGGCCTGTGTGGCTCCTACAATTCCAATCTCTTCCGCAACACCCTCCCGGAGCTTGCCGAGCTGCCGGGAGGCAAACCTGAGCGGCTGGTCCTGGTAGGCAGCAAGACCCGTCGTTACTTCGAGCGACGCCAGTTCCAAGCAGACCAGGTATTCACCGGGTGGGAGCCCGATTTGGACCTGGCCGGCAAGCTGGCCGACCTGTGCACGGAATGGTTCCTGAGCGAAGAAGTGGACGAAATGCGCTGCTTCTACACCCGACCCATATCCACCATGGTGCAGGAACCCACCTGGGATCGACTCCTTCCCCTGGCGGACGAACCCTCTGGTGCCCCGCCGCCGGCAGGCTGCCTGTATGAGCCCGGGGTCCAGGAAGCCTTAGACCGGATCCTCCCCAACTCGCTGCGCATCCACCTCCATCAGATTCTGTTGGAGGCGCGTAGTGCCGAGTTGGGTTCCAGGCTGAGGGCGATGACCAATGCCACCGACAATGCGGAGAAGCTGGCCTCGGAGTTGACCCTGGAATTCTACCGCATCCGACAGGCGAACATCACCACCGAAATTCTCGAGATTTCCAGCGGCGCCGAGGCGCTGAAGGGGTAAGACCCCCAGGATTGGCAGGAGGCACAGCATGGCCAAAGGCAAGGTTGTTCAGGTTCTGGGCTCGGTCGTGGACCTGGAGTTTCCCCCGGGGCAGCTTCCCGAGTTGAACAACGCGGTCCGCATGGAGCGCGAGGTCTTTCGCGACCTTTCCTCCGAAGAGATCCAACAGCTCCCGGAAGCCACCCGCGTTCTCTTCCTCGAGGTCATGTCCGAGCTGGGGAATAACCGGGTTCGCGCTCTGGCCCTGGGTACCACCGATGGGCTGAGGCGGGGCATGAAATGCGAGGATACCGGAGCCCCGATTCAGGTTCCGGTGGGGCGCCCGACCCTGGGACGGATGTTCAACGTCCTGGGGCAGGCCATCGATGGTCTTCCCCAGCCCGAGGTGCAGAACCATTATCCGATTCATCGCCCCTCGCCGCTCCTGGAGGACCAGGTTCCCAACAACCAGGTCATGGAGACCGGGATCAAGGTGATCGACCTGCTGGAGCCTTTCGCCCGAGGCGGCAAGACAGGCCTCTTCGGCGGCGCCGGGGTGGGCAAGACGGTGCTAATCCAGGAATTGATCCACAACATCGCGACGGAGCATGGAGGTTTCTCGGTGTTCGCCGGGGTCGGTGAGCGGACCCGCGAGGGCAACGACCTGTACCGCGAGATGAAGCAGTCGGGCGTCCTCAAGAACACCACCATGGTCTTCGGACAGATGGACGAACCCCCCGGAGTGCGCTTCCGGGTGGGCTTCACCGGCGTCACGATGGCGGAGTACTTCCGCGACGTGGAAGGTCAGGACGTCCTGTTGTTCATCGACAACATCTTCCGGTTCGTCCTGGCGGGTTCCGAGGTTTCGGCTTTGTTGGGGCGGATGCCCTCGGCCGTCGGCTATCAGCCCACCTTGTCCACCGAGATGGGCCAGCTCCAGGAGCGGATCACCTCCACCCGCCAAGGTTCGATCACGGCGGTCCAGGCCATCTACGTGCCGGCAGACGATATCACCGACCCGGCCGTAGCCACCTCGTTCACCCACCTGGATGCGACCACGGTGCTGTCCCGAGGGATCGTCGAGCAGGGAATCTTCCCCGCCGTGGACCCCCTGGCTTCCACCTCCCGGTTGCTGGAGCCGCGCTATCTGGGCGACGAACACTATGCCGTGGCGCGTGAGGTACAGGAGACTTTGCAGCGCTACAAGGATTTGCAGGACATCATCGCCATCCTGGGGGTCGAGGAACTCTCGGATGAAGACCGCGTGGTGGTGGCCCGGGCCCGGCGGCTCCAAAAGTTCCTCTCACAGCCCTTCTTCGTTGCCGAGACCTTCACCGGGCGTCCGGGCAAGTACGTCCCGCTGGCCCAGACCGTCAAGGCTTTCCGCGAGATGGTCGACGGACATCTGGACCACCTGCCCGAGCAGGCCTTCTACATGGTGGGGGGCTTGGAAGACGCCCTGGATCAGGCCGAGAAAATGGGAGTTGAGGTCGGCCCCCGGGGAGCCTGACGGACGGTGACGGAAGAGACCGGGATGGTGTTCCTGGGAACCCGGCCGGCAACTTTCGGAGAGGGTCCGACATGACGACGGACAGGAGCAAGACTTGAGGGAAAAGACCTTCCACCTGGAAATCGTGACGCCCAAGGGTTTGAAGTTCGAGGGTGAGGCGACCTGGCTTCGCCTTCCCGGGGTCATGGGCGAGACCGGAATCCTGGCCGACCACGCTCCGCTTCTGGCGCTTCTGGAACCTGGAGTGGGGGTCTATCGGGCGTCGGGCAGCGACCATCCCTTAGCCCTGGGCGAAGGGTTCGTGACGGTGGCCAAGAACCGGGTGATGGTCCTGGTCGAGTCCGCGGATCGTCCGGAAGAAATCGATAAGGAGGCGGCCCGTCAGGAGGTCGCCCGCCTGGACGCGACTCCCGGAGGACCCTGGGTGCACCCCGAATCCAGGGCTCGGCGTCGGTTGGCCATGGCGCGTCAGCAGGTGGCCTCCTGGACTTGAACTCCTGGACGCGTTTCCGAGGGAAGAGGTACGTTGCGGTATGGCAAGACTACTGATCGAGGGGCGCTACCCTCTGCAGGGTCGTCTGGAGGCGAGCGGCGCCAAGAACGCGGCTTTGCCGATCATCGCAGCGTGCCTTTTGACTCGTGAGCAGGTCGTCCTGGACCGGGTTCCCACCATCGCGGATGTCTGGGTCATGGCCGACATCCTGCGCGAGATGGGGGTCCAGGTTGAGTTCAACGGGAACGGCACGATGGTGTTGGATGCCTCCGACCTGGCCACCACGACGCCGCCAGAGGACCTGGTGCGCCGGATGAACGCCTCCTTCGACGTGGCCGGCCCCTTGTTGGCCCATCACGGTGAAGCCCAGGTCTCCCTCCCTGGAGGTTGCAAGCTCGGGCCTCGGCCGGTGAACCTCCACCTCGATGCCTTCCGGCGCCTGGGGGCCCAGGTCACCTCTGAACACGGCTTCGTCAAGGCCAAGGCCTCCCGACTGCGGGGAGCCCACATCCTTTTCCCCAAGGTCACCGTCGGCGCTACCAAGAACGCCATGATGGCGGCCACCCTGGCTGAGGGAGTCACCGTCCTGGAGAATTGTGCCCAAGAACCCGAGATCGTCGACCTGGCCAACTTCCTGGTGAAGATGGGAGCCAGGATCGAGGGGCAGGGCTCGCCTAAAATCCGGATCGAGGGGGTGCAGGAACTCCACGGTGCCCGGCATGCCATCATCTCGGATCGCATCGAAGGAGGGACCTATCTTCTGGCGGCGGCAGTCACCCAGGGCGACATCACCTTGGAGGAGTTCGAGCCCTGGCTGGTCGAGAGCCTGTTGGAGAACCTGACCAAGGCCGGCCAGAAGGTGACTGTTCTGGGCAACACGATCCGCGTTCGCGGAACGCACCCGATCCGGCCCCTGGAGATCGCCACCGCTCCCTTCCCCGGGTTCCCGACCGACCTGCATCCGCCGATCGTGGCCATGCTGGCTCTGGCGGATGGAACCAGCGTCCTGCAGGAGACGATTTTCGAGGGAAGATTCATGTACGCGATGGAGATGGTCCGCCTGGGTGCCGACCTGAGGGTCTCCGACCGCAACGTGGTGATCCGCGGCGTTCCCCGCCTGACGGCAGCGCCCGTCGACGCGCCGGATATCCGGGCCGGAGGCGCCCTGGTGCTGGCCGGTCTGGCCGCCGAAGGCGAAACCGTGATCTCGGGAGTGGAATACATCGACCGCGGCTATCAGAATCTGGAGGATCGCCTCCGTCATCTGGGGGCCCGGGTTCGCCGCGTCGAGGAACCCCTCAAGCAGATCGTCGGTTGAGCCCGGTGTTCTCGCTGCACGTCGGAATCGACCTGGGGACAACCAATATCCTGCTCTACGTCCGGGGGCGGGGAATCGTTGCCCGCGAGCCTTCGGTGGTAGCCCTGGATCGCAACGCCGGCAAAGTCCTGGCGGTGGGCTCCAAGGCGCTGAAGATGTTGGGCAAGACTCCCTCCCACATCGTAGCCGTCCGGCCTCTGCGGGACGGGGTGATTGCGAATTACGACGTGACCTTGACCTTGCTTCGCCACTTCCTGCGACTGGTCTCGAGGTTGCGCCGACCGACCGCCACGATCTGCGTCCCGGCCGGCGTCACCAGCGTCGAGCGTCGGGCGGTCCGCGAGGCCGCCCTGGCAGCCGGAGCCTCGCGAGCATGGCTCCTCGAAGAGCCCGTGGCCGCCGCCCTGGGCGCGGGGATCGATATGCAGCGGCCTGGAGGCACGATGGTCATCGACCTCGGCGGGGGGACGACCGACATCGCCGTGTTGTCGATGGGGTCGGCGGTGGTCAGCGAATCGGTTCGGGTGGCTGGAGACCGCCTGGACGAAGCCATCAGCCGGATGCTGCGGCGAAACCACAATCTCATGGTGGGCGAGCAGACTGCGGAGTCTCTGAAGATCGAGCTCGGCTCTGCGGTGCCGGTGGCCGAGCAGAGGCAGATGGAGGTTCGCGGCCGAGACGTGGTCAACGGACTGCCCAGGACGGTCCTGGTCGGTTCCCAAAAGGTCCAGGAAGCCTTGTCCGAGCCCATCGGCTCGATTGTGGAGGCAGTGCGCGGAGTTCTGGAACGCACGCCCCCGGAGCTGGCCGCCGACCTCTTGGATCAGGGAGTGGTTCTGACCGGCGGGGGCGCCCTGTTGTCGGGCCTGGACGAGTTGCTTCACCAGGCCATCGGCCTTCCGGTCCGGGTTGCCGAGGACCCGATCACCTGCGTGGCCCTGGGCACCGGGATGGCCGATCCGCGAAAATTCTAGCGCCGCACCCCATATCCAGCGGATTCAGGCGGCCTGCACAAGGCTGCCGAAAGGTCACCAGAAATCCAAGAATCCCTGGAACCACAAGCGCATCTGGCCCAGGTCATCGAAGGCGAAGCGGGTCAGAAGGTGGCGCTGAAGACGCCATTCCAGACCATAAAGGCTCTCGTTTCGCCCCTGGTTGCCTCCACTGCGCATCACCTGGGTCAAGGTCAGCAGGAACCGGTCCCTGTTGTCCAGGGCCTTGGCCACCTTCAGCACGAAGTTATAAGGGGGCAGGAACTCGAAGGTGAAGTCGGTCAGGAAGAGTAGACGGCCGATTTCACGGGAAAGAGGAGCGGCAAGGAACTGAGTGGCCATGGTCAGGCCCTGGCCGGTCACGAAATTCCCGGTCATACCCGCATCGGGCCGCCCACTCTCGGGGCCCGAGACCCCGGGCATGTATCCCGCCAGACCGCCGACAGCCAGCAACTGGTGGATCCGGGCCTCGGCCAGCGGCGGATTGGAGACCAGACCCATCCGCAAGTCGGGATAGGTTCCGCTCACGACGGCCGTGATCTCGTGCCCGGCCACCTGGGTCTCGGCCTCCACGTTCTCCAGGGTGGGGAGCAAGCTGCTCTCGAAGGTGGCCCGTCCTTGCCTGACCCGGAAACTCACTGCATAGAAGGGGACCGAAAGCACTCCCCGCGAGAGGTCTACCGATCCAGCCAGGACCGGCATATTGGTGTCCTGATGCGGAAGCACCCACAACTCACCCTGGGCGCGGATCCGGGATCCCAAGGCGTGGACCCAGACGTCCTCGCCCAGATTCACCCGGACCCGATAGTCCACGGGCAGGCGGCCCTGGTTTCCGGCCCCTTGGGTGTCGCCAAAGCCAGCCAGGGGAAGGTTCATGTCTCCTTTCTGGACATCAACCGTCCCGGTCAGGACCGGGATTAGCGAGGGGCTGTCCTGTCCTGCCAATCTACCGGGTCGGGCCACCAGGTCGACCTGCACATCCGCCAGTCCCTGGAAGAGGTCGCCCCAGGCCAGGGGGAGGGCCTCTCCCTTCAGCGAAACATCGACGTGTACCGGCTCCAATCCCGCCATTTCCGCCTTGCCCTGAACGGTGAAGGGGACACCCCCCAGTTTCCCCTGAAAGGTCTCGATGCTCAAACGCGAGACCACGGTATCTTCGGCCAGTGTAGCCAAGGTCGGCTCGGCCTGCTCCGCTGGAATCTCTTCGAAAAGCGTCCGAACCTGAAGAGCCGAGAAGGTGCCCAGCAGGTCGTGGACCACGGTCCCGTTCTCGACCTCCAGCCGCCCCTCCAGGGTCGGACGGTCCAGGGTTCCCGAAAAGGCCAACTCGCCTTCGAGCTTGCCAGCCGAGGCCGAGACCCCGGGAACGAGATCGTCCAGGAGTCGCATCCCCGAGTCGATCAGGCGCGCCCGCAGATTCATCCCGCCCCCGGCGCCCACTCGTGCACCCGTCCAGACCGCTGCCAGGCGACCTGGAGCGGGCTCGGGGCCCGGTTGGATCCGCAGGGGGAGCGCGGCGGAAAGTTCGATGGTCTGCTGCGGAGAGGCCTGGGGACCGAAGAAGAGACGGGCCGGCCCGCCGTCATCCCCAACCAGGCGCAACTCGTAACCCCCGTCCTCCGAAGTGGGCCCTCCCTTTAGCTGACCTGCAAAGGAGGCCATCTGCAGAGGACCCAAGGCCCCGTCAACCAGGCGCCAGGCCAGTTTGAAGTCTGGAGCCAGCAGGGGGCCGCTGAGGGACATGAGGAAGTCCTCGACCCGACCCAGCCGGTCCATCCCTGGAGCCAGGAATCCCAGTTCGAGCATGGGGACCGAACGAGCCCGCAGCTCGAGCACGTTGGAATCCTCCTGGCCCGCCCCCGCAGCCCGAGCCAGGACCAGATCGGCCCGACCCTCGACCTGCCCCATACCGCACTGGCCGGCGGGCAGGTGGGGCAGCATCTGGAAGGGTTCAACCACCAGGCGCCCTTCCAATCCCTCGTGCCGGTATCCGACTTCCATGACTCGTTCCAGGGCCAGACCGGCCCAGGAGTCCTCGATCTTCTGGCCCATCTCCAGGCGGGAGACCGACAGATCATAATCCGGCAACCCCGGCCTTCCGGAGGGACCGTGGTCGCGATGCCACTGTCCCATCAGGGCCAGGTCTCCGCTGAAGGTGAAGCGGCGTCGTGACGACTTCAGCCCGGCCAGGGCCATCAGGAGGTCTCCGTCCAAATCACGGGCTTGCAGGCGGAAGGGTTCACCCTGAACGCCGAAATCCGGTCCGGCCGGCCCCGAAAACCAACCCAGGGCGTCCGAGACCGGCCCCAGACCGACGCTTAGGGCACCCCGCGCCGAGAAAGCGGAAGTCTCCTGCTCCCCGGCCCGGCGAGCCAGCACCTCGACGGCCCCCTCGGGAATATCCAGGTGGAGTCGGTCCCCTGCGAAGGCCATCTCGATTCCCAGCCCCCGCCTGGTGCTGGGATTTCCTTGCTGCGAGGTTTCCAGACGGCCCAGGCTCAGGCGGGGGAACTCGACGGCGTGGGGCTCCGCCTGCCAGGCCACGTCGTGCCCCTCCAGGCCCAAGACCAGGGACGGAGTGACGTTTCCCGAGTCCAGGAACACGGCCATGCGGGCTCCCCCACTCAAGCGGGTGAAGGGGGGGCCCAGGTAATGCAGGTGCCTCAGAGGGAAGTTCTCGGTCCAGAGGTCGGCCGTCCAACGACCGGAGGCATCCCGGGTGCCCGTTCCATCCAGGTGGAGCTCTCCCGAGTCGACCTGCATGTCCTCCAACACCAGATCTCCGTGCTGGCGCACGAGGCTGGCCGACATACGGTCGACCGGGATGGGATAGCCCAGCACTTCGATGAACCCGTCCAACAGGGCCAGGCGCCCGGTCAAGTCCAGATTGCTGAGGAAGTCCGACCCCAGGTTACCTCTGACCTGCAGGTCCTCGACCTGCAGGCGTCCGGTCAGGAGATTAGAGGGCCACTTCGCTGCTGCAGGGGCGAAAGCCAGGACGTCGGACAGATTCCAACCCCGTCCCGAGACCGCCAGGTCCACCGACAGTCCCTCCAGGCTGCCGGCCAGCGAGAAGATCCCTTCCCCAAGCTCCTCCCCGCGTCGGACCGCGTCCAGGGCAGACATGACCAGACGGGGATCGGCCGGCTCGTGAGAAGCCAGGATGGGATCCAGGTGGATTCGACCCGGTCGGCCTCCCTGGTTGGGGCCCATCCACACCCGGCCGACAGCACTGAAGATCTCCGGATAACGGGAGGGATCCCTCGGGCCCACCAACAGCCACGGCGCCTCGAAGACCGAGCCGGGCTGCAGTCGGGGCAATCCCTGATCCGCCGTGATATGACCCGTTGAGTGCACCTGACCTGCCCGCAGGTTCAGACTGGCAGCCAGTTGGCCCGCCTGCGGGACCCAATCCTGGCGGGTCAGCCAAGCCAGGTCGATCCCCGAGGCGACGTAATCCAACTCATACTCGGGCTTGGGTCCCAGAAGGTAGGACCCCGTGACCTTCAGCGAACCCCGTTCGGGCAGGGGGGGACGGAAGCGAGCCTGGGATTGGAGGTCCGAGGCCAGCACCGGGCCGAACCAGGGCCACGAGCGACCTCGCAGATTCTGCCCGCCCGCCCGGGTCCGCGCACGACGCTGGTAGTCCCAGCTCAGGACATTCTCACCCAACAGGATCTCCGGCCCGCGGATCCTTCCCTCGCCGAAAGCCCGGAGACGGTCCCCCTGAACTCCTGCGACCGGTGAGCCGTCCAGGGACGCGCGGTAGGCGAACTCATAATCACGCAGCGAGCCCCAGGCGGCGGCCACGCCCCGCAGGTTCCCACCCAGCTCCAGATCTCGGGTCAAGCGACGCCGGGCCAGCGGAAGCCCGTCCATCCAGGCTACGGCACCCAGTCCCCGAGGGCCGAGGAAGCCATATCCCGCTACCTGGTAGGGCCCGTGGCCTCCACCCCCCTGCGATTCGGCCAGCATATGCACCCAATTCGGATGCCCGCGCCCCTCCGAGGTCCACTTGAACAGGAAGTCCCCCGTCCCCGTCAGATCGATCGGCAACGGCAACGGACGGTCTAAAACACCGAGGAGCCTGGAGAGTTCGGCCCCCGAACCGCGGGCCAGTAGATTGCTGCTTCCCCCGGCCAGACCGATCCAGCCCGCCGCCTGCAACGAGCCTCCCGCCGCCTGCCCGACCATGTCCGGGAACATCAACTGCATCTGGCGGAGTCCCACCGCCCCCTGCAAAGCGGAAACCGTCAACCCGTTGAGGCTGAGCTCGGTTCCCTGGCTGAGCCCGAAGGCCGACATCGAGTCCAGATCCGTGGGAATACCTTCGAGCTGGACCTGTCCACGAATCCGGCCGCTGAGCTGCCCCAGTCCGCCCAGACGCAAAGACGGCAGTTCGACTCCCGAAGTGGAAACCATGGCCCACACGTGGGGGTCCTTCAAATCGTACAGGGCATAGGGGACACGGAACGAACCCCCTCCCAGGGCGCCCAGGACGTCCATGACCAGGACGTCGCCGTCGTGGTACAGGAATCGCCCCGAAACCTGGCTTAGCCGACCGGCCTCTCCCTGGAAGCCCCCGATTCCCCGCCCACTGCCCAGGACCACGGGTTGACGGGCCGATCCCAGCACGGACAGGTCGAAAGAGCCGATCTCTCCTCCGACGGGACTGAGTCCGGACAGGGAGGTCTGATTCCCGTTCAGGGTCAGGACCAGGGAAGCCTCGGGGCCCAGGACGAGCAACCCTCCCCCTTCCAGGCTCCCCGCCCCCGACCGGGCGCGAACCTCTCGCAGGGTCAACAGGTTTCCGTCGGTCTCGAAAAGCGCTTCGGCTTGGCGCAAGGTCTGGTCCTGAAGAACCAACCTCTCGGATTTGATTCGCCCTTCGGCGCGTATCGTTGAGAATCCACCTGTCAGAGCTATCTCCAACCGGGCCTCCCCCTCCAGAGGCAAGAACTGGCCGAGAGCCTCCCCCATCGGCTCGGCCCGCAGGCGCGGGACCACCGCCAGGAGATCCAGGCGCGACTGCGGCGGCAGGAAGACCTTCCCGCGTGTCGTGGCGCCCATCCCGGCCAGGTTGGCTCGAAATTCCCGCAGGCTGAGGACGCCGGTCACCAGATCCGCCCGGCCCTCGATCTGGCGAATCGGCTTGAGCAGGCCCGGGATCCAGGCCTCCCCCCGGGTGAGAGCCAGATTCCCCCCGTAGACCATCCGTTTGAAGACGTCCCTCCAGTCCACCGCGTCACAGGAAGCCCAGAGACGGGCCTGCAGCAATCCGCCGTGCAGCGAGAGCTTTTCGTTGAGCCGGGGGTGCTCGCCCAGCCGACGCAAGGAGATTGCCTGTAAATCGAGATTCAGGTCGAAGCGGGGATGGACCGGGTCGAGACGACCCGTCACCGCCAGGCGCCCGGGCTCCTCCTGGACGGGGACCCAGACCAGGTCCACCTGGGCCTGCTGGCCCCGGCGCAGGGCCAGGCTTCCCTCCCAATCCCGAAGCTGATAGTGAAATCCGGCCCCCCGCTGGTCCTCGAAGTGGATGCTCCCTCCCCGGATCTGCAGGGTTCCGCTGCACTCCGGCAGGAGCGGTCGGGCGCCGGGGCGCGGAGGCGGAAGCAAACGCGCCAGATTGAGCCGCCCATCCTCAGCCACTTCTACCCGGAGGAAAGGTTCTTCCAAGGCCAGGTCTCCCAGCAGGCCGATCCAATGTGCCTGTCGGAGCATCCTCAGGGGATGAAGGGTCAAGGTCCCCCGCGGCACCTGCAGTACCGGGCGGCCATCCGGGTCGCTGAGGGTCAGGTTCTGAAAGGCGAGAACCCTGCCGTCCAACCGTGCCGAGCGAACCGTGACGGTTCCGGGGAACCCCCGGTTGACGCGCTCCAGGATCAGGTCCAACAACGGCCCTACGAAGAGGCTCAGACACAGCACGGCCAGGGCCCCGGCTACGCCGACAAGGCCTGCGATTTTCAGAATCCTCCTGGACCTGGCTGAGAGCACGTCTGCTTCTCCGCGGATGGGATCCCCCGTTCAGGGCAACCCGGACCTGGGCCTGTCCTGGCAGCCCCCGATATGGCCTGGCGCCGGCAGGGTTCCGATTTCCCGCTTACCAGGCACGGTCCTCCCCAGATCTACCGGATCAGAAACATATGTTCGCCAAATCCAGCCTTGGGCTGCTTCCAGATGGGACCCGGGAAGGGCCCGCCGGGTTGCCGGAGCCCGGGCAGGAATTCGAAGGCGCTGATTCCCGGGCCGCTTCCCGTCGGATGCTCCGGTTCGGGTTGCCTGCCCTGCTCTTCTCGACAGGGGTCGGCGACTGGGAAGGGAATGGGGCCAGACCCCCTCCAGGAGTCTACGATGTCCAGCTCGGAAGGTTCCTCGGTGCCGCCGGCCGCACCTGACCCCAAACCCCCACGCCGCCATCCCCGGAATCAGTTGAACGACCTGACCGGAAGGGATTGGCTGCGCTTCACCCGCTCGTGGTTCGTCCACAACCCCCCGCGCCGAAGCGCTTCGCAGGTGCGCCACCCGGCCAAGTATCCCGAGGGCATGGTGGCTGAATTCATCGAGTTCTTCACCCGGGCCGGGGAGGTGGTGCTAGATCCTTTCATGGGGGTTGGTTCGACCATCCTGGCAGCAGAACAAACCGGGCGTCAGGGCATCGGTCTGGAACTCAACCCGGAGTATTTCGCCCTGGCCAGGGAACATCTGGGCCTCCTGGCGGGTGGGCACATCCTGCTGAACGAGGATTCGGCCCGGATTGCGGAGGTCTGGCAGGAGCGGGGTCTGCCGATGGTGGACCTGGTGATGACCTCACCGCCCTACTGGAACATGCTGGGGCAGAGTCGGGGCAACGTGTTGTCCACCCACAAGCAACGCCAGGCACGAGGCCTGGATACGGTCTACTCTGAAGCGGACACCCGCGACCTGGGCAATATCCAGGGATACGAGGAGTTCATGGCCGCCCTGGTGGCACTTTTCCGAGAGGCGTCAAAGGTCTTGAGACCGGGGCGCTATCTGGTGGCCGTGGTCCAGAACCTGCGCAATCCCGAGGGCCGGATGGTGCCCCTGGCCTGGGATCTGACCCGGGGCCTGGAGGAGTTCCTGGTCTTCAAGGGCGAGCGGATCTGGTGCCAGGAGAACAAGAAACTGGGCATCTGGGGGTACCCCAGCGAATTCGTCCTGAACGTCCACCACCACTATTGCCTGGTCTTCCGCAAGCCCGCTTGATGATCCCTTCCGGTCCCTCCCCGCCCGCCAGGGAGGGACCCCTGAATCCGCCGCCTGGCGTGAGAACCGAGGCCATCGAGGCGGGTCTGGATGCCAGGAAGGCGTGCATCGAGGAGCGGAGCGTAGTTGGAAACTACGTGAGCACCGCAGAGGTGCGCCTGACGA
>JAAZKF010000216.1 GCA_012799975.1 Burkholderiales bacterium
GAGGCGTAACCCTGCGGTTCCGGAGGATTTCCTTGAACCCCTGGTGGCGCCGGGTGGACCTGCTGTCGATAACCTGCACGTTGCTGCTCGCCGTGCTGGGTCTGTTGATGATTTTCAGCGCGACCGGCCAAGCAGGCCCGGATTCGGAGGTTTCGCGTCAGGCCCTGATGTTGGCGGTCGGCGCGGTCGTGATGGTCTTTACCGCTATGATCGACTACCGGACGTGGTGGCGTGCCGCGCCTTGGTTGTACGTCATGTTGCTGGGTCTTCTGGTGGCAGTGCTGCTGGTGGGAACCGCGGCCAAGGGAGCTCAACGCTGGATCGACCTGGGCCCCTTGGGCGCCTTCCAGCCCTCCGAGCCGACCAAACTCCTGATGATCCTGGTCCTGGCCCGGGTGCTTGCGGGAGAGGAGGAGGACGATGAAGAGCCTCCGGGCTCTCGCTTCTTCAAGGCCATGATCCTGATCGGGCTGCCGATGCTGCTGATCATACTGCAACCCGACCTGGGAACCGCTATCGCCACGGCCAGCGTGGGCCTGGCCATGATGTACGTGGCCGGCATTCCCCGGGTCTGGTTGCTGGGCGTAGTGGCCCTGGCCCTGTCGGTCTTCCCCTTCGTATTGCGTGATTATCAGCGGGAGCGACTGATGGTCTTCCTCAATCCCGAGGCGGACCCCACCGGGTCCGGCTGGAATATCCTGCAATCCCGCATCGCCATCGGCTCGGGTGGAGTCTGGGGAAAGGGGCTGTTCCAGGGGACCCAGAACCAGCTCGATTTTGTTCCCGAACACCATACCGACTTCATCTTCACCGTCCTGGCCGAAGAAATGGGCCTGGTCGGCAGCGTCGTGTTGCTGATGCTTCTAGCGGGGCTGGTCTATTCTGCGTTCCGGACCGCACAGGCAACCCGAAGCCGTTATGGAAGCTATCTGGCCGCTGGGATCGGGGCCTTGTTTGGGGTCCACATCCTGGTCAATCTCGGGATGACGGTGGGGGTATGCCCGGTGGTGGGGATCCCCCTACCTTTCCTCAGCTACGGAGGAAGCGCAGCGATCACCAACCTGGCTGGGCTGGGAATCCTCAATAGTCTCTGGCTGCGACGCCCTCGCGCGCCGGATTGAAATCTGGAGGTCTTGACATGACGATTCGAACTGCTGTTCGTGCCCCCCGGGGGACAACCCTGAGTTGCAAAGGCTGGCAACAGGAAGCCGCCTTGCGCATGCTCATGAACAACCTGGACCCCGAGGTGGCCGAGAAACCCGACGAGTTGGTGGTCTATGGCGGCACCGGCAGGGCGGCGCGAAACTGGGAGTGCTATGAAGCCCTGGTGCACAGCCTGCGTCGTCTGGAGGGCGACGAGACCCTGCTGGTGCAGTCGGGAAAGCCCGTCGGGGTCTTCAAGACGCATCCTCGGGCCCCCCGGGTCTTGATCGCCAACTCCAACCTGGTGCCGGCCTGGGCGACCTGGGAGAAGTTCCGGGACCTCGAGGCCGCCGGACTGACCATGTACGGGCAGATGACCGCGGGTTCCTGGATTTACATCGGAACCCAGGGCATCCTCCAGGGAACCTACGAAACCCTGGCCGAACTGGCGCGTCAACACTTCTCGGGCACCCTGGAAGGCCGCCTGGTGCTGACGGCCGGATTGGGGGGCATGGGTGGCGCCCAGCCTTTGGCCGTCACGATGAACGGCGGGGTAGCCCTGGTGGTCGAGGTCGACCCGGAACGGGCCCGCCGCCGGGTGGAGGGGGCCTACTGCGATCGCGCTACGTCGGATTTGCAGGAGGCTCTGGACTGGGTCAGGGAAGCCCTGGACCAGCGGCAGCCCTTGTCGGTGGGGCTGGTGGCCAACGCTGCCGAGGTCTTCCCGGAACTCTTCAAGAGAGGGATCCGTCCGGACGTGGTTACCGACCAGACCAGTGCCCACGACATGCTGGGGGGATACGTACCCCACGGGATCCCCTACGCCCAGGCCCTGGAACTGCGCCGACGAGACCCCGAGGACTACCAGAGGCGGGCCTTCCAGTCGGTGGCCCTCCATGTTCAGGCCATGCTGGACTTCCAGAAGGCCGGATCGGTCGTCTTCGACTACGGCAACAACATCCGCGCCCAGGCGGAGCAGGCCGGAATCGAGGGGGCCTTTGCCTTCCCGGGCTTCGTTCCGGCTTTCATCCGCCCGCTCTTCTGCGAGGGCAAGGGCCCCTTCCGGTGGGCGGTGCTGAGCGGCGACATCAAGGATCTGGAGCGTACCGACCGGGCGGTCCTGGAGACCTTCCCCGACGACGAGCCCCTGGCCCGCTGGATTCGCCAGGCGGGAGAGAAGGTCAAGCACCAGGGGCTGCCCTCTCGAATCTGCTGGTTGGGCTATGGAGAACGCGCTCGGATGGGGCTGGTCTTCAACGACCTGGTTGCCCGCGGAGAGGTCTCGGCTCCCATCGTGATCGGTCGCGACCACCTGGACGCGGGATCGGTGGCTTCACCGAACCGCGAGACGGAATCCATGCGGGACGGTTCCGACGCGATCGGCGACTGGCCCATCCTCAACGCCCTGCTCAATACGGCGGCGGGGGCGACCTGGGTTTCGTTCCATCACGGGGGAGGCGTGGGGATCGGCTACTCGCTGCACGCCGGGATGGTCGTGGTGGCGGACGGAACGCCTGAGGCGGCCGAGAGCCTAGACTGTGTGCTGACCACGGACCCCGGAATGGGTGTCCTGCGGCACGCGGACGCCGGGTATGAGCGGGCCGTCCAGGTGGCCCGGGAACGGGGTGTCCGGATTCCGATGCGATAATCCTGATGCCCAGAAGTTGAGGGGGTCGTCCCGGTCCGGGACGCCCCCCTCAACGGGACTCCAATATTGGAGTCTCCTATAGCATCGGGTCGTGCAGCAAGGCCAACACTCTGCGGGCCATCTGATCATCGGGGTCCAATTGCAGGCATCTCTGGAAGCCGATGCGGGCCTCTTCGAACTCCCCCAGCTTGTAGCACATCAGGGCGTGGTTGTAGGCCGCCTCCTTGTGTTTGGGATCGAATTTGAGCGTGAGCTTGAATTCGCCCTTGGCCTGGTCGTAGAAGGTCTCGCTGTCGGCCATGGAGAGGCCCAGGGTGAAATGGACATCCGCCTGTTTGGGGTCCAGGACGCTGCCGCTCTCGGTGGTAGAAGTCTTTTTCAAGAACGGGGAGAGCAGCCGTTCCAGGAGTGAAGGCTCCTTGGCATACTTCGGCTTCTTGGTGAAGGCAGATTTGTCAACCTTGGCACGCGCGGAGGACTTGGCGAAGCGCTTGGTCTGGAACTGGGGCTGCTTGTCGTAGGCCTTGCGCCTCGAACTGTCGTTGAGGACGTTGTAGGCCTCCACGAGTTCCTTCATTTTCTCGTCAGAGACCGTCTTCATGTCCGGATTAAGGTCCGGATGGTACTTTTTAGACAGCATCCGGTAGGCCTTCTTGATTTCGTCGGGCAGTGCCGTGGGGGGCACTCCCAGAATCATGTAGTAGTCGCGCTTGGCCAACGCCGTGTCTCCCTTGCCTGGAATCTTCAGGTTCTATCCGATCAGGTCCCGCAATCGTTCGGCAGCCTCCTGGTGTTGGGGGTCTAGTTCCAGGACCCGCTGGTAGTGTTCTCGGGCCCGGTCGTATTCTTCGAGGACTTCGTATAACTGGGCCAGATTGAAATGCGCCCCGGGGTTTTCCGGATCCAGGTCTGCCCGGCGGGCGAACGCCTCCAGGGCTTCTGCATTCCGGTTCAACTGAGTCAGGCAGATCCCCATGTTGTTCAGGGCTCGGATATCATCCGGGGAACGCTCCAGGACGAGCCGATACTGGTCAATGGCCTGGCCCCAGTCTTCCTGATTCATAAACGTATTGCCCAGGTTGTAACGAGCTTTGGTGTAGTGGGGGTTGATCTCCAGGGCGCGAATATACGCGCGACGGGCTGCGTCGTAATCTCCCAGCCCTTCGTGAGCCACGCCGGAGTTATTCTCGACGTCTGCATACCGGTAGGTGACCCGGATATCCAGGACCTTCTGGAGTTCCTGAATGGCATCGTCGAACCTTCCCATGTCGAAAAAAAGTTCTGCCAGCTTGCGGTGGGCCTCGACGTAGTCCGGGTTGATGGCCAGGGCCTGCTGGTAGCAGGACAGCGCCTTTTCCGGGTCGCCCAAGCCTTCAAATACCAGCCCCAGCTTGAAGTGCACGTCGGGCCAGCGGGGATGCCTTTCGAGGAGTTCAGCGTAGTCTTTGGAGGCCTGGTGGAGGATCGCTTCCAGGTCGAAGGGCAGTTCCTCGGGGGGAAGTGGAGCGACTTCGCTGGCTTGTTTTTCGGTCTGTTCAGCCTTCTCGGGAAGGCCCAGATCTCGGAAGACACTGGCCAGGTTCTCCCAGGCCAGCATGTTGTGGGGTTCGGCTTCCAGCAGCTTCTGGAGGAGCTGGGCGGCTTGCTGGAGGTCTCCGGAACTGGCCAGGCTTACAGCCAGGTTATGCAAAGCCCTTCCTTCCTGCGAGTTTCGAGCTAGGACGCGGCGGTACTCGGCCTGGGCCTCTGCGGAGCGACCCATGGAGTCCAGGACGTTGGCCAGGTTGTAGCGGGCCCGCTCGAAGTCGGGGTTGATCTCCAGGGCTTGCCGATAGCAGGATTCGGCCTCCCGCAGATCTCCCTTCTGCTCGTGGGCGACCCCCAGGTTGTTGTGGATGTCGGCATATCGCCGCTCGGTCTGCGTCCGCAGCAACTTTTCAAAGTGCACCAGGGCCTCGTCGAAGCGGCCCTGATCCATAAGGATCTCACCCAGCTTGCGGCGAGCGTCGGCGTAGTTCCGATTCAGACCCAACGCGCGCCCGTAGGCCTCTTCGGCCGCCAAAAGGTCCCCCTGGGCCTCGCGGGCTCCACCCAGCCGGAAGTGGACATCGGCCCACAGCGGGTACTGGGCCAGGATGGTGGAATACAGACACACAGCAGCCTCAACCCGTTCCTGGACCTCGAAGATGAAAGAGAGGTCCAGGAGGCGGTTGGCCTCCTGGGGGGTGAGTCGGCGTCCCTCAAAAGACATCGTGCACCCTCCGGGCGCCGGCCCGTCTCCCCCGCAGCGGCTCTCGTTTTCGTGCATCCAGATCCTCCCGGAGGGCGCTGTGCGCCAGGCCCGACTGCCTCTGAAATTTTGGGCCGGATCAGCTCGGAGGCTCGAACCTCTCGGGCCGATTGGGGAAATGGTTCTTGGGCTCCCGTCCGAGTCTGCCCTCCCAGAAGCCTTCCCCGCGTTCGGCGCCGAACGGGGAAGACCTGCCCCTCGATCTCGATAGGGGATTCTCCCCGCTCATGGGGAAATTCCCGGTATGCTTGGTTTCTTGGGAAGACGCGAGCGCTGGCCCTATCGGGAGCCCAATGGCCGGGTTGCGTTGAAGCCTCTGCAGGCCAGGGATGTGCCCCAGATCCGTGCCTGGTTGCAGGACCTGGAACTGGTGCGGTATGCTTTCGGCCTCAACCTGGAACCCGCCAGACTGGAGCAGATCGCGGAGGAGTATTGCCGCGAGATTGCGGCTGGCAGGCGCAACATCCTGGCTCTGGACACCGATGATGGCAGGCTGATCGGCTTCCTGCGCTTCAGTCTGCGTCCGGGTCCCCAGGGGCTGGTGGCCCGGGTGGGGATCCTGCTGGGATTGGCCCGGGATCGCGGGCGGGGATTGGGTACCGAAGCGATGCGCCTGCTGCTGAGCTATCTCTTCGAGGTCCGCCGGGTGGCTTCCGTCGAGCTGGATACGGCGGACTTCAACCGGGCGGCTCAGCGCTGTTTCGAGAAGGTCGGCTTCCAGAGGCGGGTCGGGTTGACACTGTTGGGTTCGGCGCCTTCGCAAGGAGCCGCAGCCAACAAGATCTGGATGGAGTTTTCCCGAGAGTCCTGGGAGGGTCGCCAGAAGGGCCCTTGACCGGCCTCCCGGGAACGCGGTTAGGCACCAGGATCTGGCCTTCGGCATCGGCAGCGCCCGAGAGCATCTTCCTGGAGGAGAGGCACCGGGATGACCCGTCCCTCTACGACGCGAAGCCGCACTTTCCCAGGGCACGAAGACCCCGGGCGGATTCGTGCTATCATGTCACCCTGAGCCCGAGTCGACAAGAGAATCCGGAAGACCTGAATCCGCCGCCTGGCGTGAGAACCGAGGCCATCGAGGCGGGTCCGGATGCCAGGAAGGCGTGCGTTCTGAGGAGCAGAGCGTAGTTGGAACTACGTGAGCACCGCAGAGATGCGCCTGACGACGCAGACGGCCCCACCCACCCACACCCTGGTGTGGGTGGGGTCTCAACGCCTCGACGGCCGAATGCCACGCCAGGCGGCGGATTCAAGGAAGACGGGGAGGAATCATGAGGAGACTGGTTTACCTGTTGGTGCTGATGGGAGTGGTCCTGCCCGCGCTGGCAGCCCCTCCGAATCCCTCCCCGACTCCCCGGCGCACCCATATGCAGCGCGCCGTCCTGCTGGAGGCAACCCGGAATACCCGGGACCTGGGCGGTCTGCCGACCCGCAATGGGTTCATCCGCGACGGCCTGGTCTACCGCTCGGGAGCGCTCTGCTTCCTGACGGAGGCCGATGTCGCCACCATGCAGGCCTTGAAGTTATCCACCGTGCTAGAACTCCGGGTGGATTCCGAGATCAACAAGGACGGTCCGGACCGCCTGGCCCTGACCAGCTCGATCCCCCACCATCTCCGGCTGCCGATGTCCAGCAGCCGCGGCCGTGGGGCCGAGGCCTACGCTGTGCTGCTGGAAGAAAACCGACAGGCCATCCGGGGCTTCTTCGAACTCCTGGCCAACCGCCGCAG
The DNA here is from genome assembly GCA_012799975.1 of Burkholderiales bacterium. Lineage (GTDB taxonomy): Bacteria > Vulcanimicrobiota > Xenobia > Xenobiales > Xenobiaceae > Xenobium. The sequence continues at coordinate 6,808 of JAAZKF010000216.1, forward strand.
CCTCCCCCTCCTCTTCCATTGCTCGGCCGGAAAGGATCGGACCGGGATCCTGACCGCCTTGCTACTGGAATCCCTGGGCACTCCCCGCGAGGTGATCCTGGACGACTACATGCAGTCGGTGCGCAACAGCCCGGGCCTGGTCGTCCACCCGGAGTGGCTGGAGATGGTCTTCCGGGTGGTGGACGGCGCGGGGGGAATCGAGGCCTTCCTGAAATCCAAGGGGGTCCCGGCTCAAATCCCAGAGGCCATCCGTCAGAACATCGAGGAGCCTGTTGAGCGTTGAAACGCCGTCATCCCGAGCGTTTTCCAGCCGAGGTTCCTGTCTGAAGGCAGTCCTGCCTGGCTGGTCTGCGGGGGGGGTACCGAGACTGAAGGGCGCAAGTTCAGGACCTGCGTCTGCCCTGCCCCCCCAGCCCCACCGGAGCACGGCGGAGCCGGGGTGGCAGGGCCTGAAGGACTAGTGGCAGCCGCCCTTGTCGGCAGCGGCGGGAGCCACGGCTTCCAGGGGCTTGCGGCACAGGTACCAGTCGGTGCAGTACTGGCCTTCGGCGGCCAGGCGCTTGTCGGCCCCCTCATCGGTGTTAGGGGCGGGCAGGATGACCTTGTCGCCGGGCTGCCAGTTGGCCGGCGTGGCCACCTTGTGCTGGTCGGCGGTCTGCAAGGCGC
>JAAZKF010000217.1 GCA_012799975.1 Burkholderiales bacterium
CCGGTCGCGCTGAAAATCATCAACAGACCCAGCACGGCGAGCAGCAACGTGCAGGTTATCGACAGCAGGTCCACCCGGCGCCACCAGGGGTTCAAGGAAATCCTCCGGAACCGCAGGGTTACGCCTCGCTGCCAGCCAGTCCTGCCTCCAGGGAAACCCCGACGAGATGCGAATCGGCCCCTACTCCGGTCGGAAACCCCGACCGAGCATCGCCGAGGGGTTTCTGATCGGGTTCCTGGTCCCGGTCGACTCCCGGCGGCAGGAAAGGACGGGAACCATGCGGCAGGCCGGCGCGATCCCCAGCCAGATCATCGAACAGTTCATCGCGGGAGGAAATATCCGGGCCGTCGACCCGATTCCGACCGCCAATATCCAACCCGCCAGCCTGGACCTGCGCCTGGGACGGCGAGGCTGGAGGGTCCAGGCGGCCTTCCTGCCCCTGCGCGACGAGCCTATCGGCCGGGCCCTGGAGCGATACGGGGTGGAGGAGGTGGACCTGTCCCACCCCCGGGTGTTGGAGCTGGACCAGACCTACGTAATCGAGGTGGCGGAAGAACTCAACCTGCCTCCTGGAGTCCACGCCTATACCAACAACAAGAGTTCCACCGGACGGATGAACGTCTGGGCACGCACGCTGGTCGACGGGCTGCCCCGGTTCGACAAGATCCCGGCCGGCTACCGCGGCCGGGCCTACGTGATGGTGACCCCCCGCTCCTGGCCCCTGCGCGTCCAGACCGGCAACACCCTCAACCAGGCTCGCTTCCTGCGCGGCGAGAATCGTCTGGCGGACCTGGAGTTGGAGATGGCTCACCAACAGATAGGTCTGGTCTATGATGCCCAGGGGCATCGTGACGAGCCGGTCCTGGATTCAGGACTTCTGCTGACCGTCGACCTGCTCGCGGAGGTGGTGGGCTTCGAGGCCATCCCCTGTGACCAGCCTGTAGACCTGACCTCCCCGGAATCCCAGGACGGCGCGCTGTACTTTCGGGAGGTGCGTGCGCGTGACGGCGAGGTGCTGCTCCGCAAGAACGGCTTCTACATCCTGTGCACGCGTGAGTTCCTGCGGGTACCGCCGCTTTTCGCCGTCGAGATGGTCGCCTATGACATCCACTCGGGTGAATACCGGTCCCACTATGCCGGTTTCTTCGACCCCGGCTTCGGTTATGGTCGCGAGGGCGAAATCCAGGGAACCCCGGCCGTCCTGGAGTTGGATACCCATGAGGACGTGGTCTTCCGGCATGGCCAACCGATTTGCAAGATGGTCTTCGAGCACCTGATCAAGACACCAGAGCGAATCTATGGGGCCGACCTGGGTTCACACTACCAGCACCAGCGTGGACCGCAACTGGGCCGACACTTCACCATGCCCGCCATATCCGAAGCGCCGGCCCTGCCGAGGAAGGCGTGCATTCCGGGGAACGGTCCCTAGGACCTGAATCCGCCGCCTACCGTGGCATTCGGCCGTCGAGACGTTGAGACCCCACCCACACCAGGGTGCGGGTGGGAGGGGCCCGTCTGCGTCGTCAGGCGCACCTCTGCGGTGCTCACGTAGTTTCCAACTACGCTCCGCTCCTCAGAACGCACGCCTTCCTGGCATTCAGACCCGCCTCGATGGCCTCGGTGCTCACGCCAGGCGGCGGATTCAGGTAGGAACCCCCTCGACCGGGCTCCTGTTTGTGGTCGCGGGGGTGGGCTTTGGGGCACTTCCCCCGCCAACCGCGGGGTTCTCCTCCACGCGCGGAGTCATGGTTGATGGAACGGTCCCCCGAAAGTTCTCTCCAACACGGAGGAACCTTGAGAACAGGTGCGAACCAGTCGGGAATGTCCTGGTCGACCATACTTGGTGGACTCTAGGACTGCGTCAATAATAAATGGAGGAATCGAAGTTGAAGATGTTCCCAACCCGATGGCTCGCGTTCGCCGTGGTTCCTGCCCTGGCGTTCACGATGTTCGCCTGTGGCCCCAAGCCCGAAGGCGGCGGAACCCCACCGCCGCAGCAGCCTCCGCCCGCAGCCCAACCCGACGGCGATGGCATGCCCCCTCCGCCCCCCGGTGAGGGTGTTCCTCCGCCTCCCGGCGAAGGTGTTCCTCCGCCTCCCGGCGATGACATGGCTCCGCCTCCCCCCGACGGCATGGCTCCGCCCCCCGGCGACGCTGTTCCTCCGCCTCCCGGCGATGAAATGCCTCCGCCTCCCGGCGACGAAATGCCTCCGCCTCCCGGCGACGGTGAAGCTCCGCCTCCCGCCCAGTAGACCAGGAGTCTTCTGAGCAACTGAAGACGCCCCCTGGCCAAACCAGGGGGCGTCTTCTCTTTCCGGACTGCTGGGTCTGGTCCGCCCTCCTCCTAGCGGGTCGCCTTCCGGACTGCCTCGAGCAGATCGAAGAGCTGCTCCCAGCGCCCCTCCCCCAGGCTCTTGCGCAGTTTGTCCTGGGCTCGATTCCAGGGACGCTCGGCCTGACGCAACAGCTCCTGCCCGGTCCCGGTTAGGCTCAGGATATGTTCACGACGGTCCCCCCCCTCGGTCCCCTGAAGCCAGCCATTGCCTTCCAGGACCTTCACGTTTCGGCTCAAGGTCGTGCTGTCTACGGAAAGCTCCTGGGCCAGACGGGCCTGGGTCGTGGAGCCGGCCCTGCTGACCGCCTGCAGAACGGCCAACTGGGTGTTCTTCAAACCCAGACTTCGCAGTTCATCATCGTACATCTGGGACAGGACACGGGAAGCGCGCCGCAGGGCGGTACACGCACACGGAGGACGAGAAGTTGGATTTGCCATGACTTTCTTGTAGATGCACAGGAAAGTCCTGTCAAGGACCTTGCCGGATCCATGCTGAATATATCGGAGCGACGGCTTGAGGGTCGGACCTCCGGGAACCGGAAGTCCCTCCCTCTTCCTCCAGAGGAATTGCCGGCTCGGGCTTAGAACCGCACGAGACCGTTGGAGGTTTTGAATGTTACCCCTTGATGTGATCCGCACTCTTCCCAAGACCGACCTGCATGTCCATCTCGACGGCTCGCTGCGCGAGAGGACCTTGATCGAGCTGGCCCGCGAGCGAGGGGTGAAGCTCCCCTCCGAGACGGTTGAAGGCCTCAACGAGCTGGTCTTCCGCCCCCACTACGCCAGTTTGGCCGAGTACCTTCAAGGTTTTCACTTGACCGTCGCCGTCATGAAGGATGCCGAGGCCCTGGAGCGCATCGCCTACGAGTTGGCCTGGGACAACATCGATGAGGGTGTCCGTTATATCGAGGTGCGTTTCGCGCCTCAACTGCACATCCACAAGGACTTGTCCTTCCGCGAGATCCTTCGGGCCGTCGACCGCGGGTTGCGCAGGGCTCAGGACGAGCATCGCCGGTCGCCGGCCGTCGCTGAGCAGGGCGAGCCCGCCTTCCATTACGGCATCATCGTTTGCGCCATGCGTTTCTTCACCCGGGATTCCTCGGACTGGTTCGCCCGGATCGTCGACACCTTCCAGGAGGCCCCCCCTGAGCAGGTCTTCGGCTTGTCTTCGCTGGAGCTGGCCCGAGCCGCCGTCCGGGTCCGAGATGAGGAAGGGCTGCCCATCGTAGGCTTCGACTTGGCCGGCCGCGAGGACGGTTACCCCGCCAGCGACCATCAGGAGGCCTACAACTTCGTCCACCGCAGTTTCATGCACAAGACCGTGCATGCCGGCGAGGCCTATGGCCCGGAGAGCATCTTCCAGGCCATCACCGACCTGCACGCCGACCGCATCGGGCACGGGTACCACCTTTTCTCGCCCGAACTGTGCGGTCCGGGTGTGGCCGATCCCGAGGAATACATCCGGCGCCTGGCTCGCTACATCGCCGATCGACGGATCACCATCGAGGTCTGCATCACCTCCAACCTCCAGACGAATCCCACCATCAAGACGGTGAAGAACCACGTCTTGGGCCGTATGCTGGCCGAGAACCTCTCGGCCACCCTGTGCACCGACAATCGTCTGGTCAGCCACACCACCGTCTCGCGTGAGCTGCAACTGGCCATCGAGGCTTTCGAGATGGATCTCAAGCAACTGCGCAACACCATCGTGTATGGATTCAAGCGCAGTTTCTTCCCAGGCCCCTATAACGAACGCCGCCGCTTCGTGCGCCAGGTTATCGACTACTACGACCGGGTGATCGACCGTTGGAAGGCAGGTCAGGGCGAGGCGGCACCCCAGTAGTATATTCTTACCGGGACGAATTGACGATGGGACAGGACAGAAGTCCTCTGTGCTGTCCCCCCTGATCAGTGCTATGATGGCGCTGCAAGCGACCTCTGCCGGGTGCCCCCCCCCCGACCGGCAGGGGTTGTTTCTTTTCCCTCCCAAAGATCTGACCCATCTGTTACAGAACGCTTACATGCCATAAGAGTCGGTTGCTTACTATCGGGATAGAGGCGAACTGCGCCCAAGGAGGCTCCATGATTCCCGAGATTCGTTCGACTTCCATCCCTTCGGTCCGGCCCCAGGCCCAGAACGCCCCGCCTGTTGCGCAGGCGGCTTCAAACCCAACGCCGAACGCCTCGGACTCTGTCGATATCCGCCCCCAGAGTTCGCTGGATCGGCTCCTGGCAACCACGGCTCCAGAAGCTTCAAGGCTGGAAGCCGACCTCGGTGAACACGTTCCGGGCGAGGTCCTGGTCAAGTTGAAAAGCCATCCCCTCACCAAGAGTCAGGGCACCTTTGCTCAGCGTTTCGGCGCCACGGTTCTCGAGCGCTTCGACTTCCCCAAGGATATCTATAAGAACTTCACTGGCGAAATGCTCCACCTGAAGTTGCCCGAAGGGATGACAACGGCCCAGGCCCTGGCTGCCATGCAGCAGGACCCCCGCGTCGAGTATGTCATACCCAACAACATCTACACGCTGGACGATCCGCCTGCCGAGAACACCTCGGCCAGTTCGCAAGGTGCCAGTGCGGACGCTCCCAAGACGCCCAACGACCTCAAACCGGAGCTGTGGGGCCTGCACAACACCGGTCAGAAGGGCGGGACCCCGGATGCCGACATCGACGCTCCGGAAGCCTGGGCCGTGACGACCGGGAACCCCAACGGGCCGCTGATCGCCGTGATCGACACCGGTGTGGACTACAATCACCCGGACCTGGTCAACAATATCTGGACCAACCCGGGTGAAATCCCCGGCGACGGGATCGACAACGACGGCAACGGTGTGATCGACGACGTGCACGGATACAACGCCTACGCGCAGACCGGGGACCCGATGGACGGTCACTCCCATGGGACCCACTGTGCCGGCACGATCGCTGCCGAAGGCAACAACGATCAGGGCGTGGTGGGCGTGAACTGGCGGGCCCGCATCATGCCGGTAAAGATCTTCAGCGACGCGGGATCGACCAATTCGGCGGCCATCGTGCGGGGCATCCTGTACGCCACCAAGAACGGCGCCCGCGTGACGTCCAACTCCTGGGGCGGTGGAGCCGCCGACCCGGCCATCCGGGAGGCCTTCGCGAACTCCCCGGCTCTGCACATCATGGCCGCAGGCAACTCCGGAACCAACAACGACGCACGTCCGCACTACCCCAGCTCGTACGACCTGACCAACAACATCGCCGTGGCAGCCTCGGATCGCAACGACCGTCTGGCCGGTTTCTCGTGCTATGGCGAGAAATCCGTGGACATTGCGGCACCGGGCGTCGAAATCTACTCGACCATCCCGGGTGGCGGCTACGCCAACAAGAGCGGTACCTCCATGGCCACGCCTCACGTGGCCGGTGCGGCGGGTCTGCTGCTGGCCTCCGATCCGAACATGTCGAATGATGAGCTCAAGACCCGCCTCTTGGAGGGTGCAGACAAGCTGGACAGCCTGCAGGGCAAGGTGGCCACAGGTGCCCGCCTGAACATCGCCAATGCCATCGCGATGGACTACGAAGCCACCGAGAAGCCCAACGTCTGACCCTTTTGCCGGCCGAGTCGGCCCTGGATGAACCGGGCTGTCCTACAGGACAGCCCGGTTCATTTTTCAGGACAGGTAGGTATAACGGCTCAGACTGGCCTCGTAGTTCTGTAGCAGACGCTGGGATTCATCCAGGCTGATGCTGCCCTCGGCCAGGGCCCGCTCGCTCTGCTGGCGCATTTCCTCCAGCAGGTCCTCCGAGTTGTACTGGACATAGCCCAGCACTTCTCGCATGGTGTCCCCCCGTACCACGTGCTGGATTTGGTAGCCCTGGGGAGTCAGGCGGATATGGACCGCGTTGGTGTCGCCGAAGAGGTTGTGCAGATTGCCCATGACCTCCTGGTAGGCCCCGGTCAGGAACATGCCCAACAGGTAGGGCTCGTGGGGAAGGCGGCTGGAGGCCTCGGTGCTGGGCTTCAGCGGATGGACCTCCAAGAGCGGCTTGACGTCCTTGAGATCGATGAATTTGTCGATCTTGCCATCCGAGTCGCAGGTCAGGTCCGCCAGCGTGGCCCTCTCCACGGGTTCCTCATCCAGCCGATGGATGGGCATGATGGGGAAGAGTTGGTCGATGGCCCAGGTATCCGGGGCGGACTGGAAGACCGACATGTTCACGTAGTAGATAGCCGACAGATCCTTCTCCAGATCGTCCATCTCTTCGGGGACCTCTTCCAGGCCTCGAACGATGTCCCGGATTTTATGACAGCAGGCCCAATACAGTCGCTCTGCCTGGGCCCGTCCGACCAGGCTGAGTAGGCCGTGTTGAAATGCGCTGACCGATTCCTCCTTGAATTGGAGGGCATCGTGGTAGGCTTCCTGGTAGTTTTCCGGGGTGATCCCGGCCCAGGTCTCGTGCAGGTTGACCAGGATCCGATGGGCTTCGGGATCGGGCTGGGGCGGCTGGTCTTGCCCCACCTGGCTGGCCCCCAACACATCGAAGACCAGGACCGCCAGGTGGGAAGCCACGGCCCGGCCGCTCTCGCTGATCAGGACCGGAACGGGCAGGCCGGCCAGGTTGCAGGCGTCGTTGACCTCCGCCACCACGTCGTTGGCATAGTTCTGGATATTGTAGTTCTTGGAGGTGTGGAAGTTGGTGCGCGACCCGTCATAGTCCACGGCCAGCCCGCCCCCGACGTCCAGGTAGCGCATCGGAGCCCCCATGTGAGCCAGTTCGACGTAGATCCGGCTGGCCTCGCGCAGGGCGCTCTTGATCACCCCGATCGAAGAGACCTGCGAGCCGATATGGAAGTGCAGCAACTGCAGGCAGTCCAGCAGACCCGCCTGGCGTAGCATCTCGACGGCCTGCACGATCTCGGGCACCGAAAGCCCGAACTTGGCGCGTTCCCCTACCGAATTCCCCCAGCGGCCCTCGCTCCGGCTGGCCAGCTTGGCGCGGATCCCCAGGAACGGCATGACCCCGAGGTCCTTGACGACCTGGATGATCTGCCGCACCTCATCGAGGTGCTCGAGGACCAGCAGGACCGTCTTGCCCAGGCGTTGGGCCAGCACGGCGGTCTCCAGGTACTCGCGATCCTTGTAGCCATTACAGACCAGCAGCGCACCCGGAGTGTTCAGGTTGGCCAGGGCGATCAGCAGCTCCGGCTTGGACCCCGCCTCCAGGCCGAACTGGTGACGCTGCCCGAAGCGGACCAGGCTCTCCACCAGGTGGCGCTGCTGATTGCACTTCACAGGGAATACCCCCCGATAGCTCCCCTGGTAGCCGTAGCGGGCGATGGCTCGAGCGAAAGCCGAGTTCAACCGGTCGATGCGATCCTGAAGGATGTCCGGAAAGCGGATCAGCAGAGGCAAGCCCAGGTTTCTAGCCTGCAGGGCCCCCACCAGCTCGTGGAGGTCCAGGGAGCCTCCTCGCTCGCCCTGCGGCGAGACCACCACGTGCCCCGCCGAGTTGATCGAGAAATACGGGTCTCCCCAATCACGGATGCGGTACAGTTCTTCACTGTCCTCGATGGTCCAGGTATCATCCGGGATCTGGCTCATGACGGCTCCTCGCTGGTATGGATGGGAGGGGCGCTTCGCGCTCGAGCTCCTGGCTCCCGCCGAGGGCCGAAGGGAGGCTCGTCTTGGGCCAGGGCTTCCCGGCCTGCGTGGGGAATGGAACCGGGAACGAATCTCCCGGGCGCTGAGCCCGGCACCCCAGAGGTCAAACCATAATGAATCAGCCAAGTGCTTCCGGAGCCGAGCGTCGTGAGCATTTCCGCGCCCCATGGCCCATCAACAAAACCCTCCAGTGCGAGCTGTATCTGCAACCAGGTGACCCGGAAATCTTCTACCTGCATGTAGTCGACCTCTCGCTCGGGGGCATGGGCATCAACTCCCACCGCGACCTGCCCCGCGAGACCGAATTCCGCTTGAAGCTGCCCTTGGAGGGTTTCGGAATCCAGGCTGAGGTCCTGGACTTCCGCTGCCGCGTGGCCTGGCGCAAGTACCTCCTGGGCGGCACCTGGAACCACGGCCTGCAGTTCACCACCATGGAGCAGGAACACCGGCTCACGATAGAAAAAATCCTGGAGAGGTTCTCCGGAGACGGCCGTCTGAAAAGCTACCGCTTCAATCGGGTGCTTCCCGTAGCCCTGCGTGAGAAGACGGAGGGCCCATGGATGGGTGAGCGCTACGCCTCCAACCTGACCCTGGAGGCCGTCGAACTCCGGCTGGAGCACCCCCTGGATGAGGGGCTCGTCCTGCAGGTCCGTCTGGCCCTGGAGTTCGGCATGCCCTCGCTACACCTGCCCGCCCGGGTGACCCACTGCCAGGAATTGCCCGGCTCGCGCTACCAGGTGAAAATGCAGTTCCAGGACCTCACCCCCGAACAGGACAAAACCCTTCGCACCTATCTGGAACGCTGCATGAAAGCGCGCTGAATCTGGCAGGGCTCGAGGTCCTGCTCGCGAAACGCCTGACCATGTCCACTCTTGAACGCTTCTGCCGCTATGCCGCTCTCGACACCCAGGCTGTCGAGGACTCTCCGAACTATCCGTCCAGCCCCGGCCAGATCGAGTTCAACCGCTTGCTGGCCGAGGAACTCAAAGGAATCGGATGCCAGGACGTACACCTCGATGATCACGGCATCCTGACCGCTACGATCCCGGGAAATCGGCAGGATGTCCCAGTCATGGCCTGGGTGGCCCATGTCGACACCTCGCCCGAAACCTCCGGGGCTGGTGTGAAGCCCCAGGTCCATCCGAATTACGACGGGGGAGATGTGGTCCTGCCCGGAGACCCCACCAAGGTCCTGCGGCCGGCCGAGCTCCCGGCTTTGAAGGATGTAGTCGGGCACACCCTGATCACCACCGATGGCACCACCTTGCTGGGCGCCGACGACAAGTGCGGGGTGACCGCCCTGGTCGAGGCCGCCGAACGCCTGCTGAAGGATGACTCCCTGCCCCGGGGAACCATCCGCCTGGTCTTCACCTGTGATGAGGAGATCGGGGCGGGGACCCGCCACCTGAGCCTGGATCGCATCGGGGCCCAGGTGGCCTATACCCTGGATGGCGAAGGCCTGGGCTCGGTGGACTCGGAGACCTTCTCGGCGGACTTGGCCACGGTCAAGGTCACGGGTGTCAACACCCACCCCTGCGCCGGCAAGGGTCGGATGGTCAATGCCATCCGGATCCTCTCGGACTTCCTCTCCCGTCTGCCCCAGAGGACCATGTCTCCCGAAACCACCTGCGGCCGAGAGGGATTCCTGCATCCCTATCACATCGAAGGCTCGGTGGCAGAGGCCTGGGCCAAGGTCCTGTTGCGCGACTTCGAGACCGAGGCCCTGGCCGAGCAATTCGCCCTGCTGGAGAGCGTGGCCGTGGCCCTGCGAGCCGAGCACCCCCAAGCCCGGATCGACCTGGAGGTCCGTCGTCAGTATCGCAACATGCGCGACGGGCTCCTGAATGAGCCCCGGGCCGTGGCCTACGCCGTGCAGGCCATGCGCAACTGCGGCCTGCAACCCCGGCTTTCATGCATCCGTGGGGGCACCGACGGCTCCAGCCTGACCGAGATGGGACTGCCCACCCCCAACCTGTCCAGCGGGCAGCACAACTTCCACTCTCCCTTCGAATGGACCACCGTCGAAGAGATGGATCAGACCGTCGAGGTCCTGCTGGCCCTGGCCGCCATCTGGGCGGAGGGTCCAGACCCGGAGGGCATCGAAACCGCTCCGCTCGTGACCGAATAAAACCCGAAAACGCTGAAGTATTTGCGATCTTCAGCAAGCCATGATAGACTGCTGACGTCCCTGAAGTCGGCTGAGATTTCTTTTTGTTCCCTGGGGTTCCCAGACCGGAACCAGTCAGGCATGCCTCCGGCGCTTGGGACCGCGGTGCCCATGCGTCCCGCCAAATCTTCCTCAAGGAGCCAGACTGAATGCTTCAAGACCGCTGTATGCCCCCCTGCCGTGACTGTAAGAAGGAATGGACCTTCACCGTTCTGGAACAGGCCCTCCAGATAGAGCGCAACCAGGAGCACGATCCCAGCCGCTGCCAGGAGTGCCGTGACAAGCGCAAGGCCCGTCGTGAACGTGGAGAGGTCCAGGGGCGCAACGGCCGTCGCGACCAGACCTTCTATCAGGCCACCTGTGCAGGCTGCGGCGGTCCGGCCAAACTGCCCTTCAAGCCCCGCAACGACCGCCCGGTCTATTGCCAGGACTGCCACCGGCGCAACCGCATGGCCGGCTAGTCTTCTCCAGGACTGAACGCCAAGCCCCCCATCTCGAATCCGAGGCGGGGGGTTTGTTTTCCCTCCGAGGAGGCTCTGACGTTGCTCTAACGAGCCTTCACTATACTGGATACAATCAACAAGTTTGAGCTGGAGTCCCCCATGACCGTAGAAACCCACGAATTTCAAGCTGAAGCCCGCCAGTTGCTGGATCTGGTCGTCCACTCGATCTATTCCAACAAGGACATCTTCCTCCGCGAGCTCCTTTCGAACTCGTCCGACGCCCTGGACAAGCTGCACCTGGAAGGACTGGTCCATCCCGAGTCGGGTGCCGACCTCTCGGATCTGCACATCCGCCTGGAGGCGGATCCCAAGCAGCGCACGCTGAAGGTGATCGACAACGGCATCGGAATGACCCGCGAGGAGGTCCGCAACCTGATCGGCACCATCGCCCGCTCGGGGACCGCCGAGTTCCTGAACAAGTTGCGCGAGGGCCAGGACCAGGGGGCCTCGGCCGAGATGATCGGTCAGTTCGGAGTCGGTTTCTATTCGGTGTTCATGGTGGCCGACAGGGTGGTCCTGGAGACCCGTCGGCCCGGCCAGGCCTCGGGAACCCGCTGGGAATCTTCCGGGGAGGGCACCTACACCCTCCAGGACGTCGAGGGCCCGGCGCAGGGGACCGTCATCACCCTGTACCTGAAACCCGCCGACTCGGAAGATGGTCTGGCCGACTACACCTCGGAATGGGTCCTGCGGGATCTGGTCAAGCGCTATTCGGACTTTCTCTCCTACCCCATCCGGATGCAGGTTTCCAAGGGCGACTCGACCGAGGACGCCACCCTGAACTCCATGAAGGCCCTGTGGGCCCGCCCTACCGATGAGGTGAAGCCCGAGGAATACCACGAGTTCTACCGGCACATCGCCCATGACTGGATGGATCCCCTGGAAACCATCTCGATGAAGGGCGAGGGGACCTTCGAGTTCCAGGCCTTGCTCTTCATACCGTCCAAGGCCCCCCTGGACCTCTTCATGCCGGATGCCCGCCGGGGCGTGCAGCTCTACGTCAAGAAGGTCTTCATCATGGACCGCTGTGAGGAGTTGCTGCCCGAATACCTGCGCTTCATGCGCGGGGTGGTGGACGCCCAGGACCTCTCGTTGAACGTCTCGCGCGAGATCCTACAGCAGGACCGTCAGATCCGGGCCATTCGCAAGGGCCTGACCCGCAAGATCACCGCTACCCTCAAAGAGATGAAGGAGGGTCGGCCCGAGACCTACCGCACCTTCTGGAATGAGTTCGGACGGGTCCTCAAGGAGGGCCTCTTCCGCGAACCAGACCAGCAGGAAACCCTGCTGGATCTGTGCATGTTCCCCTCGACCGATTCCTCCGAGCCGACCGACCTGGCGGACTACGTCTCGAGGATGAAGCCTGAGCAGGAGGCCATCTACTACCTGATCGGCGAGAATCGCTTGATACTGGAGAACTCCCCCCACCTGGAAGCCTTCCGTCAGAAGGGTTACGAGGTGCTGCTCCTGCAGGACACCGTGGACGCCATCTGGGTCGAACAGGTCGCCGACTTCCAGGGCAAGCCCTTCCACTCGGCCTCTCAAAGCTCGCTGGAGCTGGGCAGCGAGGAAGAGAAGAAGGAAGCCGAGTCCCGGTTGGAGGAGCAGCGCAAGGAACTGGCCAGCCTGCTGGCCTGGCTTGGCACCCGCCTCTCCGAGCAGATCAAGAATGTCCAGCTCTCGTCCCGATTGACCACATCTCCCGCCTGTCTGGTTTCGGACGCTGACGACCCCTCTCCGACCATGGAGAAGCTGCTGAAGGCCATGGGCCAGGAGCTGCCTCCGGTCAAGCGGATCCTGGAGATCAACCCTACCCACCCGGTAATCCAGCGCCTGCACGCCCTGTACTCCGAGAAGGGCGACGACGCCTTCCTGGGCCAGGTGGCCGAGATGCTGCACGCCCAGGCCTTGCTTGCCGAAGGAGGCGAACTTCCCGATATCTCCCGCTTTTCGCACAACCTGGTGGACCTGATGGACCGCGCCCTGGGTTGAACCCTGGTGCTACAAGAAGGACCCCTCTGCGCGGATGGCGGAGGGGTCCTTCTTGTGTGCTGCAGCCCTGAATCCGCGTCTGGGATTGAGTGCCAGGGCGCACGCCAGGCGCGGCCGATTCAGGGGCGGGTTCAGGGCTTGACGGCGACCCCCCAGGGGACCGAATTGGGCAACGGGGTGGTGGAGAGCAGGACGCCACCGGTGCCGGCATCCAGGACCGTGACGCTGCCCGAGCCGGTGCATCCCACGAAGGTTTTGCTGCCGTCCGGACTGACCGCCACTCCGACGGGAGCCTTGCCGACCGGCACGGTGGCCACCGGAGCCTGGGTCACCCCATTGAGGACGGTCACCGTGTCGGAGCCCTTGTTGGTGATGAAGACCCGCGAGCCGTCCGGAGATATGGCCGCCTTCTGGGGATTGACGCCCACCCGGACGCGGCCGAGTTCAGTGAAGCCCCAGGCGTCGATGACCGACACGTCGCCCGAACTGGAGTTCACCACGTACAGGAAACGACCATCCGGCGACAATTCCATGCCTGTCGGGTTGGCTCCAACGGGGAGGGAGGCCTGTGGGATCCCGGTGAAGGTATCCAAAGCCACCACTTCCCCGGCTGAAGGCGTCCCCAGTGCCACGAACATCCGGGTCCCTTCCCGGTTGGCGGCAACCGCCCGGGGTTGGCCTGCCTCGCCGTTGCGCATCGGAGGGGTGGGGAGCCGGCGCTGCGGGGCATTGGTCCGCGTGTCGATTACCAGGACCCCGGGTTGGGCCCCCAGGACGCTGGCCAGGATATTGTTGCCGTCAGGGGTCAGTTTCAGGTCGGTGATGATCCCCCCGGTCGGGATGGAGGTCAGGAGTGTGTTGGAATTGACCGTATCCAGGACCTGGATGGACTGGGCTGCGGTGCTTACATACAGGCGGGTACCGGCTGCGTTGAAGGCCACCCAGAAAGGCTGGGTGTCCAACTCCTTGTAGCCGGTCTGGCCGGGGTTGTCGACGGGCAGCATCATCAGGGTATTGGGAGCTACCTGGATCGGGGTGTGGTAATCCCCCGGATTGACGTCCCCGGGACGAGGGGATTGGATGGGACCGCCTCCCATCCCGAAAGGATCGCCCGTGCCCCCATGCAGGATCATCTGGCGATAGGTCTGGGTCGTGCTCATCTGGTAGCCGCCCGCCGGTCCGTGACCTGCCGGCGCGCCTGGCCCCGCCTTCTGGCCGAAGGCCACATAGGCGGTCCCGGGTGCCAGAGGAGCGCCTCCACCACCCGGTCCGGGGCTGAAGGGGGAGCTCTGAATCTGACCAGGATTCAGGACGATGTTGACCATCGCCGGCGTCGGACCATCCTTCACCTGGACCGCCCGGGTGGCCATGCCTATCCCCTGCTTCTGGGCTACGATTATATATTCACCCGCCGGTACCTTGAAGCGGAACATTCCCAGCGTGTCGGTGACTGTCTTGTAGGAAGTCCCCTGAAGGGTTATCTCTACCCCTTCAAGAGGGTCGTAGGGTTGTCCACCGGGGGTCTTGTTGGTGGAGGTGCTGACCACGATCCCCACCAGATTGTCCCCCTTGGCCTTCTCGATCTCCCTGTCCCGATTCCGGGCACTGACGGGGGCCACACCCATCACCAGGACCAGGGCCACTACCAGGGCGATTGCTCCCCTTCTCATCCTTTGCTCCTCCCTGAAATCTTGCGGGCGGGGCCCGATCCAGGCCCTTCCTTTTTGGAGCCCGGCGGGCTGCTTTGGGTTTCTCCGGAGTTCTCCCGGGAGACCGCTTTGAAGTAGTCTTCGGCCATCACTACGGCCGCATAGTCGTCCCAGGGGACCGGCGGCACTCGAAGCCCCCAGGGAATCAGGCGCCACAACCCCCGAGGGGGGTGGTCCTGGAAGTAGCGCGTCCTGGCCCTTTCGGTGGTGTGGCTCTCGTCTACCACGAGTACCTTCCGGTCCAAGGTGGCCTGCAACTCAGC
Organism: Burkholderiales bacterium; assembly: GCA_012799975.1. GTDB lineage: Bacteria > Vulcanimicrobiota > Xenobia > Xenobiales > Xenobiaceae > Xenobium. The sequence continues at coordinate 14,604 of JAAZKF010000217.1, forward strand.
TACCACCTCCTTGGAGCCCGTGCTCCCGCCGACCAGGAGCTCGACGGGAGAATATTCCTGAAGCATTCGTCGCACGGCCTCGACCAGATCTTCCCGAAGCGCGATCTGTCGGAAGAGGATTCCCTCCTCCGAACAGACCACCGCCAGACCGCATTTCCGGCGCCCGGGGTCTACCGCCGCTACCACCGTCACTCGGTTTCATCCTCCTCGGAAAGAGGCCGGACCTCGATCCGCACATCCAGGCTGCTGGTCTCGTACAGATCGCGGTTGGCCACGGCCAGCAACTCCAACTCCCCTTGCCGGGTGCGGATCTGGTCCACCAGATCGTTGAACTGCTCTTCGGTAAGCCCCCCTCCGAGGCTGCCCCCGATCGGCCGCATGCCGCGCTCCACGGCGGCCTTCCGGGTGCTCTCGATGAACTCGAAGAAGGCCGAGAGCACTTCGGGATCATTGGGGCTGATCCGCCGACGCGCCACCTCCTCTCCTTCCTGAAAGACCCGGTGCACCACCCAGGCCTCCAAACGCACCCGGGCCCGATCGCGGTACAGACAGTTGCGGTCCGCCAGTACCCGCAGACCCATGAATCCCTGGCTGCGCGAGAGACGGGTGACCAGCCGCTCGAGCTGGTCGGAGTTGAAGTCCAGCAGGACCTGGTCCGCGGGCAGCGGAGGTTCCTCCTTTTCCAGGGCGATCCGGTTATTCTGCAGGATGGTCTTGGCGTTGGCCTCGGCCAGCAGACTGGTGAGGGCTTGACGGGTGCGTTCGGGCGGGAGGCCGGCGGGAATGGTCATGTGGACGATCGGCTCGTCGACCTTCCAGACGATGGCCCCCTCCTCCAGGATCTGGCTGAGTTGAGCTACACGGTCCCGCAGCGCGGCTTCTTCGCGCCTCAGCTTCTCGACTCCGACCAGGAGGTTCTTGACGGGTTCGGATAGCATGGCGAAGACCGTCAAGGTGACCATGGCGATCAGGGCTCCCGTCAGGGTGGTGATCAGGATCGAGGTGTGCCGCGGGCGAAGACGCAAAACGCTCATCTTGCGTCGGCCGATCTGCCTACCCAACTGGTTCCCCAGATAGGCAATGCCAGCAGCCAATACAGCCACCAGGAAATACGTGATCAGGATTTGGACGATCGACTCCAAGGATGCCCTCGCAGGGCCTGCGCCGCGGGTCGCAGACCTGCCTTCAGGATAGCACAGTGCCAGGAGACTGTGCGAATGCCACGTCGGATCCGGAAACCCATACGAACTCCCTGAATCCGCCGTGTGGCTTGAGAATCTGGGAGTTGATGCCACGGTAGGCGGCGGATTCAGGATTTCCTGGACTACTTGCGCGAAGCCTCGACAACCAAGGCCAGGCCCACCAGCCCGAAGAGGGTGTTGGGAAGCCAGGCCGCTGCCCAGGGCGGCAAGGTACCCGTCTCGCCCAGGATCATCCCGACGGTCATCAGCACGTAATACAGCAGGATGAAAAGCAGCGACAGGCCCAGGCCGATGGAGGTGCTGGTCCGATGAGGCCGGATCCCCAGCGGAATGGCGAAGGTCCCGAAGACCATGCAGGTCAACGGAAGAGAGAGCTTCTGGTGATACATTACGAGGTAGCGATTCCTCTTGCGGAGCCTGTCATCGTCTCCATCCTGGGGTATGGACATGCTGGCCAGGCTCTCGGCCAACTCGGCGCGAGTCATCTCCTCCGGGCGCAGTTTGCGACGTCTCAGCACATCCGGCTCGGGAGGCGACTCCTCGGGCGACAGGGCCGTCCAGCCCCGCTTCCCGGCCAGTTCGTATCTCACATCCCCTTCCCGGGTGAACTCGGCGCTCTTGATATCCTTCATCTCCCAGACCTTCCCGTTCCATCGGGCTTCGTGGGCGTAGATCTCGCGGAGTCTCATGCTTTCCCAGAAGAAGTGGATGAAGACGCCCCTCATGGTCTTCTCTTTGACGTTCAGGGAATGGGCGTAGATCATCTGCTCCTGTCCGTTGGACAGGACCCGGGGGGTGGTGATCAAGGCGCGTTCCAGTTCATCTCCGCGTTGATGCTCGATCAGGATGTCGTAGGCCCGCTTCATGGAAGGCGGAACCCAGGCGTCGTTCATCCACAGCGAGATACCGGCCACCAGGGTGCAGAAGGCCAGACCCGGGACGAAGATCCGGAAGAAACCGATGCCTCCGGCCTTCAATGCCACCAGTTCGCTGTCCCCGGAAAGCCTTCCGTAGGCCATCAGGGCAGAGAGGAGGATCGACATCGGGAAGGTCAGGACCAGCACGTAGGGCAATCGACAGTAGAGATACTCGATCACCACCGAGAATCCGGCCTTGGATTCGACGACCATCCGGGCTACGCCCATGAGGGTCTCGGCCGAGAAGAAGAGCAGGGTGAAGGTGCACAGCCCGAAGAGGAAGGGCCAGGCCATCTCGGTCATCAGGTAGCGGTCCAGGATCTTCAAGCCGGAGCCTCCTCCTCCAAGCCGGTCTGAAAGCCCTCACCCAGATAGTACTTGCGGGCGTCGGGGTGGTTGGCCACCTCCTTGGCACTGCCTGCTACCAGGATCCGGCCTTCCCGGATTATGTAGGCCCGGTCGGTGATGGCCAGGGTCTCGCGCACGTTGTGGTCGGTGACCAGGATCCCCAGACCCTGGTCCCGCAGGGTCCGGATTATCTCCTGGATGGTGGCCACGGCGATGGGATCGACCCCGCTGAAGGGCTCATCCAGAAGCAGGAAGGCCGGCCGGGTCGCCAGGGCGCGGGCGATCTCCAGGCGCCGCCTTTCACCTCCGGAAAGCTCCAGCGCCCGGCTGCGGCGCACCCGTCCCAGGTCGTACTCCTCCAGAAGAGTCTCCAGTCGCAACTTCTGTTCTTTGGTAGAAAGCCCGTGCACCTGCCAGATCAGGCGCAGATTGTCCTCCACCGAGAGGCGGCGGAAGGCGGAGGGCTCCTGGGGCAGGTAGCCGATTCCCTGGCGGGCCCGACGGTGCATCGGCATCCCGGTGACCTCGCGGCCCTGGAGGAAGATCTTCCCGGCGTCGGGGCGGATCAGCCCGACCACCATGTAGAACGTCGTCGTCTTGCCCGCCCCGTTGGCCCCCAACAGGCCGACGACCTCACCGGGAGAGACCTCTAGGTTGACCTTGTCGACCACCCGGCGCTTCCGATATATCTTGACCAGATCCTGGACTGCTATGGTCATCGGGGCTCCTCCCCCTTCGGTACCCCCTCCGGCAACAATACCCGTACATCCCCCTCCACCTCCAGACGCCGCAGATCGGGAGACGCCACCAGTCTCTTCCCGGTCAGAATCGTGCCTTCCCGTAGCATACGGACCCCCTGGTTGCCCAGAAACTTCCGGACCTTCCCATCCCATACCAGGTTCTGGACGTTGAGGACCTCTCCGCGCGCGCCTCGGGCCACTACCGGCCCCTGGAAGGAGACCTTCATGGCCTCCATGTCGACCAGGGCCCCATTACCCTCGACCTTCACCAGTTCGGCTCCCTCCGCGTCCATCAGGGTCCAGACCAAGACACCGACGCGAGCCGTCTTGCCTACTTCTTCGTACTCGACCCGCTCGGCGTCGAGCTTCCAGGGGTTCTCGCCCCGGGAGCGCAGGGTCGAGCTCTCCAGGATCCGGCGGTTCGGTGCGCCGACTTCGGGCGTGGGCGCCGGAGAGGGCGAGACCAGCGGGGTCACTTGAATAGAAGGGGTGGCCGCGGGAGAAGCCGGGGCATAGGGGGGCGCCCCCGGGGCTGAACAGCCCAGGGCCCAGAAGAGGGACAGGACCAACAGGCCCCGTGCGATTTCCCCAGCACGCACCATCCTACTCAAAACCTCGATGAGGTCCACGAAACCGTCCACACAGTATACACGACGGAGAATAGCGGTAAAGGATTCGCCCCTTCCCTGAATCCGCCGCCTGGCAAGAGCACCGCTCTGCCAATCCTGCGAAGCCTCCAGGAAGGAGGAGTCAATCCTGCGGAGGAAGCCGACCAGACATGCTGCTCCGCAGACCGCTCACCCGCTTCGCCCCGGTCCTCCTGGCCCTGGCCTTGCTCTTGCTGGTGCCCGCTTCCAGCCCGGCAGGTCCGGACGGAGTCCAGACCATGCCCAGCTCGGAGCTTAGACCGGGAATGCGCGGCTACGGGTTGACCGTTTTCAAGGGAACCCAGGTGACCCGCTTCCCGATCACCGTCCTCGGAGTGGCCCGCGGCCATCTCAGCGGATCGGATATGGTGCTGATTCGAGTAGACGGAGGCCATCTGGTCGAGCAGGGAATCGGGATCGTCGCCGGGATGAGCGGCTCGCCGGTCTACGTCCAGGAACGCCTGATCGGAGCGATTTCTTACGGATGGGGTTTCTCGAAAGTTCCGATCGGTGGGGTGACCCCGATCCACGACATGATGGCCGAGCTGCCCGGGCCGCTTCCGCCCGCCTTCCAGCCCCCTCCCTGGGGCGCCGTCGGCCGACTGGAAACGCCTTTGACCCTGGGGGGCCGCACCTACCGGGAGGTCCGAATCTCCCCCCAGCCCGAGGGTGTTCCCGGCCCGGCTTTGGAACTCTCGCCCCTCGGCACGCTGCTTCAGACCTCGGGATTGGACCAGGGAGCGATCCGCCGTCTGAATCAGTCCCTGAAAAACCTGCCCGTTCAGGCCGTCCAGGGATTTCAGGGGCAGCGGCCCCAGTCAGGAATCCCCACGATGGTGCCTGGATCTGCGGTGGGAGTTCCCTTGCTGACGGGCGACATCGAGGTGGCCGCCACCGGAACGCTGACCTGGAGGAAGGGCAATTCCATCCTGGCCTTCGGCCACCCCCTGGCCCAATTGGGGGAAGTCAATCTTCCTCTGTCCGCGGCCTATATCCACACGGTCCTGCCCAGCTACCAGATGTCCTTCAAGATGGCCTCCCAACTGGGCCTGATCGGCGAGATGAGCCGGGACCGGCTGTGGGCCATCGGAGGGCGCCTGCACGCTCCGGTGTCGATGCTCCCGGTGCGTCTGGTGGTCCACGACACCGCGCGGGGCAAGAGTCGGACCTGGAACCTGCGTGCCGCCCAACAACGTTATTTGACCCCTGCTGTGCTCAGCGCCGCCACCAGTTACACGGTAGGCCACATGAGCGCTGACCTGCAGGCCTCCACCGCCAGGCTGTCCATGAAGATTCAACCTCAGGGGCAGGCCCCTCTCGAGCTGGAGGACCTGGTGACCGGTGCGGGGCTAGCCGATCGGGTGGCCAACCACATCGAATCGGTCCTGTCCCGGCTCTTGAACAACTCTTTCCAGCCCCTGCGCCTGGAGTCCGTCCAGATCGAGGCTACCATCGTGCCTCGTCCCTTGCAGGCCTCCATCGAGAGGATCTACTCGGACCGGACCGAGTACCACCCCGGCGAGACCGTGCGCCTGGGTCTGGTGCTGAAGCCCTACGACCAGGCTCCCCAGGTCCGCGAGCTGACCCTGGCCCTGCCCCGCGATGCCCGTCCCGGGAAGGTCAAGATCGGAGTGGCCGCCCGGGGCTCCCTTCCCGAATTGCTGCAAGCCCTCACCATCCAAGAGCCGGCTCCCAGCGATCTCCCCAGCCTGCTGAACCAGTTGCAGCAGGAAACGCGCGGAGGAGATCTGGCCGTCCGGATGGTGCTTCCGGGCCAGGGGCTGAGGATGGGCCCCCATAGCCTGCCTCTCCTTCCAGCCTCATGGCGTCAGGCTCTGGGGGCGTCCAATCAGAGCCATCTGACTTCATCCATCGAGGTCCTGCGCAGCGAGATTTCCACCCCTTGGGCGCTGCGGGGGAAGGCCCTCCTGGAAGTGGAGCTCAAATCGCTCGAAGCCCCTGTCGAGCCCAAACCCCAGGACTCCAAGCCTCCTTCCCCGGTGGCAGACCTTCCGACTGAGGGCCACTGCTGGACCCTGAAGGGGAGCTCGCCGGGAGGAGAATTCCTGGGTGCCGCTTTGGATGCTACAGGCGCCCTGACGGCCGGACCTCCGCTGGAGTCCCTCTGGAAATCCAGTGATGAACTGGTCCTGAGTCTGGCAGACGGACCCGGAGAAGCCCTGCTGGCCGGTATGGCCGGCAATGGACAGGTCCTGCGCCTGCTCCCCGGACGGGAAGCGACCGTATTCGGCCATACCGGTAGTGCCGCGGTCTTGAGCCTGGTCCGCTCGGGAGGGGGAATATGGGGTGGGACCGCTCCGGAGGGGAGTCTGGTCCGCTGGGATCTGGAGGGCCGACCGACCTTGCGGGTCCGCCTTCCCGGAGCCTATGTGTGGGCCCTGACGCCCGCCCCTGAGGGAGGCGTCTATGCCGCCGTGGGCTTGCCCGGATCCGTCCACCTGGTGGAGGCTTCGGGGCGGATGCGGACCTTGTGGAACGGTCCGGCCCAGCATGTCCGGGGTCTGGCCCTGCTCCGCGACGGTCGGCTGCTGGTCGCCACCAGCCAGGCCGGCCGACTGCTGCGTCTGGACCCGACCTCCGGTAAGGTCGAGACCCTCTTCCACAGTCCCTCCCCGGACCTCGAGGCGGTGGCGATCTCGGGCCCTCACGCCTGGGTTGCCACCGAGGATTCGCTGTACCGGGTGCCTTTGGAAGCGGGAGCGGTGCAGCGATTCACGCCGGGACCTTGTCCGACGCTCTGCCTGATGGGAGACGGTGAGGGCGGAGTCTGGGCCGGCCAGACCGACGGTTCGATTGCCCGCGTTCCGGCTTCCGGCGAGATCCTGCGGGTGCCGGCCTCGTCGAAGCGTCCGGTCCTGGCCCTGCTGGCAGAGGAGCAGGGAGTCCTGGCGGCCCGGAGCTTCCCCGTGGAGATCCTGCGCCTGGGCCAAGGCTTGGGACGAAGCGAGTACCTCAGCCCCGTCTTGGACGCCGGGTCTCCTTCCCGGTGGGGGCAGATCCGCTGGTTGGGAGTCCCGGGGACCAGGAGCCCGGCGGCTCTTCGCACCCGCAGCGGCCCGACCAGCGCTCCCGACGAGCACTGGAGCCCTTGGTCCGAGACCCTGGGAAGGTCCACGGGAGCAAACGTCCCCTCCCCTCCAGACCGCTTCCTCCAGGTCGGACTGCGACTCGAACCGGATCTCCCGACTCCTCTCCGGATTCAGAGCCTTCAGGTTGGCTTCTCCGCCCTGCCCGGTCCCTTGGCCGTGCACTGGGTCGAGCCGCAAGGCTCCGAACGCTGGTCGGGCGCCCGGACCCTCAAGTGGCGGCTGGCCCAGGGAGACCCTTCCCGAGTCTCCTGCGATGTGGAGATCAGTTCGGACGGGGGCGTTACCTGGACTTCGCTGATCAGCAATCGCCCCTTCAAAGGCCGGGACGAGACCCTGGAACTGAACAGCTCCCGCTTTGGCGATGGTACCCACCGGCTGCGCCTGGCCGCCTGGGATCGCCAGGACCCCTCCGCTACCCGGGTGGAGGCCCTCTCGGGAGCGTTCCTGCTGGCCAACGCCAAGGCTCGCATCTCCTGGCTCTCCAAGGCCGGAGCGGGCTCCCTCCGCGGTCGGATCAGCCTGCCGGTGGCGGCTGTTCGCGAGGTGCACTTCCGCCACTCCTCCTCGGCAGGGTGGCTGCCCGCCACGCCTGTGGACGGACTTTTCGATTCCAACCTCGAAGAATTTGAGTTGCCTGCCGGGAAATGGACCCGGTTGGAAATTCGCGTGAAAGACGAAGCGGGGAACGAGACCACCGTGTCCGGACCATCTCGGTGGGGGAGTCCGACCCCGGGAGAGGCCCCTTGAACCACTCGGATCCAGACAAAAAAGCCGCACGCCGCCTGCCCGACCTGAATCCAGCGCCGCGAACCGAAGAGGAGGAACCTACGCTCCCGCCTCCCGCAGCTGCGGATAAACCCTCGAATTCCGCTCGGGAGGCCTTGGATGACCTGGAGGCCAAAGGGCTCTTCCTGGTGCGACCTTCCCGCTCTGGAAAACCCCGAGTGGCGCCCACCCCCCTTGGCACGCTGCCGGCTCCGGGAACCTCGGGTCGGACCTCGGATTGGAATCTTTTCGTCCAGACCCCGGCCGGCCTGCCTCCCCTGCCCCCCGAATCACTCCAGGGCAAGACCAGGAAGCCCCCTGCCTACCGGGCGGCCGACCTGCTGGTCGACGAGATGGCTGGCAAGGTCCGCCACGAACGCTTCGAGGATTTCGTCCGACGCTTTGAAAAGCCGGTCGAGGCCCCCCGGCGCACTTTGGAAGAGCTCTATCCCCCCGGGGTCGTGGACCTTTTCGACCGCCGGGACTGGCAGGCCCTGACCGCAGGCTTCCAACGCGTGATTCCCAGCGCTCCGGAGGAAGTGGCGGCCTGGATCGGACTGGCCTTGTGCGCGCTGGCCCAGAAGGATCTCAAGACCGCTTCTGCCCTGACCGAACACGCCTTGGCCCTGGACGAGACCTTGGAGCTGGATCGGCTGCTGGCCGAAGCACGACCTACCGATCCTCTGACCTGTTTGCGCCTGGCCACTGAGTTGGGGAAGATCGGGCACCTCGAGCCTGCCATGGATCTCTGCAACCGGATTGCCAGCGACCTGGATAATCCCGAATCGGTGCGCCGACGCGCTCAGAAGACCCGGTCGAAGATCCGTCACGACTACTTCCGCCGACGAGGGCAGGAGGAACCCGGGCACCCCACCGGAGCAAGCTCTCCCGGGCGGGTTTTGCGTGTCCTGGGGATAAGCCTGGTGATCCTGGCCTGTCTGGGTCTGGCCTGGGTCGCCTTCGTCAAGGCCCGGACGGCCTACCTGCTGGAACGGGGAGAGTCCAGACTGGCCCTCTCCCTGAACCTGACCGAACACCTGAAACGCCGCAATCCGCTCGCCGACCGCAGGGCTCCCCTGGAAGATCACGTCTTGGCCGCGATGGACGACTTCGCGGAGATCCGCCGTTGGAATCCACAACACATCCATGCCGGCTTCCTGAACGCCGCCGCCGCCGACCTCCTCCTGGAGATAGGGAAGCTTCGCCGCTCCACCGACCAGCGCTGGGACCAGGAACGCTGGACCGAGATGCGACGGATACAAGAAAAGGCCCATGAGGAATTGGAAAATCTGGCTTTGACCCCGGGGCAGGAATCCGCCGAAGAGAAGGCTCTGCAGGTGCTCAAAATCCGAGCCCTGCGTGGCCAGGGCCTGAAGTATTGAGGCGAAGCCTGGGGGGGCTAGCCGGGTTCCTGGCAACCCTCACCACCCGCTGCCCCCGTCCGACGCGGAAAGCGTGGTGGCTTCAACCTGTCGATGGGGTCCTGAATCCGCCGCCTACCGTGGCATTCGGCCGTCGAGGCGTTGAGACCCCACCCACACCAGGGTGTGGGTGGGAGGGGCCCGTCTGCGTCGTCAGGCGCACCTCTGCGGTGCTCACGTAGTTTCC
>JAAZKF010000218.1 GCA_012799975.1 Burkholderiales bacterium
GGCCTGGCGGGACTTTGGGGGCAGGGTCCCGAGGAATCGGACGAGGAGGGTCATCGTGAGACCTCGCGCCTATATCCTGATCGAAACCGACCTGGGGATGTCCACCCGCGTGGCCGAAAGCCTGCTGAAGATAGACGGGATCAAGCCTGAAGCCTCCAGCGCTGTAAGCGGGCCCTATGACGTGGTGGCCCTGGTGGAGGGCGACAGCCACAACGCCATCGGGCGGTTGGTGGTGGAGAAGATCCAGGCCACTCCCGGCGTGCGTCGCACCCTGACCTGCTTCTGGGTGCGGATGGACTGAGGACCCCGTCCGGGCGGGTTCAGCGGGGCTCGACCAGGCTTCTGGCCTTGGCCCTGAACCACAACGCTCCGGAGACCAGCACGACCGTGAAGGCCGCCGAGGCCTTCTCGGCGAGGAGCAGGGTAGGGGTGAGAAGCACGCCCGGGGTGTTCTTGCGCAGGACGATCCAGGCCAGGCATGTCAAGGCCAGGATGGCCAGGGTGAAGAGCGAGTTGGAGTAGTTCCTCAGCAGCGCCCCCTGGCCTTCCAGGTGGCGGCGCAGGCGGGCGGAATCTTCGCCCCCTCCGATTTCCTGCGGGATGGCCTCGATCGAAGGGGCCACGGTTTGCATGTCGGTGAAGCCTCTGTCGCGCTCCGAGCTGACGGTCACCGCACTCTTGCTGGTGCGCTTCTGACGGCCTTGAGGCGTCAGGTTCCTGGATTGGACCAGGGTCTGGAAATCCCGGGTCGTCAGGCGTCGGGCATAGAACCCCAGGGCGCAGGCGACTCCCAGGAGATAGACCAGGCCGAGCCCGACGCAGATGATGGCCAGCAGGGGTTCCTTCTGGCAATACAGGAACCAGGCTCCGCCCCCCAGACCCAGCAGGGGCAGGAAAGTCAAGAGCAGGGTCCAGGGATTGGCCAGTCGGTTCCGCCAATGACGGAACCACGAATAGTTGGCGTTCTTCCTCATCCGGAAAGCCGTAGCGTAGAGCGTCTGGGCGTCCTGGCAACCGGCGTCTATGTCCAGGGCCCTGCTGAATTCTCCCAGGGCCAGGTCATAGTATCCGAAGGAGATCAAGGTCTTCCCGACCCGGACAAAGGTCTCGGCCTCCCCCTCGGGCAGGGGAAGCGGAGCTCGGAAGGCCAGGGCATCGACCGCGGAATTCCAGCTCTCCTCACGGGCGCAGGTTTCCAGGACGATCGGCTTGGGATGGTTCGGGGCCAGGGCCCGTGCCTTTTCGGCCAGGGCCAGCGCGTCCTGGAACTGCCGTTGGTAGATCAGGAAACCCGCATAGTCCATGACCAGGTCCGAACGTTCCGGAGCCTTCTGGACCGCCTCTTCGAAGAGCGTGCGGGCCTCTTCGGGAGCGCCCGCGCTCCACAGGCACAGCCCCAGGATGAAGAGGAGGTCCGGTTGGCCGGGCGCCAGTTCCAATGCCCGGCGGGCGTGTTTTTCCGCCTCGCCGAAGAGCCCTCCGGCGCGCAGGGCCAGCGCCAGCAAGGCCTGGCCCTGGGGGTGATCCTCCTGGATCTTCAAAGCGCGGCGCGCAGCCCTCTCGGCGCGCCGCGCCTTGCCCACCTGCAGGTGGGCAAAGGCCTCCAGGTACAGAGACTCGGCCCGTGCCTGTTTTTTGTCCTTGGGAGGGTTCCGGTCGGATTTCACGGGATTCCGTCCTTCGAGTTCAGGGGCAGGGGTTCCTGTAACCCGCTCAGAGCGGCTCGGGAACAGGCCACTCCAGTTCCACCCCCTCGTTGATCAGGAGGGTCTGGAAATCCGAGAGGAGGCCAGGATGGGCGTGCACCTGTCGGGGGATAAGGCGGTTTTCCAGGCAGAAGGCGGCCAGGAGCCCGGAGGCCTCTCCGACGTTCCATTCCACGGGATGCAGGCGATAACATCCGTTGGTGATGTGGGTTACCGAGAGGTTCTTGGCGCCTGCCAGGAGGTTCTCAACCCGCAGCGGGATCAGGGAACCCAACGGGATCTGGAAGGGGAGGGAGCTGACGTCGATGTAGTTGTCTCCCCCGGTACTGGGGTGCAGATCGATGCGATAGGCGCCGATCCCGACGGTATCAGGGAAGCGTTCGGCAGTCACTTCCGAGGGACCTCGCCCGGTGAGTTCCATTCGGGCCTGCAGGCCGACATGTTGTTCTTCCACCCGGAACACGCCGCGCAGACGACGTGACTCGCGGATGTAGGGGGCGCTGGCCAGACCGTCGGGGGTTCCCGTGACATCGGGGCGCAGTCGCAAGCCGGGCCAACCGGTCCCTCCATCTCGGCGCGGGGCTTCGGTCTGCATCCAATACAGCATGGACCGGCTCAGACGGCGGGCCCCTTCGAGGTGGCTTGAAACCTCGTCTTCCGGAACCCCAACCAGGGGGCCCTTGAGGTAGTCGATCTGTGGCCAGTTGACCAGGATCAGGTCGCTGTCGTAGGCTCCTTCTTCGAAGTTCTTCCGGTCTGCGATGCGCCGGAAGGTCCACAAGTCCATCGGCCCGCGGTGAGGCTCGGGTCGGAGCGGGTCAAAGGTCCGGACCACCGGTTGCATGGTGATCGGATGCGTCGCCTGCCAGGACAGGAGGGGGCCACCCCAGGCCGGTTTCAGTTTCGGGATTTCGTCCCGCCATGAGCCATAGTCTTCAGGGCGGTCGATGGTGTGGTCTTCTCCAGGACGGTGGTCCAGGATGAAACACCAGGAAATAGCCTGCTGGTTGAGGGGGTCGGCGACGTCGGCCGCATGTGGTTCGCCGGTCTGGGCCCGCGATTCGGCCCCGACGACGTGCTCGACGCCGGCCAGGGGAAGCAGGTCTCCCAGTTCGGTGGCGTCGATCACGTAGGGAGCCTGGACCGTGACCGGTCGGGTGCCCGAGGGCCCTTGGAAGGTCACGGCCTCGACCCGGTCGCCCTGGCAACTGGCTGAGACCGGTCGATGGTGCAGCAGCACCTTCAAGCGTCCTCCGGCCTGGTAGGGGGCCAGAAATGCCTCCAGGACCGCCTGGCTGACCCGAGGTTCGTGGCACAGGGTGGAGACGAATCCATTCCCGGGATTCAGGCGGGGATTCCGCCGGGCCTGGTTGGTCAGGGGGTAGTATCTCCGGTAGTATTCCCGGATCTCCTCGCGGAGATGCCGATAGCTGCGGGTACATCCGAATGATTCGATCCATGGATGCTCGTCCGGAGGGACCGCCTGGGCCGTCATCTGCCCACCCAGGCGATCCCCCTCTTCGGTCATGACGACCAGGTTGCCGAGGCGCAAGGCCGCCCAGGCGGCTGCGCATCCTCCCAACCCTCCTCCGACCACCAGGACCTCGGTGTGGAGTTCATCTCGCATGGGTGGTCACCTCACAACCGCTTGTCGCCAGGAGTCCCTCCTGGTCGACTTCTTCGGCCTCACGCAGCATCGGGGCATAGTGCTGCAGTCGGACCTGATGGAGCATCTCCTGGGCATCCTGTGCCGTCAGGCCGATTTCGACCAGGGATTCGTAGAGCAGTTCCAACCCGGCCTCCAGTTCCGGTACGAACGCCGCTTCCACGCCGTGGTGGGCCAGTTCCTCCATGTGTTCGATGCAGGAGGCTCGGGCCATGACCTTCAGATTCGAATTGAGGTGGCGGATTCGCTGCAGGGTCAGGAGCGAGTTGAGGGGGTCGGGGATGGTCAGGATCAAGAGGCGGGCCCGGTCCAGGCCGGCGGCTTCCAGCAGCACTTCCGATGAGGCATCGCCGGCGATCACGGGGTATCCGGACTGGCGGGCCGCCCGAGCTCGATCGGGGTGCTCTTCCAGGACCAGGATCCCGGGGCCCTGTCCACGCAGGGCTGAGGCCAGGAACCGGCCGATTCGGCCGTATCCGATGAGGATCACATGATCCTCCATCTCTTCGCTGGGGGCCTCGAAAGAAGTCCTGACCTTTCCACCGAGGCGCCGGCGCCACCAGGCGTAGAGGGGGGCCGCCAGACCTGCGGTGAAGGGCGTCAGGGCCATGGTCAGGGCCGCGACGCTGAGGATGGTCAGATAGACATCGGCCGAGAGGACCTTCCCCTGAAAGCCGACGCGGGCCAGGACAAAGGCGAACTCTCCGACCTGGAACATCGACAGGCCGACCGCGGCGGGCATGATGTTGACGTAGCCGAAGACCCGGGTGATGGCGCTGAAGATCAGGGACTTCCCCAGGAAGACTGCCGCGACCAGGAAGAGGATGACCCCCCAGTGTTGACGCAGGTAGGCCGGCTCCAGCATCATCCCGACGCTGACGAAGAAGAGCATCGTGAACAGGTCACGGAGGGGGATTATCTCGCTCAGCGCCTGATGGCTGAACTCGGAGCGCGACAGGACCATTCCGGCCAGGAACGCTCCGAAGGCGAAGGACAGGCCCAGGCGGTAGCTGGCGTAGCCGATGCCCAGGCCCAAGGCCATGACGGTGATCATGAAGAGTTCGCGTGAGCGCCAGGAGGCAACCCGGGCCATCAACCAGGGCAAGAACTTCGACCCCAGGAAGAACATCGCCGCCACGAAGAAGGAGGCGCTGACCAGGGCCACTCCCAGTTTCGTCAATCCCTGGTCCAGGTCTCCGACCGCTGGGAGCAGGATCAGCATCGGGATGACCGCCAGATCCTGGATGATCAATATGGCGGTCATGACCCGGCTGGACAGGGTTCCCATCAGCCCACGGTCGGCCAGGAGCTTCAGGACCACCATGGTGCTGGAGAGCGCCGAGAGGCATCCGAACCACAGGGAGGATTGCCAGTCCCAACCCAGCAATCGGCCCAGGCCGAACCCGAAGACGATCGTAGCCAGCAGTTGGATCGGGGTGCCGATCAGCGCGATGCGGCGGACCGGAGCCAACCGCTCGACCGGGAACTCCAGGCCTACGGTGAACAACAGGAGGGCCACGCCGATGTCGGCCAGGACCTCGACGTCCTCGATGTGGACGACGGTCGGGCCTCCCGTGTTGGGACCTACGAGGATGCCTGCAAAGATGTAGCCCAGCAGGACCGGCAGACGCAGACGGTGGGCCAGCAGTCCGCCCAGCAGGGCTGCTACGGTGATGATCGCGATGTCGCCGGCGATGCCCAAACCCGTCTCCAGTTCAAGGGGCTGGCCAGCGTTTTTCACGATCGATTGTCCGATGCCTGCGTGGGAAAGGGACGGATTTCCGCAGGCATCGAAAAGGTCCTGATTCCCGGCGATTCCCAGGAACCGCCGGGAATACCTACAGGTCCAGGACCACCTTCAGGGAGTCCCGGGCCTGGGCTGTCAGGTCACAAGCCTCCTGGACCTGCTCCAGGGGGAAGCGGTGGGTGACCACGTGCCGGGAGGTTACAACTCCCTGAGCGATAAGCCGCAGGGCTTCGCGGGTGTCCTCGGGACCGCAGGAGTAGCTGGAGACCAGGTCGATTTCGTCGAAGTAGATCCTGTTCATGTCCAAGGTCAGAAGGGTCCCCGGTTCGGGCCCCATGAACATCAAGACCTTCGAACCCCGCCCTGCGCATTCCATACCCTCCAGGATGGCCTGGGGACCGGTGGGACAGACCAGGACCACATCCGCGCCTTCGCCACCGGTCGCTTCCCGGACCGCCTCGGGGAAGGATTCAGTGGTCACGTCGACCGCCCGGTCCAGACCGGATTCCAGGCCCTGCTCCAGACGGTAGGGTACCAGATCGGAGCCCAGGATGGTTTCGGCCCCCAGATGTCGGGCCAGCCGGACCATCATCTGCCCCATCACACCCAGGCCCATCACGGCCACCCGGTCGCCGGCCCCCAGGCCTGCTCGGTGGAAGGCCCGCACCACACAGGCCAGGGGCTCGATCAGCGTTCCGTCGGACCAGGACATCCCGTCTGGCAGGAGCAGGGTATCTTTTTCCAGGTTGGTCCGGGGGACCAGGACGTACTGGGCAGCCCCTCCGGGATGGATCCTCGACTCCCTCCAGGCCCGGCACATGGAGTGGTTCCCCCGGCGGCAATGATGGCAGGTTCCGCAGGGGGCATGGTGGTGGAAGAAGACCCGGTCTCCTACTGAAAATCGGGTGACCAGGGCGCCTGTCTCGACGATCTCCCCGGCGGGTTCGTGCCCCATCACGATCGGGCACTTCTTGCGGATATACCAGGGGGTGACGTCGCCTGAACAGATGCCGCAGGCCCGCACGCGGACCAGGGCCTCTCCGGGGCCCGGAGTCGGGATCTCCATCTCTTCGATGCGGATATCTCCGAAGTCGTGGGCTACCGCGGCCTTCATGGTGCGTGTTGCGACGCTCATCTTCCTGTTGCCTCCGTGGAATGGGGGACGATTTCGAATTTGGTGCCCTCTCCCCGGTCCAGTCGATTGAAGGCCAGGGAGAGTTGGCTCAAGGGATAGGACCCACTGAGGATCGGGCCGGGACGGACCTGATGACCGATCAGCAGATCCCGGGCCGAGCGCACCGCTCGAGGGGAGCAGTGCGAGGTTCCCACCAGGGTAATCTGGTCATAGTGAAGCCGGGTGGTATCCATATCCACCGGGAGGGCTCCGGGGCATCCCCCGAAGAGCAGGATATGCGAACCCCGGCCGGCCAGGTCGAGAATCTGGGCCCAGGATTCGGGTTGGCCGGCGCAATCCATGACCACCTGGGCTCCCAGACCGGCGGTCTCCTCACGGACGACCTCGACGACCGACTCCTGCTGGGCGTCGATCACGAGATCAGCGCCCATGGTCCGGGCCAGCTCCAGGCGCTCCGTTCCCCGTCCGGCCATGAACATCCGGGGAGGCTCTTCCAGGGCCTTCAGGCAAGCCAGGTAGAGAAGCCCTATCGTCCCACACCCCAGGATGACCACGGTGTCTTCCGCTTCGATCGGGATTGAACCCAGGCCCTGGACCACCGAGGCCAGGGGCTCGAGGAAGGCGGCCTCGGCATAGGACAGGGAGGCGGGTTTGAGGAACATGTTCTGCTGGACGACAGGGGCACCCACCAGGACGAATTCGGCGAAGCCACCCATCGCCATGTCGGCTTCCATGTTCTCACAGAGGTTCCCCTGGCCCCGGGCACACAGGAGGCACTCTCCGCAGGGGGCAGCGTGGGTTGTCATCACGGCATCGCCCTCGCGGAAGCCGCGAACGCCGGCTCCGACCCGGCAGATCTGCCCGGCGAATTCGTGCCCCCAGAACCCTGGGGCGCTCCGTCCCAAGCGGTAGGCCCTCAGGTCCGCTGCGCAGGTCAGGGCGCTGTGGACGCGCAGGACCACCTCGCCGGGTCCGGGTTCGGGCTCGGGGACCTCTGCGAGCTCCAGTCGGCGGGGTTCCACCAGGACTGCAGATAGCATTCCTTGTCCCTCCTCAACGTATCAGGTTCCGGTACAGGCCCAGGGCCAGCAGGAAGACCCCCAGGCCCAGGATCAGCGCCCCGCAGCCCGGCAGGTAGGCTGCCAGGGCGTCGCCTTCCCGATGGTAGGGATCGCGTCCCAGGGCTTCTCGCAGGCGTCTTCCGGCCCGACCGGCCAGGGCACCCAATCCGACCAGCAAAAAGCCCGGCAGGAGCAGGGTCAGCCAGGGAAGCACTTTCAAAGCCCGGTTGGTCCAGAGCGAAGTTCGTGGTCTTCCATAGCGGGGATGCCTTTCTTCTCTGCCGCCTGCCCTGCCAGGTTCTTCCCGACGGTTTCAGGAACGGCGCCGGGGCTTCCCCGGTTTGCCGAAAAGGCCCTGCAAGGCCTGACGCTCCTCGTCCTTGCGGCGCTTCTCGTCAGCCAGCAGGCTCTGTAGCCCCCGGCGGTTCTGCTCTTGAGAAAGTCTCTCCTCTTCAAAGAGGTCCTGGACGGGCTCGCCGGGCTCAGGGTCGGTCTCGGGGCCCGGATCCAGGAGACCACCCAGTTCCCGCCGCTGGCGGGCCAGGTCCTCCCGGGTATCCCCCAGCATCCCCTGCAGTTGGCGGTTCTTGCGATCCTGCTCGGCCATGGCCTGGTCCAGCCAGTCGCCCACCCCGGAGTCCTCGACGTCCTGCTCGTCGGGCAGATCCCAACGGTCTTCCACTGTGCACCTCTTTCCCTTCTCGTTGTTTGAGCCGCTCTTTTCGCCGTGGCTTCCGGGTTCCCCGCCGTCTGGGAAAGGCCTGGCGCGTTGCTCGACGAACCGCTCCAGCCCATGCGTGCCTTCGACCTCTACGTCGCCCTGGGAGACAGCATGTCCACCGATGACCATCCGGGGCCGGGCCTGGGGACAGCTTCCCTGTTGTACCGCAATCAGGACCGGGTTTTCCCGGAATTCGCCGGGTGTGATCTCTTGGCTTTGAACTCAGCCACTCGCCTGTTGCACCTGGCCCGGGATGGTTTCACGGCTCTGGATGTCATGGAGGGTCTGGACCGGTTGGAACCTTGCTCAGGCCCGGTATTGGTCACTTTGACCATCGGTGGTAACGACAGCATCCACTACCTGAACCAGAGGACCCCGACCAGCATCGCCATGGCGGAGTTGACCTCTCGTCTGTCCAGGATCCTGGGCCAGGTCAGAAGGCTGTACCCGGACCTCACCCTGCGGATGGGCAATATCTACGATCCTACCGATGGTTCAGGCCGGGTCCAGAGTGGCCACGACCATTTCGCGGCCGCCCTGCACATGCTGGGAGGGGTCAACCGTCTGTTGGGCCAGGTGGCGAGCATGCATGGGGGAAGAATCGTCGACGTGTATAGCCACTTCTTGGGACATGGAACCCGGCACGCGGATTCGACCTGCCCGCATTACCACCCGGAAGATCCCACCGGTTGGATCATACGGGATATCGAACCCAATTCGCGGGGGGCTTCGGAATTGCGCCGACTCTTCTGGAGTTCGCTGGACTGATGGCCAAGAATGCCAACGAGAACCTCAAGAAGGGCCTGGGGGCCCTCCGTCCGGTCCGCCTGGACCAGCAGCCGGATTGGGGCCTGAGCCAGGAAGATGTCGAAGAGACGCTGGTCGGGCGCCAGGGACCCGCCCTGCTTTTCGGGACCTTCCCGCCCTCACGGGTCTTGTCGGACCTGGAAGCGCGGGGTGCCCTGGACATCCTGCGGGGCCGGGGCTATGAGGACTTCGAATTCCGCTCGGAGGGCGAAGATGCCTTCGAGAACCGGATCCGCCTCTACGGCATGCATCCCGAGTCCGACGGCCCGGCCCTGCTCATGGATGTCCGGACGCACCGCGGCGAACTGGCGGGCAGGTCGATGTGCCTAGATAAGGAGCTCCATGTCCGGGCCCTGATCTGGGAGTGGTTGAGTTTCCAGGACCCCCTGGTCGGCTTCCCAGCGGGGATCGAGGCTCTGCCGGGCCAGGACCATCCGGGCCTGGGCATCTTCCGCATCTCAGTGGATCTGATGCTGGACTACGTCGACGAGATGGACATCGACGCCCTGGTCGGGCTGCCCCAATACTTTCACAACGCCGTCCTCTATTCTTCCCAGTTCCGCTTTTTCAAGCCAGAATTGGAAGGCGAGTTCTGCGGGCTGCGTCGGGACCTGCTGGGAGAGGGGTTGGCCCGGGCCTCGAGAGCTCTGGTAGAAGGGCGGGTCGAAGAGTCGGGAAGCGGCCGACGCGTGACCTGGAAGGCCGCCGAACAGGTCTATCCGATCCGCGGGGATATCCAGGCCCACTTCCAGCATCCCGCCTATGCCGTCGAGGTGCGCCGAACCCTCGGGGAAAACCGTTTCCGTCTGTTGGATGGCTGAATCCTGCGGGAATTCAGTTCCTGCCGGTCGGGTCCCGGTTACCAGGGGAACTGCATGTGGATCCGGTTTTCCAGGGCGGCGTCTCCGGCTGCCTCGACGAAACCCGAGAATTGGTCGAGGAAGGCCATGACCCGGCGAGCCCGGGCCGGGGATTCCATCCCCGTCAGCCAGACCACCAGCAGCAGGGCGGGGGCCAACCAGTCCTGGCTGCCCCCATGACGCCCGCGCGCCAGGGCCTGGACGGCCCAGTCCACGCGTTCCAGGCTTTCCGGGCTCAAGGCCGATAGACAGGCGATCCGGGTGACCTCCTGGGCGAACTGGACGTCCCCGGTCCTCTTGGCAGTGCGTCGGTAGAACCCGGCCAGGGCGAAGCACATCAGCACCTTGCCGACGGTAGCGGGATTCAGGTCGGGTGGAGCTCCAGCCCGGGCCATCCTCTCGCCCAGGGCGTCCACGGTGCGGTGCGAGTAGACCAGGATGCGCACCAGGGCCGTAAAGGTCGGGATGGCGTGCAGGTAGCGCTGGGCCTCGTCCTCGGGCCAGTCCCCAAACCTCTCCAGGAAGCGGAAGGATTCCGGTAGGCGCAGCAGGCGCCCCTCGATATCGAGTCGGGTCTTTTCGAATTGTTCCAGGAAGGCGTTCTGGATGGACATGGTGGGCGCTTTCGACATCGTCGCCTGGGTCCTTCTGGCGGGTTACCCTGCGGCAACCTGGCAGAGGTTCTGAGCCCGGTTTTCGTCAGCGCCCGGACCCCTGGCGATCCGAGTAGTGTCCACGGCGTCCCTGGCGACGCCCGCGCTTGCCCGCTCCGGAGGAACCACCCTCGCGGTGGAAATCCCGGGCGCTGTCGCGGTGGCCTTCGCGCATGCCCTCTCTCGAGCCTTGGAAGAAGCGGCCCTCAGTGAATTCAGGAAGATCCAAGGCCTGGGCACTGGTCAGGTTCAGGCGGATTCCGCTCTTCTCGGAGGCCAGGACGGCTTCGACCGGGACGGTGGCATCCCGTTGCAGCAGCATTCCTTTTTCGATGATCAATTGACGGACCTCGAAGGGGGGCTCCGGGTCGGAAACCGTGAAACGCAGTCTTCCGATCTTCTCCCCGTTGGAGCTGTAGATGGGGGACCCCATGTGCAGGTCCGAAGAAAGCAGCCGGTTGGCAGACAAGTCGATAATCTCCTGTTCTCGCGCGCCGCGCGTTCGGGGAAGACCCGGAGGGAACAGCACAAGGCCGTCTTGGCATCCGGGAACCTACTCCTGTTCGTCGTCACTCCCGGAAGGCCTTCGAAAAGAACGGTCGAAGGGGGGGTAAGTTTTGCTCGGTGTCCCGTATTCCGGCTTGTGCCTGTTACCGACATGGGAAGGCCCAAGTCGCCGGACCCGGGACATCGTGTGTAGTGGGAGGAATCCTGGTGGCAATGAACATCAATACCCTGCTCCTGGAGCTGCTCCGCAAGCAAGGGTCGGACCTGCTTGTCGCCACCGGGCATCGACCGACCTTCCGGATTCACGGTCGCCTCCATCAGAGCGAACATCCCGAGACCACCGTTGAGGAAGCACAACTGGCCCTGGAAATGGTCCTCAGCGAGCAGGACGCCGAGCGCCTGGCCGCCGAGCTGAACCAGGATTTCGCCTACCAGGTCGAACTGCCCGGCTTCGGCCCTCGGCGTTTTCGAGGCAACGCCTTCTACCAACGGCATGGTCCCAGCCTGGTTCTGCGGGCTATTCCCATCGAGATTCCGACGACCAGCATCCTGGGGCTGCCCCAGGAGATCACCAAATTGATGGACTTCCACCAGGGCCTGGTCCTGGTCACCGGGCCGACTGGCTCCGGCAAGACCACGACCCTGGCAGCGCTGATCGACTACGTCAACAAGACCCGACCCCTGCACGTGATCACCATTGAGGACCCCGTCGAGTTTGTGCACCCCATCAAGAAGTGCATGGTGGTTCAGCGCCAGGTGGGCACCCACGTCATCAACTTCAGCTCGGCTCTTCGGTCCGCCTTGCGTGAGGATCCCGACGTCATCCTGGTGGGGGAACTGCGCGACCTCGAGACCATGTCCCTGGCCATTACAGCCTCGGAAACTGGGCATCTGGTCCTGGGCACCTTGAACACCATCTCGGCCTCCCAGACCGTGAACCGGATCATCAACGTTTTTCCGGCCACCCAACAGGCCCAGATCCGAACCATGTTGGGAGACTCCTTGCGAGGGGTCATCTCCCAGCAGTTGGTCCCCCGGCTGGATGAGAAGGGGCGGGCGGTGGCCGTCGAGGTGATGATCAATACCGGCGCGATCGGCAGCATGATTCGCGATGCCAAGATGCACCAGATCAACTCGGCGATCCAGACGGGACACCGCTATGGGATGCGCCTGATGGATCAGTCGCTGGTAGATTTGGTCGAGAGGGCCATCGTTTCCGGGCAGGATGCCCTGGATCTGGCCCATGACAAGAGTTCCTTTGCCAGGATCGTCGGAGGCGTGGTATGAGTCTCAACCCGGTATTGGATGCCTACCTCAAGGAAGTGGTGGAGGCGGGAGGATCAGACCTCCACCTCGAGTCCGGAGCCCCGCCGGCGATGCGCCTCCAGGGCATGATCCGCTTCATGGACGAGACTCCACTCGAGAACGAGGCCCTCGAGGAAATATTGCTGCCGGTCATGGACGAGCCCCGCAGCCAGATCTTCCTCGAGACGGGGAACGTCGACCTCTCCTATGCGGTGGAGGGGCTGGCCCGCTTCCGGGTCAACATCTTGTTGCACCACCGGGGCATCGGGGGGGTATTCCGCATCATTCCCAGCGTGGTTCCAACCCTGGATGAGTTGGGATTGCCCAAGGTCCTCAAGGATATTGCAGGGTTGATGAAGGGTCTGGTGATCGTGACGGGGCCGACGGGCTCGGGAAAATCCACGACCCTGGCGGCGATGATCCACCACATCAACCAGCACCGCAACGTACACGTGATCACCATCGAAGACCCGATCGAGTTCGTGCACGTCTCCAACAAGGCGCTGATCCAGCAGCGAGAAATCGGCTCTCACGCCCGCAACTTCTCGACGGCCCTGCGCGCCTCGCTGCGCGAGTCCCCCGACATCGTGCTGGTAGGTGAGATGCGCGACTTGGAGACCATCGCCGAGGCCATCCGCGCAGCCGAGACCGGCCACCTGGTCTTCGGGACCCTGCACACCAACTCAGCGGCCAAGACCGTGGACCGAATCATCGACGTCTTCCCGGCCGACGAGCAGGAGCAGATCCGTTCGATGCTTTCGGGTTCGCTCAAGGCAGTGGTGGCCCAGCAGTTGTTGCGCACCGCAGATGAGCAGGGGCGTCTGGCGGTCCAGGAGGTCATGCTGGTGAACTTCGGTATCGCCGGTTTGATCCGCGAGGCCAAGACCAGCCAGATCCCTTCCTTCATCAACATGGGGACCAAGGAGGGAATGCAGACCATGGACCAGCATCTGGTCCAACTGGTCGAGGAAGGCCGGGTGGATGTCCACACCGCCTTCGAGCGCTGTGTGAACAAAGACACGCTGGTTCGAGCGGGCCTGGAGGACCCCGGCGCCGCTCGCTGAGGGCGGGCCCTGCACAGGTTCATATCGGACCGGGACCTTCCGAAGAACGGGGGGTACCTGGACTGTCCCGGAGGGAGCATGTCACGTCGTCTGATCCGCTACCTGGTCCTGGTCTTGCTCTGGTTGGCTCTTCCGAGTCCACTTTGGGCTTCTTCTCCGGCCGAGGAACCCGCTGAGGTCGCCCGTCAGGCCCTGGGCCGCTTGACCCGGATGGTCGAGGAGGGGCGGCCCTTCGGTCCCCAGGACGCCGCCTGGTTATCCGGTCTCCAGGAGTCGCTGGGTCGAGCCACCATGTCCGTTCCGGATCCGGACCGTCCAGGCGCGACGCGCATCCTGGACACCCGGCTGACCCCCGAGAGGCTGAACGCCTTCCCGGATTCGGCCCGAGTCCTGCGGGACACCCTGGCCACCGTGTTGGAGGCCACCGATAACCCACCCCGGATCCGGCAACTCGGCGAGATCCATGTCCCAGTGCACAACCACGAGTTGGGGGAGTTCTTAAAACCGACCTATGGGGCGTCCTCGTTCCGAGCCCTCTTCGAGAAGGCACGACAGATGGGGATCTTCGCCCTGAAGATCGACTCCGAAACGGGATTGGCCTCCACCTCCGGCGTCTCCAGTTCGGAGAATCCCGAGATGTCGGAGCGCCAGTGGGTGACCGACACCATCCGGACCGGTGAATACAAGCGAAAGGCCGAACCCGCCGGCTGGCGCCGCGCCTTGTTGACCCTGGCGCGCTTCTATACCAACCCGACCGAGCAGGCCGCCTTTGATCGAGCCATCGCCGACCCCGACACCTACCGACAAGGCGGTCCGGAAGAGGGCGTGGCCCACATCTTCTACCCTCAGACCCTGCAGCGGGACCCCGACTGGTTCAACAATCAGCGCCTGGAGTCCCATGGGCTGGCCCTGGGCGCCTTGGTCCAGGCCCTGACGGCCGGGATGGTGCATCAGGAGCCCTGGGGCTTCGCCGACTCGGAAGCGGTCGACGACCGGATCCTGAAGACCATCGCCAACCTGACGGCCTACTTCGTCGCTTTGGATTATCCCAGCGCGCCCTCGGCGGGCAACTGGGAGGAGACACCCTTCCCGGGTGGTCTGACCTGGGACACCGAGGCCATTCGCAGCGGTCTGGCCTTGGTACGCGACTTCATGGCCAATCCCGCCTATGATGCGAATCCCGAGGTGGTCCGGGTCCGCCAGCGCCTCCTGGAACAGCCCCACGGTGCCCTCCTGGGGCGCACCGCCGAGCTGGACCGCTGGATCGAGGCGGGAAGTCGCCGGGTCCGCCGCACCTTCCTGGCCGAGAGTCCAGGGCACCGCGAGATGGACTCCTCCCTGGTCTTCCTGGCCTCCTCCAGCGGGACGCTGGCCGACGACCCGCGCCTGGATGTAGCCTTGAACCTGGAATTGTTGGGAACCCTGGAGCGGGCGCTGGTTCGTGAGGATGGCATGATCCGCTACGCGCCCTTCACCCTGGTTTTGCAGGACGGCACCCAGGTCCGCTCGCCCGACAGCTATCTGACGATGAACTACCACATCGCCATCGACCGCGAAGGGCGGATCAACCTGGAGTGGAAGCGCATCCTGGACGAGTTCGGTTCGAAGGATGCCAGCGACCCGGCGGTCTTCGCGGCCCGGGCCAGCTTGTCGACCTCGGACCGCGAGGCCGAGTGGTTCATGGTCTCGGATCTGGCTAGGGGCTATGTCCGGCAGGCCATGAAGATCCTGGATTCCTTGGAAGGGCGTCAGCCGAGCCGAGATGAACGAGCCCTGCTGGATCGTGCCTGGGCGGGGGCTACCCGCAACCTCAATCGGGGCTATGCTCGCGTGACCGGATCCGGGGGGGGGCTGAAGTCCAACGGGGTTCCGGCTCCCGCGGCCGCCGTCCCCGAGGCTTGGCAATACGTCAGCCGCCTGCCTTCCGGCAGCGCCCGGGTTCCCGGAGCCAATACCCCCCTGGCCTGGGCGCAGGTATCGCTTTGGGGGGCATCCGGAGAGTTCCTGGCCGGCCTGGAGCGCTTGGAAGCGGCTGGATTGTTGCCTTGAAGGCTCTTCTGGGCTGCCTCCCCGCCGTTCGGGGGAGAGGCAGCCCGGAACTCTACGCTCCAGGGACTAGAGGCGCACCAGACGGATTCCGAAGTCCCTCATCTCGTAGATGGGAAGGCCATCCACATACAGGAAACCGTCGGCTTTGAGCACCGGCTCGGGGCCCTCGCGCCGTTCGGTCAGGCAGGCCTCTACTCTGACCAGGCGGTTGGTGGGCACCACCTGGCCCCGGTAGATCCAGGTGTGCGGTTCTCCGGTCAGGATGCACTCGAAGCGATGGGTGTCGGCGTATTCAGGCCAGATCTGCAGGGCGGCCACCTTCAGCAGTTGCAGGAAGGACTCCAGCCCCAACGAGCCCGGGATCACCGGGTCCTGGTAGAAGTGGGCCTGGAAGAACCACTCCTGGGGATCCACGCGGCGGGTTCCCTTCAGGTAGCCCAGGCCCGCAGGGCCTCCGTCGGC
Source organism: Burkholderiales bacterium (assembly GCA_012799975.1). Lineage (GTDB taxonomy): Bacteria > Vulcanimicrobiota > Xenobia > Xenobiales > Xenobiaceae > Xenobium. Next base: position 15,744 of record JAAZKF010000218.1, read on the forward strand.
CAGCCACTCCACCTCGTCAAGCATCAGAAGCGCCCGGCCGGGAAGATCCAGGCCGCGCGCGGCGTCGACGAGGGGGTCGTTCGGCGTGTGGGGGTGCGGATCTCCCAGGGACAGCAGGTGGCCCTGGTCTTCTGGAGTCCAGGTCCTCTCCGCAGCGTCGCGGATCCCCAGTTGTCTGGCCAGGGACTCGGGAGGGAAGAAGCCGAAGGTGGTCTGCCCCTCATACAGGGGCTTTTCGTCGACTCCCATCCACAGGTCGAAGGACTGGACTATAAGCCCCCCTGCTTCGGAGGCACTGGTCATGCGCACCCGGATGGTGACGGTGCCGGTCTGGCCGTCCAGCTCGCGATGCAGGGTGGCCGTCCCTCCCAGGTTGCGATAGTGCAGGTCCAGGGGACTGTGCGCCGACGAGCCGGCGTAGGCCGAGAGCCAGCCGCAGGCCTGCAGCGGGATCTCTAGCAATACGCAGAAGGGCATGGTCGGTTGGCGGTTGGCCCGGAAATACCAGGCTTGAGCCGGGACGTCGTACTGCGCTTCCACCCAACCTCCGGGCTTCATCTGGAGGAAGGGATGGTCCACACGGGTCAGCCGGTCCAGAAACTGGTAGGGTGGCCTCGGAAGGCGGGCGATGAAGCGCTGGTCGAAGGCCTGGAAATGAGGCCCGAAGGCCTGTGAGGGCAGGCCCGTGGCGAACTGCAATAGGCTCTCGCGGTTGTAGAGAGTCGGTCGGATGGGGTCGCCCCGGTGGCCTGCAGGGTGGGACGGGGGGGCCTCGGGGACCTTCGGGGTGGAGCCCGGAGCCAGGTCCCAAGGAATTACGGGAGGCCCGGGCTCCGGAGGAGTCGGCGTTCCAGAGGATGGCTGCACCCGCAGCCCACCTGGTTTTCGCGCGGCCCAGAGCCGTTCGAGTTCCTGCCCGGTGGTTCCGGTCACCTGCATGGAGATGTCCTGGAATCCGACGATGCGCTTTCCGTCGGCGAACATCATGGCGTCAGCGACCACGTAGGGTTCTGGCCGGTA
>JAAZKF010000219.1 GCA_012799975.1 Burkholderiales bacterium
CGGAGCGGTGCTCCAACAGGAAGTGGACCAGGTTGGAGCCGATGAAGCCGGCCCCGCCGGTGACGAGGATGTGCATCGCGCACTATTCCATGCTCTGCTTGTTCAGGCCTTCCGGCGCAGGCGCTTCCGCCGGGACGAAACGGGAAGCTTCGGAATGCCTCTTGGTGTGGCTTGCATCGCAGGGAGCGGCCCGACTCTGCTTGAATAGGGGCGGGCGCCGGGGCGGACCCCGATTCACAGGAGAAGCCAGGACGAAACCCGATGTACATCTTGGAGGAAGAGGTCGTCTCACGGGATGTCGGGAGGCTGGACCAGGCTTGGGAGGATTCTCGAACCTTCATCTTTCTTCCCAGGAAGGGAGCTCCTCCGCAGCCCTGGGTGATGCAGGCCATGTCGCAGCTTCCCGCCCGGTTCCGTGAAGGGCATTTCGTCCTGGCGACCTCCGGAAGCACCGGGCTTCCCAAGCTGGTCGTCGGTGAACGAGGCCGCGCCGAGGCTCTGGCTCGTCTCCTGCACGAGGTCCAGGACTCTTCCCCCGTCCGCACGACGGTTGGAGTCTTGCCACTGACCTACTGCTACGCCTTCGTGAATCAGTGGCTGTGGGCTCGGGTGATGGGTCGGGAATTCCTGCCGACCCTGGGCTTTCGCAAACCGGACGAGTTGAAGCGAATCCTGGCGGCTGCAAACGACTGCATGCTGTGCCTGGTGGGGGCCCTGGTCCCGATGTTCCCCATTCAACTGGGTGAGGACGTTTCGTTCCCGAACGTGTGCCGGCTCCACTTCGCAGGGGGGATGTACCCACAGGGGCATCAGGAACTCCTGCGGCGACTCTTTCCGCACGCCACGGTCTTCAATAACTACGGTTGCGCAGAGGCCATGCCGCGGCTCACTGTGCGCAGGCGGCAGGCGGAAGATGAAGGGGCGAATATCGGTTCGCCGCTTCCCGGAATCCGCATGCGGACGAACGAGTCCGACGAAATTCTCTTCCAGAGCCCCTTTGCGGCCGTCGCGGTCTATGAGTCCGACCGTTTTATCATCCCCGGCGAGGCTGACTGGATCGCCACCGGAGACCTGGGCGAGAAGACCGAGGACGGAACCTGGCGGGTCAAGGGTCGGAGCAGCGAGGTCTTCAAGCGCTACGGTGAGAAGGTCTCGCTGGCTCGACTGATGGGCACCGTGACGCAGGTCTGGAGAGGGCAGGCCGCCTTCTATCGCGAGCGCGACCCGGCCGGCGAGGAAGGTCACGTGCTGGTATTGGCGCCGCGCGTCGGTCCTGGAGATCTCCAGGAGGTGCTGCAGGCCTTCCGCAAGCATCATCCCAGGACGCACTGGCCCCTCCGAGTCGAGAGCGTGCCGGACCTGCCCTTGCTCTCGAGTGGCAAGCCGGACCTGCTGCGCCTTTCCGAATCGGCACGTGAACACGTCGTCTGGAGGCAGAGATTGTAGATGGACAACCGGCAGAAACTCAAGGACCTCCTGGTCGACGTCTTCCTGCTCTCACCCGAGGAGTTTCGCTTCGACCTGACTCGTGAGGAGGTCGAGACCTGGGACTCGCTGGGCGTGGTCTCGATGGCCGTCGGCGTCCAGGAGACCTTCGGCTACCACATGAAACCTGAGGAAGCCGTCGCCATCCGCGGCGTGGCCGATCTCGTGGAACTCCTTTCGGCCCGGGGGATCCCTCTGGATGGCTGAGCCGGAGGTCTGGAGCCTGGATCGCCTGTTGGCCAGTGACCTGGGACGCTCCGTGGTCTGGACGCACGAGTCGTTGAAGGAAAGGGTCTGTGCGCGGTTCTCGCAGCCGGTTCTCGGAAGGGATTCAACTCCTCCGCTCGGCCTGGATTCGTTGGTTGTAGTCGGAGGAGGGGAGTTGATCGATCGTGCCAAGGCCTGGCGCGTCGAGAACTCACCCTCGACCCGGCTCTTCGCGATCCCTTCGTTGTGGGCCAGCGGCGCCGAGGCCTCGCCGATCGTCGTCCTGAACACCGAGCAGGGGAAGTCGTTTCGGAAGGGTCCAGAGTACCGGCCCGATGTTCGGGTGATCTGGGAGGACCTGGCCCAGACCGTGCCACCGGAACTGGCCCGGTGGGCCTGTGGCGACGTCTGGGCCCACGCCCTGGAAGGTTTCCTCTCGCCGCTTGGGGACCCGACCTCCAGGTTCGAGACGGGTGCCCTCCTGGCGCGCCTGTTGGATCTGCCGCTGGCCTCCGACCCACGCTGGTTCGAGATGGGAGCCCTGGCCTGCGCCGCCCAGGCGCGGACCGGCGTCGGCCTGGTCCACGGGATCGCGCACGTCCTGGAACCGGTCCTGCGCCAGGCTCGCCCAGAGCTTGAGATAGGACACGCGCGCCTGTGCGCCACCTATCTCTGGCCGGTCTTCCGGCTGGATCGCACCCGCAGCGAGAAGCCTGGCGTCTTCCTGAGCGAGTGTTCCCTGGATCCCGAAGCCATCGAAAGGGCCCTGACTCCCCTCTTTGAAGAGGATTTCTATCGTGAGACGCTGCCCGCCTTGAAGGAGAACTGGCATCGCATCCTTCGGGACCCGTGCGCGCGCATCAACTGCGTCCTGGTCCGCCCCGACCACCTCTCCCATTTTCTTGGGGGGATGGAGGGGTGAGCCGACTTCTCGAGCTGCCTCCCTTCGGCCAGCCTGCCCCGGACCTCTTCCTGAGCGAGATGAACGCCCTCACGCGTCACCATCTTGCGGGCTGTCCCGAGTATGCCAGCATCTGGGGCGGGTGGGAGGGGGCGGAGAGGGTCCAGGACCTGCCCTTCCTGCACGTCGGTCTCTTCAAGCGGCTGGCGCTGCGGACTCGAGGCGCCGACATCTCGCACGGGCGCGAGCTGCTCTCCTCGTCCACCAGCGGCACCTCCAGTCGGATCGTCCTGGATGCGACCAGCTCCAGGCTCCAGTCCGAGAGCACGCGCTTGATCCTGCAGGATTTCGTCGGGGGCCTCTCCAGGCCGCTGCTGATCCTGGACAGCGCAGCCTCGCTGCGGCGCCGGGGCGAACTGTCGGCTCGAACGGCCGCGGCCTTGAGCCTGCAGCCCCTGGCCTCGGAGTTCAGCTTCCTGCTGGAGGACGCCGAGGACCCTTCCAGCCTGCGCCTGGACCGCCTGGAGTGCGCGCTGAACAAGGCCCCGGATCTTCTCGTCTACGGATTCTCGTGGATGCTGTGGCTGGCCTGGGGCTCGAGGGCCTTCCCGCAGCCGCTTCTGGAGACGATGCGTGAGAAGCGCTTCTGCTTCGTCCACAGTGGCGGTTGGAAGAAGTTGGAGGACCTGCGCGTCGACTCGCCCACCTTCGATTCTGCACTTCTCTCCCGGGCCGGGCCCGGCTCGAAGGTCGTCGACTTCTACGGCCTGGTCGAGCAGGTGGGCATGGTCTACCCGCGCTGCCCGGAAGGGTTTCGCCACGTCCCGGTCTGGGGCGAGGTGCTGATTCGCGACTCGCACACCCTCGAATGCCTGGAGGAAGGGGAGGGGCAGATCCAATTGCTCAACCCTCTCTCCTGGGGCGCTCCCTATCACAGCGTCCTGACCGAGGACCTGGGGCGACTGGTGCCGGGGCCATGCCCCTGCGGGCGCCAGGGGAAGCGCTTCCTCTTGCTGGGCCGGGTCCCCAACGTGGAAGTTCGGGGGTGCGCCAATGTCTGAAGGCTTGTGGCTGCGGGCCCCGGACCAGGCGACGGTTCATCTGGAGTTGCCCTTCGACGCTGCCCGGATGATTCGGGACTGGTCTTCCCTCCTGCCGAGCATGGCACGCGTCCGGTCGGAGGCCTTCACTCGGGTGGAGTGGGCCTACCTGATGACCTTCCTGGACGCGGAGAATCTGTGGCGTCCTTTCCTCGAGGAGTTCGGCAATCCCACGGAGGCCCGCGGGGAGGGACCGGTACAGAGCTATCGGCCCCGTGGCCAGGTGGCCCTGTGGCTGCCCAACAACGTCAGCCTGCTGGGTCCGCTGGCGGCCATCCTGATCAGCCTGAGCGGGTGCCCGATGCAGATCAAGCTTGGCTCGCGAGGTCTCGATCTCGTGAATGCCTTCTTTGATTTCGTCCGGGCCCACGCGCCGGAGGGCCCGCTCCAGGATTTCCTTCGCGACCGGGTCGGGATGGCTCGTTTTGATCGCCAGGATGTCCGCAATCAGCAGATGGCCGCTTCGGCTGCGGTGAGGATGGTCTTCGGATCAGACCAGGCGGCCCGCTCCATCGAAGACCTGCCGCATCCTCCGACGAGCCTGGGAATCTATTTCACGGATCGTCTCTCGGAAGCCTGGGTGGAACGAGAGGCCTTGTCGGAAGACGTGGTCCTGACCCTGGCACGGGTCTTTGCGGTTTACGGACGGAGGGGGTGCACTTCACCTGCGCGCGTGGTGATTCTCGGGGGAACAGAGAAGGATGCCACCGCCCTGAGGGATCGCCTGGCGACCCTCTGGCCGAGAGTCATGCGGAGCCTCTGCTCTCAGAGCCAGGCCTCGGAGTGCCTCATGGGGCACCAGTTGGCCCTGGCCAGGGGATGGCAGTCCGTCCTGGCCCCGGGGCACGGCGCGGCCTTCGCGTCGGGGAGGGGCGATCTGAAAGCCTTGGAGGGGACCTTCGTGCTGCCGATCACCTGGTCTTCCCCCCGGGACGCGGCCGCCGCCCTGCCCCTGAACATCCAGACCATCGGCTACGCGCTGAAGGACCCAACAGAACCCGGCTGGACCTCGCTGCTGGCGGAAAGCGGCGTCAAGAGGTTCGTGCCGCTGGGGACGATGCACCATTTTGGCCATGTGTGGGATGGAATCCCCTATTGGCGCATGCTCTTCGAGGAGGCCCTCACGTGAGTTTTTCCAAGCCCCAGGTCGGGGCTGAGGCGTCGGTGTCACGCACCATCCTGGAAGAGGACCTGCGGACCTTTGCCCGCCTGAGCCTGGATGAGAACCCCGTCCACTTCGACGAGGCCTTTGCCAGCAAGACCTTCCTTGGCCGAAGGGTCGCGCACGGAATGCTTGGGGCGGCCCTCATCTCCGGTGCCCTGACGAAGTTGATGGGGGAGGGGAATGTCTGGCTCTCGGCCTCGATCCGGTTCCAGAAGCCCGTCTTCCCCGGCGACCATCTGGAATGCGTCCTGCGGATCCAGGACGTGAACCGACGGGGGGTGGCGGAGATCTCCGTGTCCATCAAGAATCAGCGCGCGGAGTCCGTCATCGCCGGGACGGTTCAGAGCATGCGATTCTTGGCGGAGGGTGCCGATGAGCGATAGTACGAAGTTGGCGATCCTTGGGGCAGGCAACATCGCCAGGGAGATCCATCACGCTGCAGCGCAGGCCCGCGGAGGCAGGTTTCGGACCGTCGCCTTCGTGGTGGACGCCGAGTACCGTCAAGCCCCCACCCTGGAAGGTGTGCCGGTTCTGGAAATGGAGGCTTTGGAACGCCTGCACGCGGAGGGAGTGCATTTCGTCGTGGGGATCGGCGAGCCGAAGGTCCGACGGCGGATGCTGGACCGTCTCCAGGAACGGGTGCCTTTGGCGCCGTTCGCCACCGTCATCCATCAGAGCGTGGTCCTGATGTCCGGCTGCCAGATCGGAGCCGGGGTCTACCTCGCGCCTTCAACCACCCTGGCCATCGCCTGCCGGATCGAGGATCACGCGATCGTGAATCAGCACGTCTCGCTGGGACACGATTGCCTCGTGGGCCAGAACGCGGTGATCAGTCCCGGTTGCGTCCTGTCCGGGTGGACGCGGGTGGGCCGCGATTCCTTCCTGGGAAGCGGGGTCCTCACCTACCCGAAGGTCCAAATCGGGGATTCGTGCGTGGTCAGCGCCGGGGTCGTGGTCAGCCGGAACCTGCGCGCAGGGCACAAGTTGATTCTGAAGCCCAATACCATGACCCTCCCACCGGACTGAGAACTGGCGCGTCCCCATCCCCCCCAGGCCTTCCGACCATAGAACCGTAGGAAGAGACCGGAGCTTCCCGAACGGGGCGGGATGAGATTGTCCGTGGTGATCCCGACCTGGAACGGGCGCAAGCTGCTGCACCTGCCGCTGGATTCGCTGCGCGCCCAGACCCATCGGGACTTCGAGGTGATCCTGGTGGACGACGCCTCGACCGACGGGACGGCACAGTTCGTGGCCTCTTCCTGGCCGGAGGTCCGCCTGGTCCGCCTGGAGGCCAATCGAGGCTTCCCGGGGGCCGTCAACGCCGGGATCCGGGCGGCCACCGGCGAGGCCGTGGCCCTGCTGAACAACGACGCCGCCGCAGACCCCGGGTGGCTGGAGCAGATGGAGTCGGCCCTGCTCTCGCATCCGGAGGCCGGAATGGTGGCCTGTCGGGTCCGGCTGTACCACCATCCGGAGTATCTGGACTCTGCCGGGCTCTATATCACCACCAGCGGTTCCGGGGGATGTCGCGGAACCTGTCGTCTGGATGGGCCGGAGTTCGCCGAGCCCGCCTGGGTCCTGGGGCCGGCCGGAGCGGCAGGCTTGTATCGTCGGGCCATGTTGGAGGATGTGGGCCTGTTGGAGGAGGACTACGGCGCCTACTACGAGGACATGGATCTCGCCCTGCGCGCCCAGTTCCGGGGCTGGAAGTGCCTCTACTGGCCCCAGGCCATCTGCCTGCACGTGGGCAGCGCGACCTATGGAAGCCTGCCTCTGCGCGGAGAAGGGAGCGGAGTGGACTTGCGCGCCTCCCAGGCCGGACCGCCGACCCCTCCGCCGGCCAGCGACCGGGTCCTGTTCTATGCGGCGCGCAACTACCCGACCATCCTGCTCAAGTTCCTCCCGCTGCGAATCCTCCTGGCGGATTCATGGGCCATTGCGGGCTACGAGCTGAACATGGCCTGGTTCGCCTGGCGCCATCGCCAGCTCGCTCCCTATCTGCGGGGGCGCCTGGCCTTCCTCAAGGCTCTGCCTGGCCTCCTGGCCTTGCGTCGGAGGATCGCGCAGACCCGGCTTCTGGACGAGGCCAGCGCCGTGGCGCTCTTTGAGAGGCCCCGCCCGCGCTTCTACCTCGAGGCCCTCCGGCGCAAGGTCCAGGGGGCCTGACACGCCACCCTGCCCGCGCAGGCGCCTGGCTGAGGCTTCGGGCCCGATGGCAGGAATCTCCGGGGGGCCGGGTTGAAACCCGCGAATTCGGCTCTCCGCCAGGGGCCCGGCGAGGCGACCGACGCGGTCTTCACACAGGCTCCTTGAGCATTGGACCGTCATCAAACCACTCCCGGCGCCTCTTCCAGAAGAGGTGGCATCCAGGAATTCGAAGGAGGCCCGGCATGCGCGTCGCCCTGGACCTGCGGCCATTGCAGTCGCCCAGTCGGCTGCGGGGGATCCGCACCTACCTCCGCGGGCTGCTCAGGGGCTTCCTCCAGCAGGAGCGCGACCTGCTGCTGCTGACCTGGCGCGACCTGCCCGTGGACCTCGAGCTGCCTGAAGGCTGCAGGTTCTTCCATCTGCCTCCCCCGCGTCCCCGGGTCCTGGGTTGGCTTCGGGACCGACTTCTTCTGGCCGGGGCTTTTCGCGAACTGGCCCGGGAGGTGGATCTGGTCCACTTCACCAGTCCCTTCGAGCTGGATATGGGCTGGCCTCAAGCCCGGCTCGGGATCCCCCGGGTGATCACGGTCCACGACCTGGTTCCCGTCACCCATGCCCGGCTGGTCCTCCGGGGCAGGCACCGCCTGCTGGCCCCGGTCTACCGTTGGCAGGCCCGCCAGCTTGGTCGGGCCGAGGGACTGGTGGCGGTTTCGCAGGCCACCCGGCAGCGTCTGGTGGAGTTCCTGGATCCTCCTCCCCCGATCCGGGTGGTTCCGGAGGCTGCCGAGGGCTTCAGTCCTCCCGAGCCGGCTCGCGTGCAGGAGCTTCGCCGGCGTCTGGACCTGCCCCGGGATTTCCTGCTCTTCCTGGGAGGCGCCTCGCCCAACAAGAACCTCGAAGGCCTGCTGGTCGCCTGTCAGGGTGGGGGGCTGCCGCCCCTGGTGGTGGCCGGCGCCGCCAACCCCGAGCAGTTGGCGGACTTGCGATTCCGTTACCCCGACCTCCCGGTGCGCTGGCTGGGCCCGGTTCCTGCGGAAGACCTGGGGGCACTCTATGGGGCTGCCACGGCGTTCGTCTTCCCATCGCTTCAGGAAGGGTTCGGGCTGCCGGTGCTGGAGGCCATGTCCTGCGGAACCCCGGTGGCCTGCTCGAACACCTCGTCGATCCCCGAGGTGGCTGGCCAGGCCGCCCTCTTCTTCGACCCCGCCGACCCGCGCCAGATCCGCCAGGCCCTGCGCCGGCTGGCCTCCGAGCCCGACCTGCGCGCCATGCTGCGGGGTCTGGGCCTGGACCAGGCGCGGCAGTTCTCGTGGCAGCGAACGGCGCGCCTCACCTGGCAGGCCTACCAGGACTTCCTGGCCAGCAGTTCCTGAGCGCTCAGCGGGGCTGGAAGCCCACCAGGGTCTGGTCGGCGGGTTCTCCTTGCAGGTTGCAGATGCACCGGTCGGGGACGACCCCCCGCACCGCGAGACC
>JAAZKF010000220.1 GCA_012799975.1 Burkholderiales bacterium
GGCTGGAAGCCCACCAGGGTCTGGTCGGCGGGTTCTCCTTGCAGGTTGCAGATGCACCGGTCGGGGACGACCCCCCGCACCGCGAGACCAGAGCGGTAGCGGCACACCTGTGGCATCTGCCCCAACAGTTGCAGGATGGCCCGGGTCTTCCAGCCCTGTCCGGTGCGCAGGCCCTGCCGGGCGATCCAGGCGCAGGAGCGGGCAGGCTGGCGCAGGGATCTCCTCGCGGAAAGCCAACTAGCCGCCCCGTGCTGCACTTCTCCAAGGTCACCAAGTATCAGGGTGGGCAACTGCTCTTCTCCGACGCCAGCTTCCAGGCCAACCCCGGCGACAGGATCGGCCTGGTGGGCCCCAACGGGGCCGGCAAGTCCACGGTCTTCCGGGTCCTGACGGGAGAAGAGGGGATTCAGGAAGGCCAGATCTCCATGCCCTCTCGGGTGTCGATTGGCTACTTCTCCCAGGACGTGGGGGACATGCGGGGCGGCACGGCCCTGGAGGAGGCCCTCGAAGGGGCGGGCCAGGGGGCCCTCCTGGCCGAACTCTCCGAACTCGAGCACCGGCTCTCCGAGCCTTTGACGGACGAGGAGATGGCCGAGACCCTGGAGCGCTACGGCGACGCCCGCCACCGCTTCGAGGAGTCGGGCGGCTACGATGTCGAGGTGCGCGCCCAGGCCATCCTCACCGGCCTGGGGATCCCTCCGGACCAGCAAGGCCATCCCCTCGAGAGCTTCAGCGGCGGCTGGAAGATGCGCATCGCCCTGGCGCGGATCCTGGTGCAGAACCCGGACCTCCTGCTGATGGACGAGCCCACCAACCACCTGGACCTGGAGTCCATCGTCTGGCTGGAGGAGTGGCTGCGCCGCTACTCCGGCACCCTGATCATGACCAGCCACGACCGCGAGTTCCTCAACCGCTCGGTGACCCGCATCGTCGAGATCAACCACCAGACCATGACGGTCTACGGGGGCGACTACGACTTCTACGAGCGCGAGCGGGACCTGCGGGCCGAGCAGAGGGTGGCCTCTTTCGAGCGCCAGCAAGACATGCTGGCCAAGGAGGAGAACTTCATCGCCCGCTTCAAGGCCCGCGTCTCCCACGCCGCCCAGGTGCAGTCCCGGGTCAAGAAGCTGGAGAAGATCGAGCGGATCGAGCTTCCGGCCGAGGCCCGGGCGGTCCGCTTCGAGTTCCCTCCGCCCCCCCGCAGCGGCGAGGAGGTGACGAAGTTCCTGGACGTGGCCAAGGACTGGCCCCTGCCCGACGGTCGGGCGAAGCGCGTGCTGGAGGGCGTCGAGGGCGTGGTGAAGCGCCTCGACAAGGTGGCAGTGGTGGGCGTCAACGGCGCGGGGAAGTCGACGCTCCTGAAGATGGTGGCCGGGCACGCCGAGCCCACGGAGGGGCGGGTGGTGCCGGGCTCCTCGGTGGAGATGGGCTACTTCAGCCAGAGCTCCCTGGACCTCCTCGACACCTCCAAGAGCGTGCTGGACCAGGTCACCGGGGCCCTGCCCAACCTCAACGTCAACCAGGTGCGCACCCTGCTGGGGTGTTTCCTCTTCTCGGGGGACGACGTCTACAAGAAGATCTCCGTGCTCTCGGGCGGTGAGAAGAGCCGGGTGGTGTTGGCCACGATCCTGGGGCGCCCGGTCAATTTCCTGGTCCTGGACGAGCCCACCAACCACCTGGACCTGCGCTCGAGGGAGATCCTCCTGGAGGCCCTGGTGGACTTCCAGGGGACCTTCCTCCTGGTCAGCCACGACCGGCACTTCCTCAAAGCCGCCACCAACCGGGTCTTCAAGCTCGGGGACGGGAGGATGAAGGTCTTCGAGGGCGGCTACGCGGACTACCTGGTCTCGGCCCAGGGAGACGCCCGGGCCCTCTGAGCAGGAGGGCAGGGATGGCGGCCTTGAGGATCCTGCACACGTCCGACTGGCACCTGGGGCACGTCCTGCAGGCAAACGTGAAGGGGATCGCGGGAGCTCCGCAGCCTGGCTTCCTGGGCCTGCCGCTCCGGATCGGCTCGGCCCGAAGTCAGGCCCGACTGGCGGGGTGAGGGAGGGGCTGACAAGGACGCTCAGGACTTCCTGGCCAGCAGTTCCTGAGCGCTCAGCGGGGCTGGAAGCCCACCAGGGTCTGGTCGGCGGGTTCTCCTTGCAGGTTGCAGATGCACCGGTCGGGGACGACCCCCCGCACCGCGAGACC
>JAAZKF010000221.1 GCA_012799975.1 Burkholderiales bacterium
GCCTTGGGGGGCACGGACCAGTCCACGCAGGGGAACTCGGGCCTTTCCGTCCTGGGGAGGCGCCAGTTCGATGCTGGGAACGCTCTGGGGAGGGGTCAGGGCCAGCCGGATCTCCCGGATTTCCTCCATCCTTCCGGCGCAGCGACCGCCCAGGGCTTCGCTGTGCAGTAGGTGCACCTTCAAACGGGCCCAACCGGCGCCGTCCGGTTCGCCGGCCTCTACGGCCAGGAGGCGGGTCAGTCGGACCATCTCTAGCAGGCCGCGCGGCCCGGGGAGCGAGCGGACCTCCAGGAAGCCCAGGGGGGCGGACTGGGCGATCAGGCGGTCTCCCCGATGGACGCGCAGGCAGGTGTCGGGCCCGGCGGTGACCTCCTCGTTTTCGCCGTCGTCGTCCAGGTCGACCTTCAAGGGCGGACCCAGGGCGGTAGGTGATTGGCCCAGCGAGTGGAGGGGCGGGCTCTCCAGACGCACCTCCACCAGTCCCTTGGGCGCAGAGGGGACGTCCATCTGCGATTCCAGAAGCCATCCCAGAAGCTCGTAGCGGGGATGAGCGGCATCCACACGGAGCACCGAGTCCGGGCTCTCGGGGGAGGCTTGTCGGGCCAGTCGACCCAGGGCTGTCAGCCAGGCTGCTTCACGAGCCAGGTCCAGAGGGACGCCTTCGGGGTGCGGGACCCTCGAAGTGGCCTGGAGATTCTCGGCGGGGAGCCTGGTGGTATCCGCCGGGGTGGGCAGCGGTTCCGGGGGTTCGACGGCACCGGGAGCCCCGGCCAGGAGCAGCAGGAGGGAGAGGAGCAGAAACAAGTCGCGAGCACGCATCGTAGTCGCCCCTTCGGGCCTGGGCCCCGGGATCCTGGACTCCGATATTACCGGGCTGGGTGAGTATGGTATGATCGGCCCATGCAGGTGGTCGCCAAGGTGTTGACGGTGCTGGGATATATGGTGGAACGGGCCCTGACCGGGCGCAGTGATTTCCGTTTCATCACCTCCGATTTTCAGCAGACCCCCTCGGTGAATGACCTCGTCCAGGCCCGGATGGTCCTGAAGGAAGTGCAGTCCGAACTGAAGCAGTACTTCGGCCTGAGCCTGCAGGAGCCGGTCCTGTTGAATCTGGAACGCCCTCCCGTGCGCGGATGGAAGGCCGCCGTGGCGACCCCGGAAGCTCATATCGGTCGCTATGTTCCCCGTTGGCTGGGGGAGCGGCGCGTCCATAGGATCATGATCGTCCCCGGCCTGGACCGCCCGCGATTTCGCGCGGTATTGGCGCACGAACTGGTCCACGCCTGGCAGTCCGAGAAGGGGGTCCTGAGGCGCAGTCGCGGTTTGCGCGAGGGGATGGCCCGTTGGGTCGAGTACCACGTGCTGCTGCGAGCGGGTCGTCACGCCGAGGCTCGTCGTCTGCTCGGGCTGCGCCGCTTCCTGCTGGGACGCTCGTGGCGCAGCATCCTCGCTTACGAACGCCGTCACGGTCGGCAGGCCACCGTGGACTGGTTGCGAACCCTGGACGGAGTAAGTCCAGGGGATTCGAGAGGAGGCTGACCCTTGAACGGTGGCCTGCTGGCTCGGGAGGATCAGCTCTTCTTCGGTCTGGACCTGGTGAGTGGGACGGTCTTCCAGACCGATCTCTCCGGGCGGGTCCTCCGGATGATCGAGTTCGGCTCGCCCTCCGAGGCTTCAGGGGTCGGGGGCCTGACCCTGGATGACCGGGGCTTCCTCTACGTGGCCGATCCGGTGGGTCAGAAGTTGCGCGTCTTCGATCCCGAAGGGGTCAAGTCCCGGGTCATCGGGGAGGAACGCCAGTTGCATCTGGCCAGAGGGCTGCAACTGGTGGAGCGCGACGGTGTCCTGGAGGATCCCAACGACGTCGCCGTCGACGCTGAGGGCAACGTCTACGTGGCCTGCGGCGAGCAGTTCATCGTGCACGGGCTGCAGAAGTTTTCGGCCCAGGGTCTCCATACGCTGAGTTTTTCGTCCATGGGTGAGCCCGGGGGAACCTTCGGTGGGCCCCGTGGCCTGACCCTGGACCCTGATGGGACGCTGTGGCTCTGCGACACCCAGTTCCACCGGCTGCAGCGCTTCGAGCCGGGGGGGCGGTTCCTGGATGTGTTGGGACCACCCCGCAATGAGCCCCTGGTTTCGCCCTACGCCGTCACCATGTTGCCTGACGGAGACCTGCTGGTGGCCCAGAGCCTGGGGCTGATCGTTCTGGGGCGCGATGACGCGCGCCGCCGTCCCTTCACGAATCGACGCCTGGCCCGGGTTTGCGATGTGTGCTGCTGCGCGGGAACGGTCTGGATCCTGGAGAGGGAGATCGGCAACTTCGGGATCCGGGTGAGCCGCTTCGACGTGGAGGGGAACCTTCTGGGTGTGGTCGTCTCGGGAATGCGGGACCTGGTCGGCAAGGCTTCGACATGGCTGAAGGCGGAGATGGGGCGCAGCCTGCCACCCTCCCAGGCCTGGCACCGCCTGGGAGTCCTGTACCACTACGTCCTGCCCGAGACCTTTTCCAACCTCAAGCATGCCGAGCGTTGCTATCGCAAGTCCCTCCAGGCCGAGCCCGTGGGTTTCGAAGTAAGCCTGGATCTGGCGGAGGTCCTCACCCGGAGGGGGCGCCCCGAGGAAGCCATGCGCCTGCATCGGGAATGCCTCGAGATACGCCCCGAGGACGAGTCGATCCGTCTGAGGCTGGCCCTGCTGCTCTGTCAAAAGGGGGACAAGAAACAGGCCTGCCAGCTCTTGCTGGACGGGCTGGAGCTGAGTCCAGAGAGCGAATTGCTGCGCAGCGAGTTGGACCGCCTGACCTGAGCCGGGCTTCAGGCGCCCGACCTTTCGGGTCTGACCTCAGCTTCTATTCTTCTTCTTCCTTGGGGCGTACCGCCAGCACCGGGCAGGGAGCATGGCGCATGACCTTCTCGGCCACGCTGCCGAAGAGCCAGCGCTGGAAGCCACTGCGCCCGTGGGTGGACATCACGATCAGGTCGATGTCTTGAGACTGGGCGAAATCCAGGATTTCTTTGGCGGCCTCTCCGCTGGCATCGGCTGTCTGGATGGGGACGCCGGAATCCTGGTGGCGGTCCTTCATATCTTCGAGGTACTCGCGGGTGGTCTCCAGGATGCTCTGCTCGATCTCGGTGTAGGTGGCCGGTGAGACCGGGACCGGGCTGACCATGAGGTGTTCCGGCAGGACGGAGGTCCGGAAGAGGACCACCTGGGCTTCAAAACGCCGGGCCATCTCCAGGGCGGGGGCCATGGCTCCCTCCGACAAGGGTGAGCCGTCCAGGGGAACCATGATTTTGTCGAACATGTCGGTCCTCCTCTGCTGAAGTATCGGGTCGGGGTTACCTTCTTCATGTCCGCCCCGCAGGACCTGCCAACCCGACCTTCCAAACCGGTCTTGTCCTCGAGCCCCCCCGCCGCCCGCCCCTGGGGTAGGCTCCGGTCCGGAGGCGTCGAAGTGCGTTGGATGAAGAGATTCTCGTTACTGCTTTTCCTGCTCGGGCTCTTGATTCTGCCGGCCCGGGCCGACCAGCCGGTCTTGCGCGTCCGGGGAACCACCTGGCCAGGAGGTGTCCTTTTCGTCTCGGTCGAGACCGGGCGTTTCACCTCGGGGACCTGGCACTGGGCCGGGCACTCCGGAGCCCTGACCCGCGCACCCTACGGGCTGCGCACGGGGTTGGCTGTCCCCCTGGACGCCTCGGTTGGGGGCACGGCGACCTTGCGGCTGGCCCTGCAGGACGCTGACGGCCAAGCCTGCGAGTTGACCAGGAAGATCCGCATCGATAACAAGTGGCGCCCCGTCCAGTACCTGACCATGAGCGCTTCGAACGAGGCCAAGTACACCGACCCCCAGGCCGACCGCGAAGAGGTCCGGGTCCTGGCAGCCCTGCGCGACCTGCAGCCGGGGCCCCGTTGGGTGGGGAGTTTCCAGGAACCCTCGGAGGGGCCGCGCTCGTCGCCCTTCGGGGTGCGTCGGGTGCGCAACGGCCGAACGGCGGGTTTCCATAGGGGCCTGGACTATGCGGACTGGACCGGGGCACCCGTGGTCGCTCCGGCAGGCGGGGTGGTGACCTTGGTGGGCTCGGACTATGTCCTGCTCGGCAATTGCGTGGTGATCAACCACGGGGAGGGGCTGACCAGCCTGTATCTGCACCTCTCGCAGATCGACGTCCGGGAGGGGCAGATGGTCCAGCCCGGCCAGGTCCTGGGCGCGGTCGGCAACACCGGGGCCTCGACCGGCCCCCACCTGCACTACGCCACCTACTTCCACGGCGAGCCGGTAGACCCCGATCTGCTGCGGGCCTTCCCTCGGGAGTGGGCCCCCGAGATATACTAGGAGCCCGGTCGAGGCTCTCCCCGGCCGGGCTCCTGGCAACCCCTCTGCAGAGGCGGATGGGTTACTACAGCAGTATGCCGGCCAGGCTGGCGGTCATGCACGAGGCCAGGGCCCCGCCCAGCATGGCCCGGAAGCCGAGTTGCGCCAGGTCGGCCTGACGGGAGGGAGCCAGGCCGCCGATGCAGCCGATGTTGATCCCGATGGACGAGAAGTTGGCGAAGCCACACAGGGCGAAGGTGGCGATCACGATGGCCTTGTCGGAGAGCAGGGCGGTCGTGCCCGAGAGGGGCGGGATCAGCTTGGTCAGTTCCGAGTAGGCCACGAACTCGTTGAGCACCAGCTTCTGACCCACCAGGCTGCCGATGGTCCCGGCCTCGGCCCAGGGCACGCCTATCAGCCAGGCCAGGGGGCTGAAGATCCAGCCCAGGATGAGCTGCAGCGACAGACTGCCATACCCGAAGAAGCCGCCGAGCCAGCCCAGCAGGCCGTTGATGGTGGCGATCAGGGCGATGAAGGCGATCAACATGGTGCCCACCAGGAAGGCCAGGTGCATGCCGTCGGCGGCGCCCTTGGAGGCAGCTTCGATGATCGAGCCTTCCTTCTTGGCCGACTCGAGCTTGACCACTCCGGCGGTGGCCGGCACTTCGGTTTCGGGGTAGAGGATCTTGGCCAGGGCCAGGCCGGCCGGGGCGCCCATGATCGAGGCGGCCAGCAGGTGGGGCGCCCATTGCTCGCCCAACATGCCCACGTAGGCGAAAAGCACCGATCCCGCGATGGTGGCCATGCCGCCGGTCATGATGGCGTTGAGCTCCGAGCGGGTCATCTTCTCGAGGTAGGGGCGGACCAGTAGCGGCGCCTCGGACTGACCCACGAAGACTGTGGCCACGGCGTACAGGCTCTCGGCACCGGAAGTGCCCATGGTCTTGACCATGAGCCTGGCCACCAGGTTGACCACGAACTGCATCAGGCCGATATAGTAGGCGATTCCGGCCAGCGACCCGACGAAGATGATGGCGGGCAGGACCTGAAAGGCGAAGATGAAGCCCAGGTTCAGGGCAGACCCGTCGGGAGCCGTGTTGGTGACCAGCGGCCCGAAGACGAAGCCCGAACCTTCTTTGGTGAACTCCAGCAATTTGGTGACCAGTCCGCCCAGCCACTGGAAGACAATGATTCCGGTCCTGGTCTTCAGCACGAATAAGGCCAAGGCGAATTGCAGGCCCAGCCCCCAGCCCACGGTTCGGAAACTGATGGCCTTGCGGTTGGTGGACAGGGCGTAGGCGATGCCGAGGATGGTGATGAGCCCGAGAAGGCCGACGAAACGTTCCATTAGGGGTGTGCCTTTCTTTGCGTCCGGGACGCGAGCGGGCGCGTCACGGGCTCGTGAGCGGGCGTTCTCGCCCTCCCTCTGGGCCCGTCCCGCCCGGCAGCGGGAATACCCGGAGGCCGGCGGCGACGCTCCGGGGGAGGGCCCTTCGCGATGGGTCGGCTGGTGCCTGCCGCGGTCTTCGGCCGATTTCCTGCTTCAGAAGGGTCTGCGCTTGCGCCGCCGGGTACCCATCCTGTCCAAGGCATCCGGTTCGAGGGTGGGGTCCAGGCTCAAGGCACGGCCCCAGTGCTCCCGCGCCGCGGACCTCTTGCCGCGCAGCAGGAAAAGGTCGCCCAACAGGAGCTCATACTCCGCGCTGTTCGGATGGAGCTCTGAGGCGCGGCGGGCGTGAACCAGGGCCTGGGAAGGTCTGCCCATGTCCTTGAGCAGGAGGGCCATCGAGTAGTGGTGCGAGGCGCTCTCGGGGTCGTTTTCCAGGGCCGCCTGGAGGTATTCCCGGGCTTCCTCCAGATCGCCAGCCCGGTGATGGATTTCGCCCATGGCACCCAGGGCCTCCGAGTCGTGGGGAGAGATCTCCAGGACCGCTGCAAAACGCTCGGCGGCCTGGGCGTCGTGGCCCATGAAGAGTTCCAGGTTCCCCAGCAGGAGTTGGCACTCCAACATCCCGGGCTGGAGTTCGACGGCCAGCGAGAGGTGTTTATGGGCCTCTTCGAGCTCGCCGCGTTGGGCCAGGGTCTGGCCCAGATTGAACAAGGCATCGGTGTTCCTGGGGTGCAGGCGCACGGCGCGGCGGAACTGCAGGATGGCCATGTCCAGGAAGCCCAGTTGCAGGTAGGCAATCCCCAGGTTCATGTGGGAACGGGAGAAGGTCGGGTCCAGGTCCACGCACTGGCGCAGATCCCTCAAGGCCTGCTGTCCGTCACCCATCTGCAGGAAGATCAGGCCTTTCATATTCAAGGCATCCAGGTGGTAGGGATTCAAAGAGAGCAGTTTGTCCAACTGGCCCAGGGCCTTGCGGTACTTGCCCATCTCCTGATAGGCCTCGGCCAGGGAAAGGCGCAACTCGTAATCCTCGGGTTCCAGGCGCAGGCAACCCGTCCAGACCTGGACCGCCCTTTCCATCATGCCTTGCTGGAAGAAGGCCAGCCCCAGGTAATAGTGGGCTTCCACGCACCTGGGGGACAATTCGATGGCTTTTCGGAAGCAGGCCTCGGCCTGGCCCAGCAGACCCCGCTCGGCCAGGGCCACACCTAGGTCCAGGCGGACATCCAGATGCTCCTGCCGCATGGCTGCCGCCCGCTGCCATTCGCGGATGGCTTCATCCAGGCGTCCCTGTTCGCGGAGCACTCGGCCCATCTCATAGTGACCGTCAAAGGTCTGGACCTTGCGGACGGGGCGCAGGGGGATGACCTTTGCACCGGTCACGGCCGTCACTTCCCCGAGGGACTCCCTTGACATCGCCTGGTTCCTCCGCACCCATCGGGTCCCCCGAAGAAAAGGGACCAGGACAGATTCGCCCCGACCTTTGGCTTCCCTGCCGCTGCCCTCCCTGAATCCGCCGCCTGGCATTCGGACATCGATCCTGGTGTCTGCCGGCCCGGACTTCTCCGACGGAACCTGCCCGCCGAGCCCGCCGCAGGAAACCGAGGGATGGCAGCCAACGTTCAAATCCTCGGACCTGTCGCCCGCCTGGGAGACTCCCGAGACTTTGGAGGAATATTCGGAATGATGAAGATGCTGATGCGCGCCTGGCTGCCGTTCCTGGTCCTGGTCCTGGGGTTGACTTGGACCGCTACCGCCGAAACCCGCTGGGAGGTGCTCCCCACCCCGGAGACCAACGGCGGCCTGGTCCTGTCGCCCCGCCTGGAGAGCGGCGCGGGTCGCCTTCAGATGACCTGGGGATGGACCAATCCCTCTTCCAAGATACTGGACCCCGAGTTCACCTACTCCAGTTTCAACGGGTCGGTCTGGA
>JAAZKF010000222.1 GCA_012799975.1 Burkholderiales bacterium
CCTGAGGCGGTCGCGGAGCGCTCGTCACCCTCGGCTGGCGACTCGATGAACGCCAGGCTGGGCGCAGCCATACCCGAAAATCGCCGCGGGCGGGCCAGTTGGCGCCCGAGGGCCCCTCCGCGGCCTGAGGCTACCATCAACAGCCGCCCATACACCCCCTCAGCCGGGCTCGGGAGGCCCCTGTCCCACCCGGAGGACTCCCTGCGCGCCGTTGCCAGGGTCCAGGCGGCGGATTCAGGGGCCTGAATCCATGTTGACGGAGCGTTCCGGCACTGCTATACTCTCGTGACCGAGCTGCTGCAAGGCTGGCTCGGCCCCAGAACAGGCCAGAAAGCAGAAGCGTACGGCTTCTCACCCTGCGGCGCCTCCGGCAGCCAGCAGAGGTTGCGGCCCCGAGAGTCCGGCTCAGCGCCGGACCTTCTCGCCGCTCCTCCGGTGTGAAGCCCGCCCCTCCTTTCGGCCGGCAATCGAGGTAGGCACATTTCGAAGGAGCTCAGAGTCAACCGTCAGATTCGGGTTCGCGAGGTCCGAGTCATCGACGAGGATGGCGCCCAGTTGGGCGTGCTTCCTACCCGCCAGGCCTATGAGATGGCGCGCGAGCGCAATCTGGACCTGGTCGAGGTCGCCCCGCAGGCCACCCCTCCCGTCTGTCGCCTGATGGATTACGGCCGGTTCAAATACGAACAGGCCAAATCCGAACGCGAGAGTCGGGCCCGGAGGAAGGTCCAGGAACTCCGCGAGGTGCGGCTGCGGCCCAAGATCGATGACCACGACTTCGAAGTGAAGTCCAAGATGGTCAACCGCCTGATCGACCAGGGGGATCGGGTGAAGGTAATCCTCCGCTTCCGGGGACGTGAGGTGGTCCACACCCACCTGGCGATGAAACTCTTGGAGCGCATCTTCACCGAGGTGGCCGAAAAGGCCGTCATCCTCCAGAAGCCCCTGATGGAGGGGCGGCAGATGGTGATGGTCCTGGCCCCGAAGTCTACCTAGGAACCCGGCCGGAAACCCCACGGTCGCCTCGCAAGGCTCTTTTCCGCCCCGTCGCATCGCGAGAGGTTTCATTTGCCTCAAGCAAACCGCAACTTCTCGCTCCTGGCGGAAGTGCACCTTGCCCCGACGCGCCGCGCGGGGCAAGCAAGGGCCTGCGACGATGTTCGGTCGAACCCCGGGGACGGTCAGACTCGGGTCGGAGAGGGAGGCTTGGCCTTGGAGACGAGCCGGTCTTCCTTCTGCCCGAAGCTTTTTCTTGAGATTGAAGGATTCACAGGCCTGAAGCCTACGGGCCCAGGCAGACGAAAGGAGCTAAGACCATGCCCAAGATTCGCACCAGGAAGTCGGTAGCGAAGCGGGTCCGGGTTACCGGCACCGGCAAGTTGAAGCGGATGCGGCAGTTCTCGGGCTGCCATCATATCCGCGAGAAGAAGTCGCCCGACCGCACGCGCAAGTTCCGTCAGATCGTCCTGGTCGACCCGACCGATGCCAAGCGGATGCAGGCCCTCATCCCCTACCTCTAGGGGACCAAACCCGGTGTCGGATCCGGCGCCGTACAGTGGTGAGGGCGGTATGCGCCTTCCGCCGTAGGAGGAATTCAAATGCCCAGAGTCAAGCGCGCCACCATTGCGCTGAAGAAGCGTCGCAAGCTCATGAAGGCCGTCAAAGGCTACCGGGGTGCTCGGAGCCGCCGGGTCAACTGTGCCCAAGAAGCCTTCCTGCACGCCCAGCATTACGCCTACCGGGATCGCCGCGTCAAGAAGCGCGACTTCCGGCGGCTTTGGATTGCCCGCATCAACGCGGCAGCCCGCACCTGTGGACTGTCCTACAGCCGCATGATGAATGGCCTGAGACTGGCCGGTGTGGACGTCAACCGCAAGATCCTGGCCGAGCTCGCTGTGAGCGACGGTGCAACCTTCGCCCGGCTGGCCGACGTGGCCCGTCAGAAGCTGGAGGCCCAGGTCTCCGCGTAAGATCGGTCGGCCGCCCCCATGCGAAGAGGACCGCGGGTCTCCGCGGTCCTCTTCGCACTTCTCAGGATTGGGCCGAGGTACGACGGGACCGCTTCCAGAGCCATTCCAGGATCCGCCCCCCACTCCGGACGAAGACCACCACCAGCCAGGCGGAGCCCAACACCAGGAAGAGCGCCAGCAAGCCGGCCAACCAGGGGGCCAGGGCCACCAAGGCCACACCCAGGGTAGCCAACAGGTCTTCCCCCAGGGAAACCGCCGAGTTGCCCAGCCCCCCATGTGCAGGCATCAAAGCCGAGAGCTTGGCCCGCACCAGAGCCTTGCCCGCGTTGACGGTGAAGGCCACTCCCCCGCCCAGCATCAACCCCAGGGCGAGGCTCAGGAGGGGATCCATCGAGACGAACATGGCTGAGAGCAGCACGGCCCCGGCTGCCGGGCGCACCACTGCTCCGATGGCGTCCAGGCAGTGGTCCACCAGGGGAAATTTATCACCCAGGACCTCCACCACGGTGGCGGTGCTGAAGACCACCAGGGCATCCGGGCGTCCCAGGAAGGCGAACCCCGGATGCAATTCCAGGTATCCACGCTGTGCCAGAAGACCGACCAGCAACAGCGGCAACCAGGCCCGCAAGCCTGCACAGGAGGCCAGCGCCAGACCGACCAGCAACTCGACAGCGAACTCCATGCTCTGTAGTATAATCTACCGCCAGGTTGGCATGAACCCGGATCCCCCGGGGATCCTCAGGCCCTCAAGCCCCACCGGCCGCACGAAATCCTGGGGCGGGAGATGGGGATCCCGGTTGCCGCCCCCCCCAACCACCCCGACGCCGAAGGATGCCGCCAGGGCCCGAAGCCCTGGCCCCGGTTTTAAAGGCGCGCCTGGACGGCTTCGGTTCTCACGCCAGACAGCGGATTCAGGTTGAACTGTGTTTCCCCTGGAACGGTCCGGTCATGATAGAATTCAGTGGTGTTCAAGTTTGAGGGAAGGACCATCGGCCGCTACCAGATCCGCGAGCGTCTGGGTCAAGGAGGGATGGGGGCGGTCTTCTCGGCCATCCCCGAAGGCCAGGATCGAGAGGTGGCCATCAAGTTCCTCTTCGGCCCGTTCACCGCGGACCCCGAGTTCCTGACTCGAATGCGTCACGAGGCCCGGGTCATCGCCTCCCTGGAACACCCCCGCATAGTACGACTTCTGGACTACTGGGAAGAACCTGAGATCGGCCCCTGTCTGGTCATGGAACTGGCCCAGGGAGAGGACCTGCGCTGTCTGCTGGACCGGGAGGCTCCCCTGGCCATCCCCCTGGCCCTGAGCCTGGGAGCCCAGGTGGCCGAAGCCCTTAGCCACGCCCACCAGCGCGGGGTCATCCATCGGGACATCAAACCCGAGAACCTGATGGTGGACGATTTCGGGCAGGTGGTGGTGACCGACTTCGGAATCGCCCGAGCCGCCGGAGGCTCGCGGGTGACGCGGACGGGGTTCATGCCGGGGACTCCGGACTACATGGCCCCCGAGCAGCTCGGCCCGGGACAGGTCGAGCCCGCGACGGATCTGTATTCCCTGGGCCTGGTGATCTTCGAAATGCTGACGGGGCAGACCCCCTTCCGCTCCGAGTATGTGGCCGAGGTGATCCACCGCCAGGTCTACCAGGCCCCGGTCCCCCCCAGCATGCTCCGCCCAGAAATCCCGCCTGAGATCGACCGGGTCATCCTGAGTTGCCTGGCCAAGTCCGCGGACACGCGCCCTCCGTCCGCCCAGCTCCTGGCCCAGGAGCTGTCGCGCCTGGCCCGACTGACACTGGCGCCTCCGGCCACGCCCGCTCCACTTACCCTGACGCCTCCGGCCACGCCCGCTCCACTTACCCTGACGCCTCCGGCCACGCCAGCTC
>JAAZKF010000223.1 GCA_012799975.1 Burkholderiales bacterium
GAGCCGCAGTATTTGATGGGCCGTGCTGATACTTCAAGCGGCACAACGGACGTGACCCAGCCAAAAGTCGTAATCATGGATGTGGGCTCGGCAACCAATCGTAGAACAACCTATGCCGCTATCACACCGCCCTACCCTTGCGGTCATTCGGCTCCGACGCTCCACGTACGCCCCTATTCTCTACAGCCACAGATTCTCTTATCCAGCATACTTAATTCATTCGCTTTCGACACACTACTTCGCGTTCGACTCGGCGGCCTGCATCTCACACTGAACTACCTGGAGGAAACCCCGCTTCCGCCCCGCCGAATTGCTCCGGATGCATTATCCAGAGCAGCACTGATATTGAATGTCCTTGGCCCTACAGCACCACATTACTGGCTGCTCAGTAAAAAATACCTGCCCCCCACTCACCCTTGGCGCCGCCTCTGGGCCCTGACCCCTCACGAGCGGCTGCGCCTGCGCTGCCAGTTGGACGCCGTGGTGGCGCTGCTGTACGGCCTGGAGCAGGGCGACCTGGCCTGGATCCTGCGGGACTGCGACCACCCGGTGGAGGGCAGCACCCAGAACGCCTTCACCCGCACCCTGGACCCCAAGGGCTTCTGGCGCGTGGACAAGGACCGCCCGCCCGAACTGCGCCACACCGTGCTGACCCTGGCCGCCTTCCGCGACCTGCAGGAAACCGTGCGCGCCCAAGGCGGCGACCGCCAACGGGGCATCGAGGCCTTCTGTAACCAGAACGACGGCGACGGCTGGATGCTGCCCGAGACCCTGACCCTTGCCGACCTGGGCCTGGGCCACGACGACCGCGCCCGGACGCCCCAACCCGTCCGCTCCCAGATGGGCGAGCGCTTCTACCCCTTCCAACTGCAGCAGTCGGCCGCCGACTCCTGGGCCGAGTGCGAACTGCACGCCCGCAACCTGCTGGGCGACCTGGAGTACCGCCGATTGAAACAAAGCCTCGACCACAACAGCGACACGAGCCCCTCGGGGACCGGAAGCCAACCCCGAAAGCCGGGCCCGCCGCCCTCGCCAGGCGGCCCGCCCCCCCGCGAGGGCACCCCCACCGCGGACGGCCCCACCGGCGCCCACGACCTGCCCCGCGCCGCCGACCGCGGCCGGGACCAGGGGTGGCTGTTCGAGGAACACGAGCGATGAGGCGGGCAAAGAGGGCAATTAGAGTGAACGAGACTCAACTGCAGATCCAGATCACCACACAAGGTCAAAACCGTTCCACACGGACTGAGCTGACCTCTAGCTCGGCTGCTTCGGGGCACCGTCCATGAGACCACCTCTGACAGCCAAACCCGGACAGGCAGCTCTTCGCGAGCTTCTCATCGCAAGCGAGAAGGAAGGCAGCCTTGTCAGCATCCAGGATATCGTGGCTGCTACTGGCTGGAAGACGTCGACCGTTCGGACCTATGTGTCCAAGATGCTACGCTCTCACCTGCACTTTGCTGAGAGAGGAGCATATTCTGTGACGGGTATCAGGGACCTTGAAGAGCAGGGTTTTCTACGACTGCTTTCTCAAAGCAGGCGTCGCCGCGAAACGCCGATGAAGCTCCGAGACCCCCTGGCCCGGGCCTTGGTGGCGAAGGCCAGGGAGAACATGCTCCTGGCTTTGGAAATCTACAACCGACCGACCCTCGCCAACAGGCTGGACTCCTTCACCCAGATTTTCTGCACGGCCTGGGAGCAACTCATGAAGGCGGAACTACAGGAACGCGCCCCCGACTCCATATTTCGCCCAGCAAAGTTGAACCGGCAGAGAAGAGAAACTATCGGCTTTAACGACTGCCTGAAGGCGCTCTTCCCCGAAAACTCGCCAGTCCGCCAGAACCTTGCGGACATTCAGGAATTGCGGGACGAATCCACGCACCTGCTTATGCGGGAACTGCAGCCTCTTGCGTCTCTTCTTTTCCAGTCAGGAGTTCTAAATTTTGCCAAACGGTATTTGAGTGTCTGTGACGAGGCTTTGGTGTCCGGAAAGACGCTCAGTTTGATGTCACTGGTCCTGACCCCGCCTCCCCTGAATCCGGTGCACCTGAAAGAGGTCTACGGTAGCGCTAATGCAAGGGATATCCTGACTAAAGCACAAGAGATGGAAGCAAAGGTCATTCAGGGCTACCCGATTGATTACGCGTTTCCGCTCGGGCATGAGATAGTCCTGACAAAGAAGCCCGGCCCTCACGATATCCGGCTATCGCTAACAGACCTTCCGGTCGAAGCGGACGCTGAGGTCATATTTGTCAAGAAGCCAACAGACGTGAGCAAGGACTTCCGCTATCGGTTGAAGGATCTTAGAATGCTATTGAGCGAGCATTTCCACCGGGAGTTCTCCAATCACGAGATGCTGGCAATGATCGAGAGAGAGAAATTCAAATCGGCAAACAATGAGTTCCACTACCACTATGAGATCTCCAGAACGCACGGTTATTCGGAAGCTTGTCTGAACCGCCTGAAGAATCGGATCAGTCAAGACCCCGACTATGTGCAGCGTTGCGTAGATTCATACAACCGAAGGCCACCCAAGAGAAGACAATGAAGCCGTCCAACTGACGGACAGTTGCTGCCGCGTCCAACTCGAGACGAGTTATTATGGAGCCAGCCATGACCGACAACCCTCCAGACCTCAAGAAGATTATCAGAGCATTGAACGATCAGGTCACTTCTGCTTGGTCGCACCTCTATGCATGGAGGCAGATCGGCAGATTCTTTCTTCAGAGGCCTGAATTAAAACAAGGCTCAGAAGGCTTCGTTGGACCGTGTTTGAGAGCGCATTTGCGGGCGACTATCCTACACGCGGCCATACTCCTGGAGAAACCGGGAAAACACAGCGGAGTCAATCTCGAGTATCTGTTGAATAATGTCAAAGCCAGAAGAGACCAGTGCCCTGCTCGGGATGCTCGTACGGTAATCAAATTGGTTGAGGATGACTGCAAGCGCCTAAAGGACCTGCGATCGCAACTCAATAGCCTAAAGGGCTGGCGAGATCAATTAATTGCCCATCTGGACAAGAAGATGGTCTCTTCGGAGGACCCTCCATCGCATTCTGTGCAGATTGGCGTCCTGCGGGACACGATCAAAACGTCTTATGAAATTATACAGCGATACAACGGACTCTACTACGACACCACGCGCGTGGCAGTCGCCGTCGGTCACGACGACTTCAATGTGATAGGCCACCTCTTAGAGATCGGATACGACCGGTATCGCGAGTTGGTACGAAGGGCCAGCGAGAGGGCGAAAGACAACCCTCATATGGACCTGTTTCGGGAAATCGATGATCTGGCTTGGGAGCGGCAAGGACGCCTGACGCCGATCGAGGAAACTGACGAGGAAAGACGCGCATGGGAGTGGAGAGGGCACCCAGAGGAAAAATGACGTTGCGGATGGACTCCAGGTTGTACGCGCAGATGCACTCGCTTCGGTGCATTGCGGACACCCGAGACACGCCTATGCCGCAGGGGCGCTTCATCAGCCTTTCGCGTACTTGTCGCGCGAGCGCAGCCGCACAGGAGAATGCGACGCAAAGGAAGAGGGGGAAGGGGCAGCTCTCGAGCGAGACACCGGGATCCTCATCGAAGAGCCCGAGGTCAGGAGTGCCACCATGCTGACCCGCCTCCGCCTCGACAACTACCGATGCTTCGACGCCTTCGACCAGACGCTCGGCGGCTACCTGGTGCTGGTCGGCCCAAACGGCTCGGGCAAATCGACGCTGCTAGACAGCTTGGTGCTCCTGGGCGACCTGGCCGGCCCTCAAACCTGCAGCGAGGTGTTCCTCGGAGCCACTCGGGGTGAGGGTGCTCCCCGGGCCCAAGCGCTCCTGGAGCTGCTGCATCGAGGCCAGGGCACTCAGTTCACGCTTGAAGTGGAAGCGCTGGCCCCGTCAAAGCTTGATCTGCCCCCGGCCGCGGCCGATGAGGTGGTCGATCGCAACGCGCAGCCCGGGCGAGAATTGCTCTATCAGCTTACCTTCGAGCTCCAACCGCCCGACCGGCTGATCATCGCGAACGAGCTCCTGATCGTGCTGCCGGTAGAGGGATACGACCAGGGGGGGGGGCCTACTGAGCAGCAACTCCTCACCCGCGGCAGGGACGGGGCCGCCGTCTTCCGCTCGGAGCCCTATGGAGCCGGCGGCGACGCTCCCGACCAGGAGTTCCGGTTCGAACTGCCGCCGGATCGAACGGCGCTCTCCAACCTGCCGGCAGACCATCGCCTTTTCGCCACTGCCCTCTGGTTCCGGGACCACCTGACCAGGGGCGTCCTCCTGTATCAGCCGGACTGGCGCCGGATGCGGCGGCCGTCTCCTCCCGGCCAGCCCGCCTCGCCCTCGCGGGACGGGTCCAACCTTCCCTGGCTCGCGAAGAGGCTATGGGAGGAAGACCGCGAGTCCTTCCTTCGCTGGGAGGCCCACGTGCAGACGGCTTTGCCTGATGTCGAGGCCGTGCGGGCTGTCGTGCGCGAGGAGGACCACCACGCCTACCTTCGGCTGCGGTATCGAGCCGGCTACGAGGTCACCTCGAGCGGCCTCTCCCATGGGACCCTGAGGCTGCTGGCGCTGACCTTGCTCCCCTACCTTCCTGCCCTGCCCGGTCTGATCGCCGTCGAGGAGCCCGAAGAGGGCCTGCACCCCAGAGCCATCGAGACCGTGATGCAGTCGCTGGGCTCGGCGTACGGCTCCCAGGTGCTGGTAACGACCCAGTCGCCCCTGGTGGTGGCGCAGACCGTGTTGCGGGACATCCTTTCCCTGCACGTGACGCCAAAGGGCGGGGTCGTGGCCACGCCCGGCGAGCAGCATCCGGTCCTGCAGCATTGGAAGGGCGAGTCCAGCCTGGGGACCCTGTTCGCCGCGGGGGTGTTCGATTGAGCGACCCGACTCGTGGTTGTGTCTTTCTCGTGGCGGACGGCACGATGGAGCAGGTCGTGCGCGGGCTTCTGGGCCGTCCTGACTTCTCCGAGACCTTTGGGATCGGCGCGTTCGACTTCGAACTCCTGGTGGAGCGCGAAGGCAACGACCCGGGAGTCTTTCGCCGCGGCGCCGAGCTCCTGAAGCCCTACTCCTTCACCCACCGCCACGCCGTGCTCATGCTGGACGCGACCTGGGAGGGCGCTCCGAAGCCGCGGGCTATCCGAGAGAAGCTCCGCCGCAGGATGGAGGCAGTCTGGCCTGCCGAGCGCTTCGAGGTTGTGGTGCTGGATCCGGAACTCGAGGTCTGGATCTGGCAGGACGACCCCTCCGTTGAACGAGTTGTCGGATTCAACCGGGAACACGGTGTGCAGTCCCTGCGTTCCCGGCTGGAGGCGAACGGTTGGTGGCCAGCCCGGCAGACCAAGCCCCCGGACCCCAAGGGTGCCCTGCAGTGGGCGCTCAGACAGACGAAGATCCACTTTTCTTCGGCCCTGCACCGGGAAGTGGCCCGCCACGCCCCTTTCCACCGTTGCCAGGACCCCGCCTTCAAACTCCTGGCGCAGACCCTGCGTCGCTGGTATCCCATAGAAGGAGCCTGAGCCCCGCCCTCCCATGTCCATCAACTCTATCACCTACACGGAACGTGTCGCCAGCAACTTTTCGCGCGACCGGCTCACGGCTCATCGCGATGTAGACCCGGGGCGGGCGCAACCAGGCCACACGCCCCCACATCCTGCTGGCCAAGGTCAAGCACTTCGAATTGCTGCTCCATCGCCACAAAGTCCACGACCCCGGACGCCTACAAGGGAGGTTCTGGAAATGAAGGAGATCTTGCCCCGAGTGCCCCTTCCAGGCGCCATTTCCCGCAGGTCCCGATGAGCCCTCGTCCTCCGTCGCAATCCCACGACGAGGGCCAGACCCTGCTGGAGGGGATCTATGAATTCTGCACGACGGGCAGCCATTTCGAAAGACTCTGCCGTGCCCTCCTGGAGGCCATGGGCCTCGGAGACGTGGTCGTAACCGGTCGACCGGGGGACGGAGGCATCGACCTGGTATGCACCCGGGAAGGGGTCGAAGGCCTTTCCGCGGCAGACAGCATCACATACCGCATCCAGGCCAAGCGCTGCAAACCCGGCTTGTCGGTGACCATCCAGGCTGTGCGGGCTCTTCGCGGCATACTGGTCCCCCCCGAGAAGGGGATCTTCATCACCACAGGTCGGTTCACAAAATCGGCATTGGACTTCCTGGAGCAAGACCCGTCCCGCCCCGTCATCCTGATCGACGGCGACAGACTCGTCGAGCTTTGTGTCCGGCACGCCCTGGGCGTCGAGTTCAGACCGGTCTTCAATCCAGACCGCCTGCTCCGACAAATCGAGTTGGATTCGCCCCTCTCCAGCACCACCCCCGAAGCGGGGCATGCGAGAAGCCCGGACGATGAGGCGTTCCCGGAGGCATACACCACCAGAATCAGCCGCAACGACGTGCGTTCGATGATCCTTCCGCTGCCAGGGAATATCCTGAACCAGCTCCCCGAGTCGAGCGAACGCCTGGTCGTCTGGATCGACGGCAAGGAAGAGTCGCTTCGATTCAACCGATCTCGCCGATACGTCAGCGGAATCGCCGCGTTTTTCCGTCGAGCTGGCCTGATGGACGACGACGGCACGAATCATTGCGGCCTCGCGGCCTGGCGCTTCGATCCAAAGCTTAAGAGAGCCAAGGTCACCGTGGCCCGCACTGCTTCGCCGAGGGAAGGGTGACCGGATATGACCTCAAGCCGCGGCCCCCAGGTCCGATGACACTTGGTGTCACCCCAGGCATTGATGATAGCGCTATGAGACCTGTTGTTCTCCGGTCTATCTTGAACATCGCTTTGGCACCATCAGGGAAGGGAACTCGCCAACCATGACCATCGGAACGTCCAAGCAGGGCTTCGGCTCAGGCAACAAAGGCTTCACGGCCGACCCGTTGGCCTTCATCGGACAGGTCCAGGCCAACCTGTCGGGATACAAGGAAGGGTTCCCCGTCATCCGGGAACTCGTGCAGAATGCCGATGATGGCCGAGCCGAACGAGTGCTGCTGGCCGTGGCCCCTGGCCTCCCCGATGCAGGGCACCCCCTGCTGGAGGCGCCCAGCCTGGTCCTCATGAACGACGGGCGGTTCCGGGACGCCGACCGGGAAGCGATCCGACGCCTCGGGTTGGGGCGAAAGGTCCTGGACGAGGAGGCCATCGGCAAGTTCGGGCTGGGACTGAAAAGCGTGTTCCACTTCTGCGAGGCCTTCTTCTTCGGAGCCTCCAGCGTCGAGGACACCGGCGAGCAGGATTACCTCGATCTGCTGAACCCTTGGACGGGAATGCACCACGCCCGTCTCAGCGCCCATTATGATGCTTGGAATTCGCTGGCCGAGCACCATGGGGAACTCATGCTGGAACGTCTGCAGAAACTGGCTGGGGACTGGCAACGCTGGTTCTTCGTCTGGCTGCCGCTCCGAAGCCAAGGGCATTGTCCCAAGGACCCCAAGGGCAACGCAATGCACATCGCCAGCGTCTTCGCTGGCGACGACGAAAGCGAAATCCAGCGATGGTGGGACGAACTGGGCACGGAACTCTCGGTCGTCTTTCCCCTGCTCCGGCACCTGAGGGAGTTCCGGCAGGTGCGACTCGAAGGCAGCGCTTCGACGCCCTTTGAGGTGGCCCGCCTGGAACTCGATCCCGCAGCTCGGCGTTCTGGTTTCCCTGGAATCCTGAAGCCCAGACAGATGGGTGTGCTCCAGGGAACGCTGCATGTGTCCCGTGGTTCAGCCCAGAATGGCAACAGCGCCAGGCTTCCTTTCGGAGGATGCGAGCAAGTCCTGGACCACCAGGAATTCCGGACCCTGAAAGACAGTCCCCACTGGCCCCAGCCCGCCATCATGCTGATGGAAGACGACGACTCGGTCCAGAGCCCCGACAAGAACCAACCCCACGGGGGCGCCTACCTGACCGTCAGGCAAGAGGCACCGGGCGCGGGCGAATTGCGCTTGCGTCACACCTCGTTCCTCCCCGTCGGAGAACCCTTCGCCACGGTTCCCTTGGCCATCGACAGCCAGGTGGACCTGTTGCTGCACGGCTACTACTTCCTGCCCCCCGATCGGTCGCAGGTGGACTTCGGCCAGGGGGGGATTCCGCCGCAACCGGTCTCGAACGCCGAGGCACTCAAGACCACCTGGAACCGCCTGCTCTGGCACGAAGGCGTCCTCCCGCTGATTCCCCAGGCCGTGGCCCGGTTTGCCCAGGAGTCCGCCTGGCCCCATGCGCCCCTGAGCGAGCTTACAGGGGCTCTTCGGAGGCAACTGGACTCGCGCCTCGCGCAGGTCTGTCGGGACCACGCCTGGGAGTGCCGGTTGGGTCAGGGGGGCAACGGCGACGGCGCGGTGGTCTCGGCGGGCCAGGACCCCACCA
>JAAZKF010000224.1 GCA_012799975.1 Burkholderiales bacterium
ACCTCCTGCATCAGGTTCAGCCAGGCCAGGCGATAGACGGACTGCAGGGACCGCTGAGCCGCGGCGTAGTCCAGGCCAGCGAGTTCGCGCGCGACCTCCTCGATGGTCAGGCGCAGGTCAGGCCCCGGCATTCTCGGTCAGGCCCTGGTTCTGGATGCCTCCGTTCAGCAGGTCCTCCAGCCCGAGGTTCGCTTGC
This sequence comes from Burkholderiales bacterium, assembly GCA_012799975.1. GTDB lineage: Bacteria > Vulcanimicrobiota > Xenobia > Xenobiales > Xenobiaceae > Xenobium. The sequence goes on from JAAZKF010000224.1 coordinate 197, forward strand.
GGCTCCCGGGCACGCTCGGCGCGGATCCGCTCCAACTCCTCCTGGGCCTGCTCCCTGGACCATTCCTGCACACGCATGATGGCGGACTCGGCCGAGGTCAAGCCGGCCTCGTAGAGGCGCGTCTCGTCCTCCACGGCTTCGGAGTAGATGAGGGGCAGTCCGTCATACCACTCGACTTCAGGGGGCGCGTCCAGGGCTACATAGGGCGCACGCGGGCCTTGGCCTTGGACCCTGCCCTGAAGGAGGCGCGTCCAGGGCCACATAGGGCGCACCCAGCTTGGAGGCCGCCAGGAGGCTGGCCACATACAGCGTCTGCTGCAGGGCCGGCCCCAGGTAGAGCCTGCGGCGGTTCACCTTGTGCTCGGTGTTCACGAAACGCAGGCGCAAAGCCTTGCCACTCTCCACGCCTCCCGCCTTGTCCAGGCCCAGCACCGCCGGGGAGACCTCGGCCAGGGCCCAGAACAGGTCGAGCAACCGGTCCAATTCCCGGAAGGCGGCCTCCAGCTGTCCTTCCCACGTCAGGTAGCGGGGCAGGCTCTTGGCCAGGGGCGCCAACAAGCGGTTGAGTGCGAACCTGGACAAGCCCCTATCGGGCCTCTCGACGGCGACCCCTGCGAACCACCACCTCCCATCCCAGGAGTTCGAAACCCCGCGCGGCCACGGCTCCCGAGGGGCTATAGCGCTGGTGATCCCGGGTCTGGATGAAGGCTGTCCTGGCCCCGATGCATGCGCTCCCGTCTGCAGGTTGCCACCAAGGGGCTGGGCCAGCAGGTGTCTGCGAGGATCTTATCCCCTGAGGGTGCCACAAAATGTCACCACGGACCTGGCGCCAGATAGTGGGTAGGACGCGGCCGGGCTTCCGAAGTGGCCGGCTGGGGCGGGGCTCAATCTCTGGGTCTGGAGCCGGCCTGCCATCCGCCTGGTCGGCCTTGAGCTGGAGACCGGGCCGGGTATTATATCGGGGAGCGGAGGTACAACCCTGTCTGACATTGACTTCGATGAGATCGCCAAGACCCTGCACGAACAGCAGGCGCAACTGGAAGCGGAAATCCGCGAGATGGAAAGCCAGGGGTTGATCATGGATATGGGCCCGGACATCGACGAGGTGAAAGACTGGCGCGACCTGGAACGCGAAGCCAGAGGCCTACCCAACCAGAGATAGATTACCCTCACTGATACCGTCCCCAGCGAGCCCCCAGGTGGTTGCCAGGGGGCTTCGCGTATCAGCTCATCGTGGCCAGGAGACTCCGGGTCTGGTTGTACCCAGGTGAAGAAGTCCGGCCCGGATTTGCTATTTTGCCTGGCAGAGAGAAAATTCGGGTGCCCTACTTGACCTTAAGTGAAAAATGGGGGCCGGGTTTTTCACTTTCCATCCGCAAAGTGAAATTCTGCCAGGGGAGCCCACTATTCCTCTTGCACTCCGCCCTTGGAGAGGAGCACTACTGGCTGC
>JAAZKF010000225.1 GCA_012799975.1 Burkholderiales bacterium
CCACGGCTTCGGCCTCCGAATCCAGCAGGTATCGGCGCAGTACCTCCGGCGAGGTCAACCGCCCCTGCACCATCTTCATGTTCGCCAGTTGGGCCGGGATGGAGGGGACCGAAATGGCCGTGGAGGCCTCCAACAGGCGACGGGCCTTCCAACTGTACTCGCCCTCGTAGTGAGCAGGAGCATAGCCTCCCCGGAAGTAGCCCATGGCCACCCGACGGCCGCGGAACCAGAGGTCCCCACCCCGAATCTCGCCCTCGCGGCCCAGTTCCTCCATGGTGCAGCGCAGCATGGGGGCCCCGTGCTCCAGGACCAGGTCGCTGGCCAGGGTGAGCTGGTCGAAGACCCCCATCTCGCCGGGCGGCAGCACGAAGAGGATCCTGGCCTGCGGGTCTCCGAACAGCTTCCAGGCCTGAACCAGCACTCGGATCTGCTCGTCTCCGGGGCGGGTCGGCAGGATCCGTCTCCCCAGATCCTCCTCACGGTACAGGAAGCGCTGCAGGTCGTTCACCTTCTGCGAGGCCGGGCCCAGCGAGGCCGCGATCATGTTGATCTCCACCTGGCGCGGTGAGGGCCCCTCCGGCGTCTGCAAGGGCATGAAGTCGTTGCGGGTCAGGAAGAGTTCGGGCCGCTCGGGAGGATCCTCGGGCAGGCAGGCCAGCATCCGCGAGACGAATTCATCGGTGCGGGCGGCCGGCTCCAGGGTCTGGCGCAGGAAGTCGTGGTCGTGGCTGACCCGGGCGTAGAGGCGGTTGAAGGGACCGGCCAGCGAGTGCAACTGCTGGACGAAGTGCTCCGGGGCCTGCCAGGGTGTCAACGTGAAGGGTAGGTGGACCACCTGGCCCTGGGCATCGTACTTCAAGAGGCCCCTGGACAGGGCGTATTCCCGGGCCTCGCGAACGCGGTCGGCCAGGCCCGGAAGGGCGGTTTGCAGCATGAACGGCTCCTTGGATTATCCCGGGTCCCGACCATGCGCACTGCGAGGAGCTGGGGCTCTCAGTTCGGTAGGGCTCCGCCTGGTCGGGGGATCAGGCCGGGGTCTTCTTGTCTCGGATTCCCCCCGGGGTGTCGGAATTGTCCAGGTTCAGGCTCTCGTGTTTCAGGGGAGGGATCTCCGGCCAGCCCTCCTCGTCGACCATCTTCAGGAACTGCGCCACGATCCCGGTGTCCAGCCAGTTGCGGCTGGCATACTCGTTGAGGTAGCGCAGCGCTTCGGGGCGGCTCATGCGGGGGCGATAGGGCCGATCCGAGGAGAGGGCATCGAAGACTTCGGTTACGGCCAGGATTTGGGCCAGCCGCGGGATCTGCTCTCCGGCCAGACCATCCGGGTAGCCCTTCCCGTCTATCTGTTCGTGGTGATGACGGATGATGGGCAGGACCCGCTGGAGAGACTGGACCGGACGGCACATGCGCTCTCCCCAGACGGTATGCAGCTTCATCAGCTCGAATTCTTCGGAGGTCAGGGCCCCGGGCTTGTCGACTACGTGCTTGGGCACCTTGATCATCCCGATATCGTGCAGGATTCCACCTTTGTAGAGGGCCTCCTGATCGGCCGGGGAGAGCTGCATTCGCTCGCCCATGCGCCGAGCCATCCGGGCTACCCGCTCGGGGTGGCCCTTCTTGGTCTCTTCGCGCGCCTCGAAGGCCGAGACCACCGAAAAGAGCAGCGTCTCGAGGTTGGCCGACTCCTGGGCCTGATGGCGCGCTTCCAGGGCGGTTCGGAGACGGAGCAGGATCTCGTCGGGTTCGAAGGGGCGACCCACCAGATCGTCAGCGCCCGAGCGCCACAGGGTCTGGCGAAGCCCCACATCCATGGCGGGAACGATGCCGATGACGGGGATTTCGGCCATGTCCGGGTCCGACTTCATGGCGTGCAGGATGTCGGCCACATCCACCCCGGGGAGGTAGGCATCCACCATGATCAGGCTGGGTTGGCGCTGTCGCAGTTGTTCGCGGAGGGTGCCGGAATTACTGGCCATGGCGACATCGTATTCGTTGCCTTCCAATAGTGCAGCCAGCATCCGCATGTCGTTGAGATCACCGGTGCCGATCAGAACAAGGTTGCGAGTTTCCACGAGGCAGGTCCCTTCTTGCCGGAGGGGACGGTTCCCTTCGAGAAAGCCAAGAGAATCTTTGACCGGGTGACCTCGGCCCGGATCGTCGCAGGAGGCTGCCTGCTGGAGAGCCAGGGAGCCTCCGCCCCGAGGAGAAATATTCCCGCCTGATCTGGCGACCCATCTTGAAGGTCCGGACCCCCTGAATCTGTCGACTGGAGTGGGGAGGGCGTAGGTGGGTCTGGATGCCAGGAAGGTGTGGGTGGGGGATGGGCGGCCGAATATCACGGCAGGTGGCGTATTCAGGGACCCCGGAGGTGAAGAATGCGGCTCTCATTCTGGCATCTGCTGAGCGTCATGCTCTTGGTGCTGCTGCTGACCTGGGGGCCACCGGCCGTCGCCGACCAACCGGTGCCGCCTGACCAGGGGCAGGTGACCTTGCCCTTGGAGACGTTCCTGGAACTGACCCGCAAACCCAAACCCTCCTCGACCGGGTCGACGGGGTCGACCGTGCCGCTTCCCTTCCTGTTCTCGCGAGGGCACTACCGGATACAGGCCCGTCCTAGCTGGGCGCAGGTTCAGGGAACGCTGGACCTTCAGGTATATCAGCCCGGTTGGGTGGAGATCCCCCTGCTGCCCGCCGACGTCGTGTTGGAAGAAGCCCGACTGGATGGCAGTTCCCTGGCTCTGTACCGCAAGGACGGAAAGTTCTTCCTGCCCGTCGATCGCCCGGGCTCGTACAAGCTTCAAGCCACATGGAACCTGCCGGTCCAGCTTTCGGGAGCCACCCGCAGCGTGATCCTGAAGACTCCAGTCAGTTCGGTCTCGGGATTCCTGCTGGTGGTCCCCGACCGGGACCTGGAGATCAAGACCTCCCCCGCCCTGCCACTGACCCGGCAGGATGAAAAGACCCGGACCCTGGCGCGAGGAGCCATTCCCGGAGGAGGGGCCGGCGAGGTCTGTTTCTCGTGGACCCCCCGCCGAGCCGATCCCGCCCTGCGCGGCAAGGCGAACCGGGAGAAGCCCCGCCTCAGCACCCGGATGTACGACCTGGTGACCGTCTCGGAGACGGAGGTCCACTGTCAGGTCCGGTTGGATATGGAGATCCTGCGCAACGAGGTGGACCGCTTCACCTTGCGCCTGCCGCTGGGGGTGGAGATCGAAGAGGTGGCCTGCGCCAATCTGGCGGGCTGGTCGGAGTCGATCCAGGCCGGTCACAAGGATCTCCTGATCCGCCTGGCCGCTCCGGTGAGCGGAAACCACACGTTGAATCTGGTCCTGGTACAACCCCTGGAGAAGGCGGACTCGACCTGGAAGCTTCCCGCGCTGGAAGTGGTCGGCGCCGAGACGGTCAAGGGTTCCATCGGCCTGGGAGCGACGGGAGGTCTCGAAATCCAGCCGGGCAAGCTGGAGGGAGTCCGGGCGATCGACGTCTCGGAGTTGCCCTCTGAGATCCGCGACCTGGCCTCTTTCGCACTGCTGCGGGCCTACGAATTCCAACGCCAGCCCTGGTCGATCCAACTGACCAGCCGCAAGGGTCAGGAGGTGCCCGTGCTCTCGGCCGCCGTCGACGAGGCTTCGGGGCTGACCCTGGTGACCCGGGATGGGAAGCTGGTCACCTCCTGGACCTGGAAGATCCGCAACAACCTCAAACAGAGCCTGAATATCCGGCTGCCCGAGGGCGCCACCATCCTCACCACCACCTTGGACGGCCACCCGACCCGGCCTGTGCAGGGGGCCGAGGGCGAGATCCGTCTTCCCCTGGTGGCCTCGGGCCAGGAGGGGAAGACCACCTTCCCGGTGGAGCTGACCTACGTCCAGGAGCCAGGAGTCTCGGCCTGGCTGAGTCGGCAACGCCTCCAGGCACCCCAGGTTGACATGCCCTGTTCGGTGCTGAACTGGACGCTCTACCTGCCCCTGGACGAATGGATCTGGCATGTAGGTAGCAACATGCGCCCGGGATTGATCCATGAGCCCGTGGGGGGGGAGATCAGGTCTTCGAGCGCCGCTGGCCCGATGGCCCCCGGCGCCGGGCTGGCCCGGAGCAAGGCCTTGCGCCAGGAGGTCTCCCAGGACGAAGTCCTCCACTCCGGACAGGTCTCCGACATGGTCCAGCAAGCCAGCCGGGGCACCTTGCCGGTGAAGTTGAACATCCCCGCCCGAGGACAATCCCTCCAGTTTTCCCGCCTGGTGGTCACCGACCAGGAGGTCCCGGAGATCTTCCTGCATTACGCCTCGCCCCTCTTGAAGATCCTGGGTGGCTTGTTGGTTCTGGGTCTGACCCTGGGGCAGGGTTGGCCCCAGATGCGACGTGAGCGGGGTCTGGAGCCACTCCTGGCGGCCATTGTCGGGTTGTGGGTGATCCGGGGATGGGCCTCGGGAGTCCTCTTGGAGCTGGTGCTGCTCTGGGCCAGTCGGGGGCTCTACCTGCTGGTCGCCTGCTGGCTCTATCGGAACCGCTCCTGGCTGCTCTCGCGGCTGCGCGGACAAGGAGGGGAAGCATGAAGACCCGGATCCTGCTGGCCTTGGCCCTGTGCTTGCTGGCCACCTCGACGCTGCGCGCCGAAACCGGGCCAGGAGGCTCGGTCACCCTTCCCTTGGAGGAGTACCTGCGCCTGATCGCCCCGACGCCGACCCCGGCCTCCTCCGCGGCGTTTCCGCCTCGAACCCACCTCTTCTCGAACGGACGCTACTCGCTGGAGGCGGGTCGCGAGTGGGTGGTGGTCGACGGCCGGGTGGACCTGAACCTCCAGGCTGGAGGCTGGCAGGAAATCCCCCTCCTGCCCTCGGGAGTGGTCCTGTCCGAGGTCACCCTGGACGGGAGGGCCGCCCCCGTCTACGAGAAGGAAGACACCATCCGCTTCCTGGCCCGAGGCCGCGGAAACCACCAGGTCCGAGTCGTCTACCACGCCCCCTTGAGCGTCGAGGGAGCCTCCCGCCACTTCGAGTTCCGCTCCGTGGCGGGGGCCCCGGGAACGGCACGTCTGGTCCTGCCCGGGAGCTCGCTGAAGATTCAGACCCTCCCCTCCCTCCCCCTGGACACCTCGGCCGAGGGAGGCCGGACCGTGGTTCGGATGCCCTTGCCCGGCCCGCAGGGCACAAGGGTGACCTGGTCGCCCCGCTCGGCAGACCCCGGGCTGGCGGGTCAGGCCAACCAGCAGAAGGCTCGTCTCTCAGCGCTAATCTTTCACCTGATCCAGGTCTCGGAAGGGGAGATCCGCAACCGGGTCCTGCTGGAATGCGCGATTCAGCGCAACCAGGTCGACTCGCTGGTGCTGGAGGTTCCCCCGGACGCCCAGGTGACCGAGCTGACCTGCCCCGGACTGGCGGGCTGGGAGGTCCTGGATAGACCCTCGGACCGCCGGATCCATGTGGCCCTGTCCAAGCCGGTAACCGGCAGTCTGACACTGAACCTGACACTGGAGACCCCCCTGGCCAACCCCGATTCTACCTGGGAGATCCCCTGGGTCGGACTCGCCGGAGCCGAGAAGTCGAAGTCGTGGTTGGGCCTGGCGGCCAGCGAGGCCTTGGAGCTGACACCCGTCGATTCTTCCCAGACGATCCGGCGAACCGACCCATCGCTTTTGCCCCCCCAGGTCCAGGCCCTGGGGACTCTTCCACCGCTCCTGGCCTATGAAGGTAGCGGCTTCCCCTGGTCGGTGCGGGTGGAGAGCCGCCTGGGCAAGCACCTCCCCCTGCTGACGGCGGCGGTTGACGAGGCCTCGGGGCAGACCCTGGTGACCGCCCAGGGCAAGACCATCTCGACCTTCACCTGGAAGCTGCGGAACAACCAGAACCAATACCTGAAGGTCCAGTTGCCCGTAGGGGCCCGAATCTGGAGTGCCTTCGTCGACGGCCAGGCGGTCAAGCCTGTCCAGGAAGGCCCCATCCTGAAACTTCCCCTGGTCTCTTCGCAGCAGACCGGACAAGAGCTGCAGAGCTTCCCCGTGGAGATCACCTTCGTCGGCGCCGAGACCGGGCAGGCCTGGTTGGGTTCGGTCTTGCTGGAGGCGCCCCGGCTGCCGGGCGTCCCCACCTCCCAGTTCGCCTGGACGGTCCTGCTGCCGGAGGATTGGAAGGCCCTGGACTTCTCGGGGAGCGTCGAGCCCTCCGACGAGGAGCCTTTCCTGCCCGATCCACCGGCCCTGGTATATGAGGTGGATTCCGGGCCTTTCGGGAGCAACGAGAAGAGCGAGAAGAGGAAATCCTCCCAGGACCAGCCGCCCTCCGCTCCCCCGGCGGCCCTCCCCGGGGTCGCCCTCGGCGCAGCGGAAACCGATGGGGGAGCCTTCTCGGAGGAAGCTCTGGAGAGCGAGCCGGAGGAGGCCCCGCAGAGCGCCATGGCCCAGATGGTCCAGACCACCAGCCAGGGTTCTTTTCCCGTGCGCGTCCGGGTGCCCGTGGCTGGCCAGGGGTACCGGTTCACTCAGTTGATGGTGGCCGAAGACGCCCCCACCCTGCGGGTTCTATACTATCAACCCCAACTTCTCGAGGCTGTCTGGTGGGGAGCCCTGTTGGCGATCCTGGCCTTGGGCCTGAGGTTCACCGACCAGCCTTCAGGCTGGAAGAAGCTGGTCCTGGCGGCGACGGTACTGGCCTTCCTGGGCTGGTTGCTGGCCGGGACACCCGGGGACGTGCTGGTTTCGGGAGCCCTGGTCGGCCTGGCCCTTCTGGGCCTGGCCTGGCTGATCCGCCAGCGGCGCTGGCTCCTCGACACCTTTCGCTACCGTCGGCAGCGTTCGATGGATCCCGGCCCGGCCTGCCCGAAGGAGGAGGTGCC
>JAAZKF010000226.1 GCA_012799975.1 Burkholderiales bacterium
TCCTGCTTGAGGCCGATGACTCCCTGGGCCGCCACCCGACAGACCTCCAGGCCCTGCCAGGCCGCCGAAAGATCGCCTTCTTCCAGGCCTTTTCGGAGCAGGGCCAGCCCCTGTGCGTCGTCGTTGGCCAATTCACGGAAACGTCGGGCAAAATCCGCTTCCTGATCCGTCTGGATTCGGGGTTCATCCTGCTCCAGGGTGCGCAGGACCTGTTCAGACATCTGCTCCAGGGCCACCAGCTCGGCCAATACCTCTTCGCCTTCCACCTGGCCGACCTCGTAAGCGGTCAGCAATCGCTCCATATTCGACAGGCGGGTCCCCGTCTCGGAGGCACCACCACCCAGGATGTCGGTATACTCCGTGGGAGCCTGAAAGACCTCGGGCAGAACCGCGCTGCACGCGCCGCAATAGCGAACGCCGGGAGGGTTGGCATGCCCGCAGCGCATGCAGGCCATCCCCGTGGGGGCGGCCGGACGCGACTTCTGCAAAACCTGGCGCATTCCCCGAGCGATCTCGACCATCCGAGGCATCGTGGCCTCCAGCAGTTCCCACCCTCGGCGGAGGACCGCCAGATCCGGCCCCTCGAGGGAGGAGAGCAGCACCTGCCAGGCCTGGTCCTGAACCGCCAGCAACGCGCCCAACTCGCTCCCCAATCCCCCCTCCAATCCCCCTTGAGCAAGCTGATTGAGCAGCTCCTGTTGGGTCTCGTGGAAGCTCGAAAACTGCTGGCGCAACAGCAGGTCGACCGGCTCTCCCGAGAGGGCCCGCCCTACCCGCTCGCGCAGCTCCTGGAAGGCCGGAGCTTCGGAGTAGCGCCCCAGTTCCTCCTCAATGCGATCCCACAGGTGCGCCACCTGGGAGGCCAGCTCATCGAAGGCCGGCTCCAGGCCCGCCAGATCAGGGGTAGATTCCCTGTCGAAAGCCGGTTCCAAGAGCTCAAGCTCGACCTGGACCTGGTCCAGGGCCGCCCGGGCGGGAAGCTCGTCGTCCTTCATGAAGGGGTAGAGGGGGAAGCGTCGGAAGGCATCCAGCTCCTGGCGATAATGGCTTTCGGCGTCCCGGACCAGTTGCCAGGCATCCCGCACCAGCATCCAGGGCAGGCGCCCCTCAGCGTGGCAATCCAGGGCCCGTCGCAGCTCGTCCAGGTAGGCATGCCCGCTGCGGCGCGTGGCGGCCGCCACGCGATCCATCTCGGGGAGCAACTCGTGCGCAGCCGCGCTCCCCCGGCCCAGGAGCTTCAATCCGTCAGCCAGCGCGCTCCGGCTTCCCGACTCGAAGTACTCCGCGATGGCCCCCAGGCCAGCCTGCATGGCCTCCAGCAACCCCACCATGGGCAGGGCTACCTCCTCCGCTCCATACAGGGCCTCGAAGCGCTGGTGGTCCCGCTCCAAGCGGCCCACCAATGCGACAACCGGAGGAAAGCGTTCGGTCAATTCGGCGCGCCCCACGTGCCCCTCCAGGACGTTCAGGCCGACCTTCAGAAAGTGCTCCACAGCGGGGAAGGGGGAATAGATCTTCTCCTTCTTCTCTTCCTCGTGCAGGAGCCCATAGCCCCGAGCCAGGCGACTGGCCGCCTCGCGGAGGCGCTCGGCTGCCCACCCGACCCGGGACGGCTCCGAGGCCTTCAAGGCCTCCTCCAAGGCCTTCAAGGCCTCCTCCTGGGCGTCCAGGTCCTGGCGGCATTCCTCCAAGATGCGGTCCACCTCGGCAGTCCGCAGCAGACCCGGGCTGACCAGGGCGAAGAGCGCGCGGCCCTCAGCACAGAAATCACGGGCTCCGGAAAGGGCGTCGTAGACCTCCGCAGGCGTGGCCCGGCCCTCGGCCAGGCGTTCGGCGGCGTCCAGAATACGGACCAGGGGGGCAGCAAGAAGTGTCATGATAAGAGGTCTTTCGCAGGGGACAACCTCATTCCTCGGTAGGTCAGATGATATTGAAGAGGCGCCCCCACGAAGGAGGCGCCCCGCACAAGAAGGACCAGGGTCCCGGACCTCAGGAACCCAGTTGGAAGTCCTGCAGGACCTGCCCGCCGATCACCATGCGCGAGCCCACACCGTAGGTGTTGGAACCAGCATAGGTGCCGTGCTCGACATAGCCGATCTCGTCGCGATGGTGGATGGTCTCGTAGCCGACCAGCTTCTTCTTGGTGAACGAACCCGTCAGGGTATCGATCTTGACGATGCCCAGCTCGTCCAGGCTCTTGAGCTCGCCGGGGTCGGTCTTGCCGTCGCCGTTCGCGTCGGCCCAGACCTTCAGGCTCTTGAGCTCGTCACCCTCCAGGATTCCGTCGTCATTCTTGTCGAAGAGCGAGCGGACCTTGTCCCAACCGCTCTGATACTTGTTCTGCTCGCCGTCCAGGCCGGTCTCGTTCATCAACTCGCGGCCGTTGATCTTGCCATCGCCATCGGCGTCCATCACCAGGAAGCCGTCCCCGCCGCCCTTCTTCAGCCATTCGGTGCGGTCGATCTTTCCGTCGCCGTTGACGTCGAAGTCGATCTTCTTGTCCCAGTTTACCAGCAGGTCCCACTCCTTCTCGGTTTTGGTAGTCGTGGTGCGACGGTCGCCGGAGACCCTCACCGAAGTGGTGGTCTTCTGCTTCTCGTTGACCCGCCTCTGGGAGTTGTCGGCCCCCGTGACCCCCAGCTTTCCGTCCTCGTTCAGGTCCAGGATGACCGGGTCTCGTCGAGGCAGGACCTCGATGCGTTGAGAAGCCGTCTGCTCGGTCTGATGGATCTTCTGACCGGTCTGGAACTTGTAGTCCCAGGCCTTGTGCTCGGTGTACTCATAGATCGCCTTCTTCTCATAGCGATCCTGGTAGATCGGCATGCGGAAGAGCGCCTGGGCCGGACCATCGGTCCCCCCCATGTAACCGAACATACCTCCAGACATCTGGACGAAGGCGTTGCCAGCGGCCACCCCACCCCAGCCCATGCCGCCGTCGGCGGTCTGGGTGGTTGGATAGGTGAATATGGTGGCCAGGTTGGACATCGACATCAACGGAGAGAAAGCGAACATGCCCCCCGTAAAGTTCATGCCCATGCCGGCAAAAGGTTGAATCCCGTTCATGAATCCAATCATTCTGAAGACCTCCTATGACGCCTTGATCCATGATTCACCCGGCCGCCCTGGGAAGTCAAGTAGGTGAGAAGGATAATCCCAAAATCCAGGGTCCAAATCTCAAATAAACCGGAAAGGGACCGGGCCTGCAGGTCAGCGGCAGGGAATACGGGCGGCACGACGGACGCCCAGCCGGGGCTCAGCTCTTGAGGGAGCCTGCCAGCCGCAGAAGAGCAGAGGTTCAAGGCGTCCCCTGGAAAGCCGCAGGCGCCCTCCTGGATGAACAGGAGCGGCGCCTGGATTCAGATGGGAGCAGGCCGTGTGACTCGGCCGCACCCGACATGTCACTGCACCTGGATCCGGGTCGAAGAATCCGTCTCCTGGGGCGTAGGGATCCGCACCTTCAGGACTCCATCCTTGCACTCGGCCTGGATCTGCTCGGCCTGGACGCCGGCAGGCAGGCGAATCGTGCGCGAAA
>JAAZKF010000227.1 GCA_012799975.1 Burkholderiales bacterium
TGGTCCAGGCAGAATTCGGCCATATGCGAGCCGACGAATCCGGTAATTCCAGTGATCAAGACATTCACGACGGGTCACTCTCCTGGTTCTGGGACCGGGCACGGGCCAGGTCACGCTGTTCCTTCAAGATATCGCTCAAGGTCTGCTCGAAAGGGATCTCGGGCTTCCAACCCGTCAACTCCCGAAACTTCGAGTCATTCCCCAGGATCCGGGGGGGATCGCTGGGGCGCAGACGTTCGGATTCAAAGACTATCCGAGGAGTGGTGGCGCTCCGGGCCAAGAGCCCCTCCAGGACTTCCCGGATGGAGCGACCGACTCCCGAGCACAGATTATAGACTTCCCCGACCTGCCCTTGTTCCAAGGCCATCCAGTAGCCCCGCACAACGTCCCGGACATCGGAGAAGTCGCGGACGGCTTCGAGGTTGCCGACCCGGACCGTGTCCTGGGCCCCGCCTTCGATCCGGGCGATCTGGGCTGCAAAATCGGCCTCGGCATACATGGTAGGGCGCCGTGGTCCCGTATGATTGAAGGCTCGGGTTCGGATGATATGGAGCTTATAGCTCCGGGCATATTGAAAAGCCGTCAGGTCCTGGATCGCCTTGGACAGAGCGTAGGGGGACAAGGGCAACAAGGCTGCGTCCTCATCCAGGATTCCATCCTGGGCTCCATACTCTTCAGAGGTTCCCGGAACCAGGACCCGACACTCCGGTCTCTGGCGTCGCAGGACCTCGAGGAGGTTGACCAGACCGTTGATGTTGGTCTTCAAGGTCTCGTGCGGATTACGGAAGGAAACCTGGACGCTGGACTGCCCGGCCAGGTGGAAGAGGCGATCCGGCTGACAAGCGGTCAGCATCTCCTCCACCGAGGATATGCTGCAGATATCGCACTCGACCAGGTGCACGCGGTCGGAGATCCGGGCGAGGTTTCCGGTATACCCGCCGGGGCGGACCGCACCGAAGATTTCCGCCTCCCGAACGTGCTCCACCAGATACTCGGCCAGGTGGCTGCCGACCATTCCGGCGATTCCCGTGACAAGGACGCGCAAATGGAACCTCCTCGAAGGGCGCCCCATTCGGCCTGGTGCCCAGATTGTCCTACCGAAGCGCCTCGCGATAGACCCGCAAATGCGTCTGGGCTGCATCTTCCCAGGTCCAACGAGCGGCACGTGCCCGGCCCCGACTCGACAGCTCGGCGCGGCGTTCGGGATCGTGCAGCAGATTGGCCAAGGCCCAGGCCAGGTCACCCGGGTCCCGGGGGTCGAAAAGCCAGCCGTCCTGGCCTACCACCTCCGGCAGGGAAGCCGCGCGGGCTGCGATTACCGGAGTTCCGGCCGACATGGCCTCGGCTGCGGGCAGGCCGAAACCTTCATACAAGGAGGGGATGACCAGCAGGCACGCGCCTTGATAGAGGGCCGGGAGGTCCTCCTCGGCCACATGGTCCAGCCGGTGCACGCGGTGGGCCGAGAGCAGAGCCTCATCCAACCAGCCTGCGCGTGGGCAGACCAGGGCCAGATCCACCTGCGGGCGTGCCTTGTCCCAGGCCTTCAGCAATACCTCCACGTTCTTGTGAGGCTTGGGATTGGCCAGACACAGGACATAGCCTTCCTCCAGGCCCAGGCGCTTCCTCAGGTCGACCAGGGCCGCAGGGGCGACGGCGCGAGCCAGGGCCGGGTCGACTCCCAATCCGGTGACGGTGATCTTCTCGCGAAAGACCCCCAGGTTCTCGACCAGGTCACCCGCGGTGTGCTGGGAGTAGACCAGGACCCCCCGTGCCCGACGCAAGGCTGGAGCCAGAACCCAACGGAAGTACAGCCGTTCCCATCCACGACGAGGAAAATGAAAAGGAGTCAGGTCAGGAACCGTCACCACCATCCGACAGCGCACTCCAGAAGGAACGGCGATGGTCGGAGCGTGGAAGAGGGCAGGGTTCCATTCGGCCACCCGACGGGGGATCTCCAGGTGCTCGGCCCAGGTGAAGGGGTCTGCTTGGACCGGGATCGGTTCGATATTGGGCAACTCCGCAGCCAGGTCGGCAAAAGCCCCCTCGCGCTCGAGCACGCCGAAATGCCAGTCGGAGGCAGCGCTCGCCATGGCCTGCAGGGTGGCGAAGACATAGCGGGCCAGCCCATGCATCCGGCCCCTGAACATCCGACCGTCGACAAGGATTCGCACGGCGCCCTGGTTCCCGCCCACGGTCCACCCTCCTGCGCGGCAGGCCCGATTGCCTGCGCAGAGAAACCAGGCTCCCATGCCAGCCGCCATCTTCCTGGACCGCGACGGTACCCTCATCGAAGAGGTCCACTACCTGAGCCGGCTTGAGGACCTGCGCTTCCTTCCCGGGGTGCCCGAAGCACTGCGTTCGCTGCAGGCCGCGGGGTTCACCCTGGTCCTGTTGACCAACCAGTCCGGGGTGGCCCGAGGCCTTCTGACCGAAGAGACCCTGCAAAAGCTTCACGCTGCCCTGACAGACCGCCTGGCCTCTGCAGGCGTGCACCTGGACGCGCTGTACTACTGCCCCCACCACCCCGACTACGGGCCTCCCCGCTACCGCAAGTCCTGTACCTGCCGCAAACCCGCTACGGGTATGATGGAAGCCGCCACGGCCCGACTCCAACTGGATCTGTCGGCCTCCTGGGCAGTAGGAGACAAATGGAGCGACCTGGAGGGCCCGTTGAAGATGGGGTGCCGCGCCATCCTGGTCCGCACGGGCCATGGTCGGGAGCAGGAGGTCTTGCGGGTAGAAGCCCCGGTCGGGGTCCAGGTGGTCGAGGACTTCCCCGAGGCGGCCCGGAAAATCCTCGCCGAGACGAACCTCTCATAACCCCCCATACAAGCCGACTCCGACGCGCTCTCCGCGTGGCGACGGGCAA
>JAAZKF010000023.1 GCA_012799975.1 Burkholderiales bacterium
CGAATGAAGGTGGACTACCGTAAGCTGATGGCAGCGGTGGAGGGGCGTGAGTCAGACCTCGACCAACTTCGGGTGGCGGCCTTGGACTACCGCAAGCGGGTCCAGCGCCAGCGCGAGGCGGCAGCTCTCAACGCTACACCTTCGCTCTGGCCTTGTCGTGGTTCACTCTCCTCCGGCTTCGGCTGGCGTATCCATCCGGTCTATGGTTATGGCCGGATGCACACGGGGGTCGATATATCGGCTCCTTTCGGAACGCCGATTGTGGCGACCGCAGCCGGTCGGGTAATCCAGAGTGGTTGGCTCTCGGGGTATGGGTACGCAATCACCGTAGACCACGGAAATGGTCTCTCCACCCTATATGCGCACTGCTCCAGTCTGGCTTATGGGGTGGGGGCCTTCATCCGGAAGGGCCAGACCATCGCCTACGTAGGAAGCACCGGGATCTCAACTGGCCCCCATGTCCACTATGAGGTCCTGGCGAACGGCTCTCAGGTCAACCCCGCGCCCTATCTGCTCCAGAAGGAACCACCTGTTTCGGTAGCCAACCACAGCCGCCAGGGGGGCTGAACTCGGACGACGGAGGAGGGTCAGGCTTGGACATTCTTCCGCCTCTTTCCGAAGAGGACCGGATGATTTCCGGCCTTTGTTACCCTTTCTGGCCCATGGTTCCCCCGATGGTCTTGCTGGGAGCCCGGCGCCAGGAACCCTTCGTTCACTTTCATGCGCTTCAGGGTCTGGCCCTGGGTCTGCTCTCGGTTGTGGGAGCAGGCTTGCTGGTCGGGTTGATGTGGTTGATCCTCCAGGTCCTTCCCGGAGGCAGCCCGGCGTTCTCCGGGATCATCGGTCTGATGATCTTCAGCAGCGGCTTTCTGATTCTGGGTTTTTATTTTTCCTTTCTCTTCTACACGGCCTGGAGGGCCTCGGCGGGTCAGTTTTTGCGACTGCCTTTCCTGGGTTCCTGGGCCGAAAGCAGGATGCAGGCGAATCTCGACCTCAGTCCAGAAGACTACGACCACAGCCCACTTTCGAGTCGCACCTCAGATGAGCCGGATCCAGGGGAATTCGAGCCGGCCGAGCCGTTGATCCGGCGCCATCGCCCCACTTTCGATGCACGTCGGCAGCCCGCCGGTTTGGATCGTTCCGCTTCGTTGCAGGAGTCGGACCAGGACTGGAAGGACTTCCAGCCCGGGCTTCTCCCACAGGGTGAGGAGGATTTCCAGCCCGGACTTCTCCCGCATGGTGAAGAGGACTTCCAGCCCGGGCTCCTTCCGCAGGGTGAGGGAGACTTCCAGCCCGGCCTTTTACCTCAACCCGGTTCTCCTTCTGGCCGACACCGATTCAAATGGGAGCCCCTGGACACAGAAGAGGAAGAGGACTCGGCAGGAGACGAGGGCTTCCGCGCCTGGTAGTCCTCCGAGACAGGTTGCGTCCGATTCTTCGGGCGCCGGGCCGGCTTGCCGTCCCAGGGGCCGCAGGCCTGGTCGTCCAGGTAGGCTCGAGCCAGCGTCGGGCACAGGGCGTGTCGGACATGTCGGGCGTCCAGGCGATGGGCGGGAATTCCGGTGCTCAGCATGACAAGTTCGATCATGCGGGACCTCAAGCCGTCCGGTAGGGAAGATCCTGCTGGCAAGGCTCGGATCATGGCCCAGATATCCTGTTCCAGACGACTGCGCAGGGATGTGCGTATGGTGAGGAACTCCGCCGGGTGAAGGTCGGGAAATTCGGCTGCCAGGTCGGGTCCGGTCAACCAGGGCTCCCGTGCCAGGCGCTGCTCGATGCGGCGCCGCCGTAGGGCGC
Source organism: Burkholderiales bacterium (assembly GCA_012799975.1). Classification (GTDB taxonomy): domain Bacteria; phylum Vulcanimicrobiota; class Xenobia; order Xenobiales; family Xenobiaceae; genus Xenobium. Next base: position 1,798 of record JAAZKF010000023.1, read on the forward strand.
GGGCCTCGCGCCGACAGGTTCGGCATGGGGAGCGACGGGTCGGGGTTCCGCAAGCCCCGCAGGCGATCGCACCCTGGGCGAAGGCCACCTGTCGGCGGCGCTCCAATTGGACCAGAAGCCGGCGAAGGCGCTCTGCCAGGGTCGGTTCCTGGACCTCTGCGACAGCTTTCTCGATGCGTTCCATTGCCCCCGGGTCCAGGATGACGGATTCCCAAGGATAAGGTTCCTCGTTGGTCGGGGTCGGCGAAGGTTCCACCGGGTGGAATCGTCCCGGGCGACAGTGCAGCCGGCGCAGAGGCGTGCCTTCCAGGAGGGGGTTGAGTCGGGCCAGGATCTCCTTCTGATGCAGCAGGACCTCTTGTGCCCAAAGGGGGCCGGAGCAGACCAGTTCCAGGGTGTCACCGCGGATTTCCGCGGGCGCCACCTGGCGAGCCAGCCCAGGTCCGACGGCCTCCAGCCACGAGAACAGCAGTCGACCGCGCCGGAGACCCTCGTCGGCGTGGAGGGCGGAGGCTGCCTTGTCCAGGGACTCCGAAAGGCGTTTGAACATGGCATGGCTGGTTTTCGACACCGGTCGGGTCGGAGCCTGTGAGCGGAGGGTCGCCGGGCGCGGGCACGAAGGCTGGGCCGTGGTCTTGGAACACCTGGAACTTGTAGATTTTCGCAACTACCGCGAGCTGGACCTGCGCCTTCCTTCGGGTCTGGTCCTCCTGGTGGGGGAGAACGCGCAGGGCAAGACCGCCTTGTTGGAGGCGCTTTATCTGCTGGGTACTTCTCGCAGCTTCCGAGCCTCGCGGGAGGCGGAGCTGCTTGGCTGGGGTTGCCAGAAGGCGCGCGTGCGAGCGCTCTTTCGTCGGGACCGGGGGTCGACGCGCGAGCTGGAGATCAACTGGATTCGGGCCGGAGAGAGGGGAGTGGAGCGTCGGATCCTGCGGAATGGGACTCCTCTTCGGCGGCTTGCGGACCTGCTGGGCGAAGTGCCGATGGCTTTGTTCACCCCGGCGGACCTCGGTTTGATCCAAGGCGCGCCTCAGGGGCGTCGTCGCTTCCTGGATCTGCTGCTATGCAAGATCTCTCCTCTCTACCTGTCCGCCCTGACACGCTACGGCTCGGTCCTGCGGCAGCGCAACGAGTTGCTGCGCCGCCGGCCTGCTCCCAGCTCGGCAGAACTGGAACCCTGGGACGAACAATTGGCAGCGTTATCGGCGATCCTGGTGCCCCGACGTCAGGAGGTGGTCTATTCTCTGCAGGAGGCGGTGACGGGGATCTTTGGACGCCTGTCGGAAGGTCGGACCGACCTGTGTCTGACCTACAGACCTGCCGTTCCTCCGGAACCCGAGCGGTTTCTGTCGGTCCTGCGGGCGCGGCGTCGAGAGGATTTGGCCCGCGGCAGCACCCAGGCGGGACCCCATCGCGATGACCTGGAGCTTCTGCTGGACGAGCGGAGCCTTCAGCGTTATGGCTCACAGGGTCAGCATCGCAGTGCCGCGCTGGCGCTCCGTCTGGCCGAGGCTCGCGTCATGGGAGAGAATGCGGAGGAAACGGCCTTGGTCCTGCTGGATGACTGCCTGTCGGAACTGGATGTCGGACGCGGGCAGCGACTCTTGGAGATTCTTGGGGGATACCGCCAGGTCTTCCTGACCACCACGACCCCTCCGCCCAACTTGTCGGATTACGCCGGGCTCTTCCGGGTCGTCGCAGGAAGCCTGGAAAAGGCCTGAGCCCGAGGGATAGGCCGATGAGGATCGCGATGTTCGCCGACTGCTATCACCCGATCATCAACGGGGTTACCACGTCGATTCAGTTGCTGCTTCAGGCCTTGACTCAGGCCGGACATGAGGTCCGACTTTTCGCTCCGGCCGTCTCGGGTTACCGAGACAGCGAGCCCTGGGTTCGGCGCTTTGCATCGCTTCGCTTTCCTCTGCATCCGGAGGAGAGGGTCGGCCTTCCCATTCCCCTGGGTCACGTCCGGGAGGCCCTGGCCTTCAGGCCAGACCTGGTCCACCTGCACACCCCTTTCAGTGTTGGTGCGATCGGTTGGCTGGTGGCTGCTCGCCTGGGTTGCCCGCGGGTCTTCACCCATCACACCCTCTTCGAAGAGTACCTCCACTATATTCCGTTGCCTCCGGAGCTTTTGCGTCCAATTGCTGTGGGGCTGTGTCGCTTCTTCTGGAATACCTCGTTCGTGGTGGTGGCTCCCAGTCAACAGGTCGCTCAACGTCAGCAGAAGCAGGGCCTGCGCCGTCCTTTGCGGGTGATTCCGACCGGAGTCGATGTCGAGAACTTCCAAGGCGGGGATCCGCGCCTAGTGCGAGAGGAACTCGGTCTTGGCATGGATGAGCCGATTTTGCTGTACATGGGCCGCCTGGCGCGCGAGAAGTCCTTGGAGTTCCTGCTGGAAGCACTGGCTCGCGCGCGACAATCCGAGCCCAGGTTGCGCCTGCTTCTGGTCGGCGATGGCCCGTATCGCCCGGAACTCCAACAGAGGGCGGAGGCACTGGGCCTGCAAGAGGCCGCGGTCTTCCTGGGATATCGCGCTCGGGGCGACCTGAAGCACTACTTGGCGGCTTCCACCCTTTTCGTGTTTGCCTCCCAGACCGAGACCCAGGGGCTGGTGCTTCTGGAAGCCCAGTCTGCCGGGGTCCCGGTCCTGGCGCTACAGGCCTCGGGGTGCACCGAGGCCGTCGCCTCCGGACGCAGTGGTCTGCTGGTTGAACCCGGAGACCTGTCGGCTTTCACCGATACCCTGCTGCGCTTGTTGAGCGACGGCGAACTTCGGTCCTATCTGGCAGAAGGAGCTCTGGTTCAGGCTCAGACCTTTTCTATTTCGGCCATGGGAGCGCAGATGTTGGATCTCTATCAACAGGCAGCCAGTGGGGCTTTGAGAGAAGGACCCGGATCCGGAACGTCGAACCCGATAACGTTCATGGAATAGGCGAGAGCGGGTCCCAATGCCGAAGCCGCCGGGAGAGATCTCAGGCGGCTTCGGCAGTGAGTTCCGGAATCGTTAAGAGCGGTTTTCCGACTGCTTGTGTACTCGCCAGGCGGCCCGGAGGCTGCACGTTGAGAAGAGACTTCAGCGAGCAGTGCAGCCTGGTCGGCTGCTCAGGGCTGACTGGTTATTGCTCCTCCTGCCTGCACGCCGAATCGCGCTTGGTGCGCTGGCCCTGGGGATGGAGTTCCTGGGGGTTTGCTGGGTGTCGGCCTGTTCCCGGGGCGTTTTTGGGTTTCGTGCCGGGCTGGGTATGACACGCCGGCAGCGGCGCGAGGAAGAGTTCTAGGAGGCTTCGGATGGAGATCCAGTCGACAGAGGTGGCGCCGAGCGCCGAGGTGGATCTGTTGGTCGCAGAGAACGGCGCCCGAGCGCTACCCGGAGCCTATGGAGAGAACGAGATCCAGGTCCTCAAGGGACTGGAGGGAGTTCGCAAGCGCCCCGGGATGTATGTCGCCGATACCGGTTCACGCGGCCTGCACCATATCGTCTTCGAGGTCGTGGACAACGCGGTGGACGAGGCCCTGGCCGGGGCTTGCGACCGGATCGAGCTTCGGCTGCATCGGGATGGTTCCGTCAGCGTGATAGACAATGGCCGAGGTATCCCGGTCGGCATCCATCCCACCGAAGGGATCCCCACCGTCCAGGTGGTCATGACCCAACTACATGCCGGCGGCAAGTTTGAGGGCAAGGGCTACAAGGTCTCGGGTGGCCTGCATGGCGTCGGGGTCTCGGTTACCAACGCCCTTTCGCGCTATCTCGAGGTTGAGGTCTGGCGGGATGGGAAGCGCTACGTCCAGAGATTCTCGCGCGGAAGAATCGATGGGCCCCTGGAGGAATACGAGGGGGAGGAGGGACGCACGGGGACTAGGGTAACGCTGAGTCCCGACCCGGAGATTTTCGTCGAAGGTCTGGAATTTTCGTTCGAGCTGCTCAGCCAGCGCCTGCGCGAGCTGGCCTTCTTGAATCGTGGCCTGACCATCGAGATCTCTGAGGAGGCTACCGGGAAATCCCATCACTTCTGCTACGAGGGTGGCATCGTCCAGTTCGTCGAGCATCTGGCCCAGAGCAGGCAGGCTCTTCATGCTCCCTTCTACGTCAGCCGTATGGTTGGAGACATCGATATCGAGGTAGCCCTGCAGTACAACGACTCCTACCAGGAGAACGTGTATTCCTTTGCCAACAACATCAATACGATAGAGGGCGGTTCGCACGTGACCGGGTTCCGGGCGGCCCTGACCCGGGTTACCAACGAGTTCTCCCGGAGTCGGAACCTGCTCAAGGAGAAGGACGAGAATTTCAGTGGGGACGACATCCGAGAAGGTCTGACCGCTGTGATCTCGGTCAAGCTTCCCGATCCGCAATTTGAAAGCCAGACCAAGATCTCGCTTCTGAATTCGGAGGTCCGTACCTCGGTCGAGCAGGTCTTCTCGGAATACTACGGGATCTTCTTGGAGGAGAATCCCTCTGCGGCCAAGGTGATCGTCGAGAAGTGCCTGTCTGCCCAGAGGGCTCGTGAGGCCGCCAAGAAGGCCCGGGAGACGGTTCGGCGCAAGGGAGTCCTGGAGTCCGCGGCATTGCCCGGAAAACTGGCTGATTGCTCCAGCCGGGATCCGTCAGAGTCGGAGCTCTTCGTTGTCGAGGGAGATTCTGCAGGCGGTTCCGCCAAAATGGGGCGGGATCGGCACTTCCAGGCCATCCTGCCCTTGCGCGGGAAGATCCTCAACGTCGAGAAGGCCCGACTGGACAAGATGCTGGCCAATGCGGAGATCCGAAACCTGATAACCGCCCTGGGCACCGGCATCGGCGAGGACTTCAACGCAGAGAAGCTGCGCTATCACAAGCTGGTCATCATGACCGATGCCGACGTCGACGGGGCACATATCCGAACGCTGATGTTGACCTTCCTCTATCGACAGATGATCCAACTGATCAAGGGAGGGCACGTGTATATCGCTCAGCCTCCCCTCTACGGTCTGAAGAAGGGCAAGCGGATTGAGTATGTCTATTCCGACGAGCAGCGCGATCGCATGCTCGAGGAGATGGGCGAGAATGTCACGGTTCAGCGTTACAAGGGCCTGGGTGAGATGGATGCCGAGCAGTTGTGGAGCACCACCATGGATCCGGAGAATCGGGTCATGCGGCAGGTGAAGTATGAGGACGCCGTGGAGGCGGATCGGATCTTCACCATCCTGATGGGTGACCAGGTCGAACCACGTCGGGAGTTCATCATCCAGTATGCTCGGGACGTGAAGAACCTGGACATCTAGATTAGACACCCGTTCCCCCCTCCGGACAAATCGAGGAGAACCCATGGCCAACGAAGATCTGCGCCGTATCGTACCCCGGCCCATCGAGGACGAGATGAAGGAGGCCTACGTCGATTACGCGATGAGCGTGATCGTCTCGCGGGCCCTGCCGGACGTGCGGGATGGCCTGAAGCCCGTGCATCGTCGCATCCTCTACACCATGTACGAGGAAAGCATCACCCCGGACAAGCCGTTCAGGAAGTCGGCGGCCACGGTGGGCAACGTGCTGGCGCGTTATCACCCGCACGGCGACGCCTCGGTCTATGACGCCATGGTGCGCATGGCCCAGGACTTCAACCTGCGCTACCCGCTGGTTCAGGGGCACGGCAACTTCGGTTCGGTCGATGGCGACTCGGCGGCCCACATGCGCTACACCGAGGCCCGTCTGGCCCGCCCGGCGATGGAGATGCTGCGGGACCTGGACAAGGACACGGTCGACTGGTGGCCCAACTTCGACAACACCACGCAGGAACCCGCGGTCCTTCCGTGCATGCTTCCCAACCTGTTGGTCAACGGCTCAGACGGGATTGCGGTTGGCATGGCCACCAAGATCCCACCCCATAATCTTCGGGAGATCATCCAAGGCACCCTGGCCCTGATGGAGGACGAAAATCTCTCCCTCGAAGCCCTGATGCAACACATCCCTGGGCCGGACTTCCCCACCGGTGGAAGGATCCTCGGTCAGCACGGGATTCGGGATGCCTACGCGACGGGTCGGGGCAGCATCACCACCCGGGCCGTCATGGAGGTCGAGGAGATCCGGCGCGACAAGCGCGCCATCGTCGTCACCGAGATCCCCTATCAGGTCAACAAGGCGCGACTTCTCGAGCGTATCGCCGATGCCGTCAAGGAGAAGCGCATCGAGGGGATCTCGGACCTCCGCGACGAGTCCAACCGCAAGGGGATGCGGATCGTGATCGAGCTGCGCAATGACGCCATCCCCGACGTGGTGATGAACCAGCTCTACAAGCACTCCGATCTGCAGTCCAACTTCGGGGTGATCCTGCTGGCCCTGGTGGACGGGGTTCCGCGCGTCCTGACGCTCAAGGAGGCCCTGAACCACTTCATCAATCACCGCCGCGACGTGGTCACCCGGCGCACCCGCTATGAGCTGGACAAGGCCCGCAGGCGCGAGCACATCGTCTCGGGCCTGCTCAAGGCCTTGGACCACATCGACGAGATCATCGCCCTGATCCGCGCTTCTCGAGACGCGGACAGCGCTCGGACCGGGCTGATGGAACGCTTCGGATTCAGCCAGGTCCAGGCCCAGGCCATCCTCGACATGCGGCTGCAGCGCCTGACCGGCTTGGAGCGCGAGAAGCTGGAGGAGGAGCAGCGGACCTTGCTGGCCACCATCGAGTACCTCGAGGGCCTGCTGGCCAGTCGTGAGAAGCTGGACAGCGTGATCCGGACCGAGTTGCTGGAAATTCAGGCTCGCTTCGGTGACGATCGCAGGACCAGGATCGAACCCTTCATGGATGGGGACTTCAATATCGAAGACCTGATCGCCGACGAGCAGATGGTGGTCACCCTTTCCCATTCCGGCTACGTCAAACGCGTCCCCTTCGACACCTACCGGGTGCAGAAGCGCGGAGGCCGCGGGGTGTCGGGAACGGATCTCAAGGAGGAGGACTTCCTGGAGCACTTCTTCGTGACCAGCACCCACCGTACGCTGCTCTTCTTCACGAACAAGGCTCGGGTCTTCAAACTGAAGGTTCATCAGATCCCCGAGTTCGGTCGCAGCGCTAGGGGAACAGCGGTGGTCAATCTCCTGAGCCTGGCCGAGGGCGAGAAGATCGCCGCGGTAATCCCGGGCCGGCATCCTCGGGAGGGGGGCTACATAGTGACCGCCACCCGTGAGGGCATGGTCAAGAGGACGGCCCTGAAGGCCTACGCGAACCTCCGCACCAGTGGGCTCAATGCGCTGGTCCTCAAAGAGGGGGACGAACTGGTCAGCGTCATCCTCACGCCTGGAGAGCCCGTCGTCGACGACGATGCCGAGGTCGATTCCGAAATGATGGATTCGGATGAGGTCCTGGAGGCAGAAGACTCAGAGGATTCGGATGAGCTGGAGCTAGAGGGGGATGAGCTCACAGGGTCCGAGGCCGGTGCGGCTGAAGGTCAGGATCTGATCCTGGTCACGCGACACGGGATGTCCATCCGCTTCCCCGAATCGCGAGTGCGGGTCATGGGCCGGGTCAGCCGTGGCGTTCGCGGGATCGCCCTGAGGGATGGCGATGAAGTCGTCTCCATGGATTCGGCCTCCAATGGTTCACAGGTCCTGTTGGTTACCGAGAATGGCTACGGCAAGCGGACTCCGGTCGATTCCTATCGGACCCAGAATCGTGGTGGCTTTGGGGTCCGCACGGTCATGCGCACCGATAAGACCGGGGACGTTGTGGCCGCTCGGGTGGTGGAGCCCGAGCATGAATTGATGGTCTCGACCTTCCAGGGAACCCTTATCCGTACCACTGTAGCCGAGGTCCGAGAGACCGGTCGCGCGGCCCAAGGGGTCCGGATCATCAAACTTTCGGACGACGACAAGGTCACGGCCATGGCGCGGGTGATCCCGGAGGACGACGAGGATGTCGAAGATGAGTCCGAAGCTGCTCCCGAGGTCGCAGGACTCCCCGACGAGGACCTGCCCCCCCACATCGACCCGACGGAAGAAGAGGTCTAGACCTGCTGTGGGAGTCGGCAAACTGCGCTCCGGCCAGACCTTCTCCTGGCAGGCCCGGGAGGAGGTCGTCCATCGACCTCCGACGCGCACCTGTTGCCAAGGCGCCCTCTTGGGGGCCTTCTTGACGGGGAGGGGCAAGCAGTTGGCTTCGGGGGCGATTGAGCTGCATTCGCGGAGCGCCGCCTTGACTCGTCTGGCCTTGAGATTGCTGAGAAAAGCGGGGCACGAGGTCGTTTGGGATTGTCGCGAGGTGCGCGCCCTGGGTCATTCCAATCTCTATCGGATTCGGGTGCCGGCTCCCGTTTCTTTCGCGGCTGGAGTACCGGTCGAGGTCTGCTGCTGTCGGCGCACATGGCTGGCCGGTTGGTTCGCCGCCAGCGGCTCGGTGTGTCCCGCCCAGACGGGTTACCATATGGAGTGGACCTCGCGGCGAGCAGAGCACGCGGATTTCCTGGAAGAGTGCCTGCGGGCCGAGGGCCTGGGGGCTCATCGGATGGTGCGGCGGGGACTCTTCGTGGTCTCGCTGAAGCGGGCGGAGGAGGTGGCCCAGGCCCTTTCTATCGTCGGCGCGACCCGCGCTCGTCTGCGCTTCGAAGAGGTCAGGGCCCTCAAGGAGACCCGCAACCAACTGCGTCGGAAGGTCAACGCCGAGGCAGCCAACCTGGAACGGGTGACGCGGGCTGCGGTGCGTCAGCTGGGATGCCTGCGGCTTTTGGAGGCGCGCGGGCGTCTGGAGGGACTTCCGCAGGGTCTTGCAGAAGTAGCGCGCCTGCGTCTCCGGCACCAGGATCTGTCGCTGCGCGAGATCGGGGAACGCCTGAATCCCCCGTTGACGCGGGCGACCGTGGGTCGAAAACTGGCGGTCCTCGAGCGGATGGCTGCGGCCCTGGGGGATCCCTTGCCGACAGGTTGACAGGCGTTTTTTGTTTTACCCGGCATCAGCCGGGGTAAAATCGCGTAGTTTCGGGCGGGGGTCGCGATTCAGCCAGTTCCTAGGAGGAATGAAGATGCCCACTCGTATCGCAATCAATGGCTTTGGCCGTATCGGCCGTCAGGTCGCCAAACTTCTCATGGAGAAGTACGGCGAGGAGATGGAGCTTGTGGCCGTCAATGACCTGACCAACCCCGAGATGTTGGCCCATCTCTTCAAATACGACTCCAACTATGGAACCTTCCCGGGGACCGTCGAGGTCCAGGGCCAGGAACTCGTCATCGATGGTCATCCGGTCAAGATCTTTGCGGAGCGTGACCCCAAGGCATTGCCCTGGAAGGATCTCAAGATCGACTACGTGGTCGAGGCCACTGGTCTCTTCCGCAACCGTGAGAAGGCGGGATGGCATCTGGAGGCCGGGGCCAGCAAGGTCATCATCACCGCCCCCTCCAAGGGCGAGGATCTCACCGTGGTTCTGGGTGTCAACCATGAGGACTATGATCCGGCCAGGCACCACATTTTGTCCAACGCCTCCTGCACGACCAACTGTCTGGCGCCTGCAGCCAAGGTCCTCAACGACCTGGTCGGTATCGAGAACTGCCTGATGACTACCATCCACTCCTACACCAACGACCAGAAGATCCTGGATCTTCCCCACGAGGATAAGCGCCGGGCCCGTGCCGCAGCCCTGTCGATGATTCCCACCACGACCGGAGCCGCCAAGGCGGTCGCCCTGGTGCTTCCCGAATTGAAGGGCAAGTTTGACGGTTATGCCATGCGAGTTCCCACGCCGACGGTCAGTGTGGTCGACATGGTCGCCCTGGTGAAGCGTGAGACCACCGTCGAGGAGGTCAACGAGGCCTTCCGTAAGGCGGCTGCCGGCCCCATGAAGGGGATCCTGGACGCCACCGACGAGGAGCTCGTCTCGGTGGACTTCAAGATGAATCCCTTCTCGAGCATTGTTGACCTGCCCTGCACCAACGTGTCCGGCAGACTCGTGAAGGTCGTGACCTGGTATGACAACGAGTGGGGCTATTCCAACCGGGTTGCCGATCTGTGCCATTTCATGGCCACCCGCAAGCTCACCGTCACCAACTAAAGAACAGGCCGGCGTTCCGGAGGGTCCGGCGCAAGCCGGGCCCTCCGGTCCTCAGGTTTAATGGGAGGCCTTTGATGAAGGATTATTTCACCCTGGCAGATCTCGACGTGCGTGGCAAGCGGGGGTTGGTCCGTGTGGATTTCAACGTGCCCTTGGATGGCGAGCGCGTGACGGACGACACGCGAATCCGCGCCGCGCTGCCTACCCTGCGCTGGCTTCTGGAGAACGGGGCTTCGGTGGTCCTTATGTCCCATCTGGGACGGCCTAAGGGAAAACCGGATGCCAGGTATTCCTTGAAGCCCGTGGCTGCCCGGCTGGCCGAGCTGCTCGGCCAGGAGGTGGCGACCGCTCCCGATTGCGTGGGCCCAGAGGTCGAGGCTTTGGCCCAGGGCTTGAAGCCCGGACAGGTCCTGCTTTTGGAGAATGTCCGCTTCCATGCCGCCGAGACCGATAACGATTCAGACTTCGCCAGGGCGCTGGCCGGGCTGGGCGATTTCTTCGTCAACGATGCCTTCGGTTCGGCCCACCGGGCCCATGCCTCCACCACGGGGGTGGCCGGCTTCCTGCCCGCGGCGGCCGGTCTCTTGATGGAGAAGGAGCTGCTCGAGCTGGGTAGCCTGGTTTCGGCCCCACAGGCTCCTTTCGTGGTCCTGCTGGGTGGGGCCAAGGTCGGGGACAAGATCGGCGTCATGGAGAACCTGATCGGAAAGGCCGATCGCATCCTGATCGGGGGAGGCATGGCCTTCCCCTTCCTGAAGGCTCGCGGCTTGGAAATCGGGCGCTCGCTGTGTGAGGAGGACCTCGAGGTCCCTCGCCGTATCGAGGCCAAGGCCAGGGGAACCCGGACCGAGCTCTTCCTCCCCTTGGACGTCGTGGTGGCTTCTGAGTTCGCCGAAGGGGCACCCCATCGCGTCGTCCCGGTCGAGGAGATCCCCGCTGACATGATGGGCCTGGACATCGGGCCGCGGACGGTCGAGCTCTTCGCCAAGGAACTGTCGGCTGCGCGTACCGTGTTCTGGAACGGACCGATGGGTGTCTTCGAGAAGAAGCCATTTGATCGCGGCACCCGGGCTGTGGCCCAGGCGGTTGCCGATTCACAGGCGCGCAGCGTGGTCGGAGGGGGAGACTCGGTGGCTGCCTTGGAACAGGCGGGTCTGGCGGACAGGATCACCCACGTTTCCACCGGTGGAGGAGCTTCCTTGGAGCTCGTCGAGGGGCGCGAACTTCCCGGAGTGGCAGCCCTGCGTCGCCAGCCTACGGCTCCCAGGTCTTGACAGTTTTGCTATCATAGTTATTTGGAGGATTCCCGTGCGCATCCCTCTCTTGGCCGCCAACTGGAAGATGAATATGACCCGCCGTGAGGCTCGGGTGATGGTGGAAGACCTCCTGGCCCGCGTGGGAGATCTGCGCGATCGGGAGGCGGTGATCTGCCCCCCGTTCCACCTGTTGAGCGAGGTAGGCTCGCTTCTGGCCGCCAGACCTTCCATCCGCCTGGGAGGTCAGGACCTCTATTGGAAGGACTCCGGTGCCTTCACGGGTGAGGTCTCGGCTCCCATGCTGCGGGATGTGGGCTGTCACTTCGTGATAGTGGGCCACTCGGAGCGACGTGCGCTCTTCGGGGAGACCGACTCGTCTTGCGCCCAGAAGGTAATCGCCGCCCAGAACCACGGGCTGGTTCCGATCCTGTGCATCGGGGAAACCCTGGAAGAGCGCGAGGCGGGCCGGACCCAGGAGCGGGTGGTCAGCCAGTTGCGGGGTGCCCTCCAAGGCCTTGCGCTGGATTCGGGAGAACGCCTGGTGGTGGCCTATGAGCCGATCTGGGCCATCGGAACCGGAAAAACCGATTCGCCCGAGGAGGCCAACCGGACCATGAGCCTGCTGCGGGCTACCTTGGCTGAACTCTTCGGAGAGAGGATCGCCTCGCAGGTCCGCCTCCTCTACGGGGGGAGCGTCAAACCGGAGAATATCGATTCCTTCATGGCCTGTCGGGAGATCGACGGTGCCCTGGTGGGTGGGGCCAGCCTGAAGGCAGAGAGCTTCGCCCGGATCATCCAGTTCCAGTAGATTAACACGCCGCACCTCGGCATCGAGGTAGGCCACAGATCAGAAGGAGCCCTGGGCTCCAGGATTCGAGGAGACTATGTATCTGGATTTCTGCCTTCGCCTGTGGGCGACCCTGGCTCAAGCTCCCACAGGAGTACCCGTCGAGGCGAACCCCGCGGTTTCGCCCCCTCCGCCGCCAGCGGCGGCCCCCAGCCTGAATTTCATCCAATACCTCTTGATGGCGGTGTACCTTCTGGTGTGTATTGGGCTGATTGCGGCGGTGGTCACGCAGTCCAGCAAGAACGAAGGGATTGGGGGGATGCTTGGGGGCGGAAATACCCAGAGTGTCTTCCAGGGCAAGAAGAGCACCGAGGAGATGCTGGGCACCGCCACCAACTACCTGGCGGTCAGTTTCATCGTGTTGTCCATGGTCGTCTCGATGGTGATGCGTTAGCGTCGCTTCGGCCGGAGCGGATCCTCAGGTTCCTCAAATCCGATCCCGGTTCGGGCGGGTACGCCCGGCCGGGATTTTGTCGTGTCGCTCGCCTGTCGAATTCGGCATCGATGCTCTGGCCATCCCGAACCCGGCCGGGGCGAAGTCACACCCGAAGGCCTTCAGACCGGAGTCGGACGCCGGGTCTGTCCGGGTCCGACCGGGCTCCTGGCATTCTGGGAGGGCCGGTATTTCTTGGCAGCTGGGCTTGAGCGCTGGCTCCGAAGAAGGGCGGGACCTGGCCTGAAGGGTGGCGTCTGGTCCGACACATGTCGGAATTTATTCAAGTCCTGGCAGGATAGTGACGGACCTTGTTCAATACACTGAGCCATGAGCACCCAGAGCGATAGCTTTTCTCCGCAAGTCCGACTTCTGTCGGCCTCTGAATTCGCCGCCGCCATCGGCAAGACCGAGCGTCAGGTATATCGTTATATCCAGAAGGGTCGGGTCCGCGCCCTTCCTGCCGAAGAAACAGGCCTGCCGGGAGTGCGAATCCCGGAGTCCGAGTTGGAGGCCTTCCTGGCCCGCTTCGGACCTCCCGCCGGAGGGTGGGTGCGACCGCGTTCCAGCGCGTCCAGCGCGCGCGGGCTGGAAAGTTTCGAAGAGAGCGCCGAGGAAGAACCCGCGGCGCCGCTTCCGACGCTGACGGTTCCCCTGGAGCGGCACGAGGCCGCGGTAATGCGTCTGGGGTATCTGGAGAGCCAGTTGGAGCAGTCGCGTCGCATGCTGACCGACGGCAGCCAGACCGAGTCGGAAATCCGGACGCGTCTGGAAGAGGCAGAGGAAGCCCTGAAAGCCCAGGAGCTGGAGATTTTGCGGGCCGAGGTCCGAGCCGAGGCCGCCGCTGAGGCGCGGGCCGAGGCCGAGTCCAGGGCACGTCAGTTGGCCGTCCGGTTGGAGGACGCCGAGAGGCGCGCGCGAATCCCCTGGTGGCGTCGTCTGCTGGGAGGGTAGGATTCGGCCCCAGGTGGGGGAGGACCTGATGCCCTCGGCTTGAAGCCAGCCGGGTCGCGCTTCCGACCCCGGCTTTTCGGGTCTTCCCCGGCCGCCGGGCCTGATTCGGAGAGGGCGATCTGGAGGTGTTCGTGGTGGACCATTCCGCGGGGTTCCTGAAGCTGGTCGAGGAGGCGCGTTCTCGAGTGCAGGAGTGCACCTGTGAGGATGTCCATCGGCTGTTTGAGGCGGGGGAGGACTTCCATCTGGTCGATGTCCGCGAAGACCACGAATGGCGTAAGAGTCGGATTCGTGGTGCTGTTCATCTGGGCCGGGGCATCCTGGAGCGCGACATCGAGCATCTCTTCCCCGATCAGGAGGCCGATCTGGTGCTGTATTGTGGCGGTGGCTACCGCTCGGTCCTGGCGGCCGAGTCCTTGGGGAAGATGGGTTATCGCCGGGTGCGCTCGATGGCCGGGGGCTGGCGGGCCTGGAAGGAACTGGGTTACCCGCTCGAGCACTAGCAGCCTGTGTGAGCCTGAATCCGCCGCCTGGCGTGAGAACCGAGGCCATCGAGGCGGGTCTGGATGCCAGGAAGGCGTGCGTTCTGAGGAGCGGAGCGTAGTTGGAAACTACGTGAGCACCGCAGAGGTGCGC
>JAAZKF010000228.1 GCA_012799975.1 Burkholderiales bacterium
ACGCCAGGCCCTGGCCCGACGCTACCGTTCCGAATTGGGGGACCTGCTGGAAGTACTGCCCGAGGCACCCGGTCAGGTCCACTATCGCTTCCTGGCCCGGGTCCCTTCCCGGCGCCTGCCCGGCCTGGTGCGGGCCCTCCGCCAGAAGGGAGTGGGGGCGGCCCGTCCGGTCTTTCGTCCCCTGCACCGCTATCTGGGTTTCCCGGCCCGCGATTATCCCCACGCGGAAGAGGCTTGGCGAAGCATCCTGTCCATCCCACTCTACCCCGGGTTGAGCCTCCAGGAAGTCGACCGGGTGCTCCAGGCCGTCCAGGAGGAATTGTCTTGAGCGAAACCCTCTGGCCGATGTTCCGTGTGCTCCTGGCGGGTTTCGCGGCCTCGCTGATACTGACCGGCCTGGTGCGTGAAATCTCTCGACGCCTGGGCCTGATGGATCGCCCCGGCGCCCACAAACAACATATGGAAGCGACACCCACCCTGGGAGGCCTGGGGATCTTCGGCGGTTTCACCGTGGCGCTCCGGGCTGCGGGACTGCTCTCGCCCGGCGTGCAGGCCTTCCTGCTGGGAGGTCTCTTCATCGTCCTGGTAGGCCTGTTGGACGACATGCGCGGGGTCAGCGCCAAAGTCAAACTGGGCGCCCTGGCCGCCGCCACGGCCCTGCTGATGGAGGGGGGCGTCTTCCTGCGGGCCTTTGCCCTGCCCCTCCCACTGGCTTTCATCCTGACCTTCCTGTGGATGGGCCTGGTGGCCAGCGCCTTCAACGGGGTGGACAACGCCGACGGTGCGGCCTCCGGGCTGGCCGGCCTATCGGCCTTCTTCGCCTTCAGCGTCGCCTGGGCCACCTTCCAGAAGGACCTGGCCCTGGTGGCCTTGGCCCTGGGCGCAGCCTGTGCCGGTTTCCTGTGGTGGAACTACCCGCGTCCTCGGGCCAGAATCTTCATGGGAGACTCCGGAAGCTTCTTCATCGGCTTCTGCCTGGCCGCCATGGTCGTCCTGGGCGAATGGGCAGACAGCGGCCTCAAAGCCATCCTGATGGGCTTGACACTCCTGGCCGTTCCCCTCTTCGATTTCGGGATGATCCTGATCTCACGTGGATTAAACGGCAAATACCGGAACTGGTCCGACCCGATAACCATGTGTGCCCGCGACCACACCCATCATCGCCTGGTGGCCCTGGGATTCTCCGGCCGCGAGGCCCTGCTTATAATGTACCTTCTGGCCGTCCTGACGGGGACATGCGCCGTGGCCATGGCCAATCTGGGCCGGGATCAGGCCTTGACGCTATTCGGCGGACTGGTCCTGCTGGGACTCTTCTTCGCCCTGTGGCTGGATCGGGCGCCTTTGGATGAAGAACCGGCTCCACCCACTCCACAGAGGGAGGAGGTCTCCAGGTGAGCCGCATCCTGATGGTGAGCACCGACTACCCCCCCATCCGCGGAGGCATCAGCTCCCTGGCCTTTCATATCGCCGAAGAGTTGGCTCGCAGAGGGCACGACATCGAGGTGGTGGCTCCCCGCTGGACCGGATGGGAAACCCAGGACCAGGCCGGCCTTTGTCGGGTCTGGCGAACCCCGGGTTATAACTGGGGCTATCTGCGAGGGGTCCCCCTTCTGGCCAAGGCCGCCCGACGCCTCATGGTTCGGCCTCCAGACGTGGTCCTGCCCATGAACGTGGCCTATGGGGGGATGGCCATGCGGCTGGCCCGGGCCCTGGGCTGTCGGATCCCCTACCTGATGTTCGCCTATGGCCTGGAGTTTGCGCGCTTCCGCGAGAGCCCGCTGATGCGCCGGATCTATCGAGAGGTCTATGAGCAGGCCGAACGTGTCTTCGCGGTGAGCGCCGACACCCGGTCGCGCCTAGGTGAGTTCGGGGTCCAGAACCGCATCGAGGTTCTCTATCCCGGGGTCGACACCTCGCGTTTCTCGCCGGAGGGTCCCGACTTCCGAAGCCTTCTGGCCCTGGAATCCCGCCCGGTGATCGGCACCCTTTCGCGCCTGGTCGAACGCAAGGGATTCGATATGGTCCTGCGCGCCATGCCGCGCGTCCTGGAAGACTTCCCCGATGCGCTGTATCTGGTGGTCGGCGAAGGACCGGACCGCCCCCGACTGGAGGCCATGGTCCGGGACCTGGGTCTGGGGAGGTCGGTCCATTTCGCAGGCAGTGCCGACGAAGAGAGCCTGGCGGCCTGGTTCCGCACCCTGGACGTCTTCGTTATGCCCAGCCGGGAAATCCCCTCCAGCGGCCAAGTCGAAGGCTTCGGAATCGTGTTCCTGGAAGCCGGGGCCTGCGGCCGGCCGGTAATCGGGGGGCGTTCGGGAGGGGTGGTCGAAGCCGTCCAGGATGGAGTCAGCGGATTGCTGGTGAACCCGGGCGACCCCGAGGACCTGGCCAGCGCCCTGCGGACCCTGCTTCACAACCCGGAACAGGCCAGACATATGGGCCGCATGGGCCGACTCCGGGTGGAAAGGTATTTCACCTGGGAGAAGGTGCTGGAGCCTCTGGGAAACTTCCTCGAGACCCTCCGGCCTCGAGAAGCCTGATGACGCTGGCGAGCCCGCCCCGCAAGTTCTCCGGAAGCCACCGGATCGATCCGTCCTGGCCGATGCTCTTCTATGCGGCGGCGGTTGCGGTCTCACCCGAGTTCGACTTCCTGGGATTCGAGAAGGTTCGGGTCAGCGACCTGCTCCTGCCCATGCTCCTGCTGGTCTTCGTCGGAGCGCGCGCCACCGAGGGGTACAAAGCCCGACGCCGCAGGGTCTCGGCACCCATTCCCTTGCTGGCTCCGATGGCTCTGCTCCTGGCCTGGGATGCCGCGGCCTACTTCCTGTTCTCCGAACAGGGCCCTCTGACCCGTGGGGGTATGTATCTCCTGAAACGGACCGAGTTCTTCGTCGTCTACTTCCTGGGGGTGGTCGTCGTCACCTCGGAGTGGTCATGGCTCCGGATCATCCGGGTATTCTCCCTGGCTGCTCCGTTCCTGAACCTCTCGGTTCTCTGGGAGCTGTACTCCAACCCCCAGCTCCATCGGGCTTCGGGGGTCATCAAAGGCCAGGAGACCTCGACGGCCCTCTTCATCATCGTACTGCTGGGCCTGGTGCTGGGGGCTCTGCCTCATATCCGGGGGCCCTACGAACGAATCTCGCTGATGTTGGGCGCCCTCACCGGGGCT
>JAAZKF010000024.1 GCA_012799975.1 Burkholderiales bacterium
CGGGCCCGTCTGCGTCGTCAGGCGCACCTCTGCGGTGCTCACGTAGTTTCCAACTACGCTCCGCTCCTCGATGCACGCCTTCCTGGCATCCAGACCCGCCTCGATGGCCTCGGTCTTCACGCCAGGGGGCGGATTCAGGCTGAACCGGGCTGATTCGGCGTCCCTTGGAACTCCAGACGACGTATTCAGGCATGGACCAGGACCCTGCCCCGGTCATCCAGGAGTCTTATCGGGCAAGCTCTGCGAGGCGATCCAGGAGATCTCACGCTGGATCCGCTGTGTGAAATCCGGTGTCGACCAGTCTTCCCCTGCCCAGCCGGTGTCGACCCGGGCCACGATCCGCCGTGGCCCTTCAGCAGATCCATGGAGGCTCACGGCGTAGTAGCAGACCTCGTTGCGCTGATCGTAACTCTCGAAGACTGCGGTCCAGGAAGTGCGCTCTGTGAGCGGGATCGGCTTGTCGAAACGGGGCCAGGTGAAGGTCATCGCTATTCCTCCCGGTCGCTGCTCAGCGACAAAGGCAGGGATCCGTGGACTCGTCCCTGGGGGGCGGGTCCAGCTCTGAGGCAAAGGGCTCGAAGGGCGGCCAGTCCGACGGGTTCCGGGCTGAGATGCACAATTCAGTCAGAGTCGGACTGGAGGGTCGCGATGGCCTGGTCGATGGCCTGGGCCAGCTCCCCGGTGGCGCCGGCCCGGGCCTCCTGCAAAGCCGGCAAGAAGTCGGTCCAGCCCAGGGCCGCCATGGCCCGCGGAGCCCGGGGGTCGGGATCCCGCCAGGAACAACCCGCCAGGCCATTGTGGAGCATGACCTGGATCCAGGGCCGGTCGTAGGCGGGCAAGCGCCGCAGGGCTGCCAGGTCGTAATCCTGGCGCCATGGCCCATCCTCGTTCCGCCGGGCGTGGAAGCTGGCGGCGAACGAATCCTGGTCTACGTTTTCAGCCTCGCCCGGGTAGACCAACCCGAGCGCCTCGTGGGTCTGACCCTCCTGCAGGCCTTGCAGTATCCTCCGCAACTCGGCGATGGCGGGCGCGCGTACCGCAGCCAAAGACGAGGTCAGGGCGAGCGCGAGCTCGTTGGTCTTGCTGGGGAACGGTCGCCTTAGCGCTTGAAGGCCATATTTTTCGAACAGGGAGTCCTGCGCATTTAAGCGGACTATCTCGTCCGGGTCCGCGAGCGCGGCGATCAGGGCCTCGTCGGCCTCGGCTCCCGGGATGTGGCGCAGTTCGTAGGCCACATCGACCCGGCTCCGAGGGTCGATGGAGTCCAGGCTCCCGGTCATCACGGAGAGGTTATCGAAGCCCGGCTCGAGCGCGGCCAGGGCCTTGGCCACCGCGATGCGCTGCGGGCCAGCCCGGAGCGCAGCCAGGGCCTCGTGCAGGTAGGGGGGAGCGGCGGTGGAGCCCATCGCGGCCAGGGCATCGGGGACCCGGGTGTCCACGACCCCGGCGGCGAGCTGGTCGATCAGCAACTGCTCGGCCTGCGCGCGCTCCTCCCCTTGCAGGGCGCAGAGAGCGTCGAGGTTGAAACTTTCGATCGCCGCGCGGTTGTCGAGGGGGGCGTAGAAGGATCGGAGGAAGGCCTCGAACTCGGGAGTGGGCATGGTCATCGGTCACCCTTCTCGGTGTCAGGGATGGCGGATCGTCCAGGGCAGCCCGGATCACCGCCGTGCAGGCCGTCTTGGTGTGCCATGGGAGATCGCACCACACCGTAGGCACAGCTCTTCACCCCGTTTTTTTTCGGAGTCGGCGCTCAGCGTCCTACATGGAGCAGCCTGTGTGAATATCGCCTCGGTCGCCCCCCGGGAAGCGTCGTCCCGGCTGAGCGAGAGCTTCCAGGCGACCACCTGCGAGTCGCGGTGATGCCAGGGTCCCAAGGCGACCCGAAGCCGCTGGACCAGCTCATGACCTCCCGGCCAGTCGGTGTGCACCACCACCCAGATATACCCCAAGCGCACCAGGAAATCAGCCGGGGGAGCGGGGCCCGCGGGTCCTTCCCTCACCTGCTCCAACCAGGCCAGGAAGGGTTCTTCATGATAACGGAGGGGATCGGCCAGCAGGCTGTCGGGCGGAGGCCCGTAGTGTGGCCAGGCCTGGGAGACCGTCCCCAGGGTCGGGCGGCCGTGGAAGGCCTGGCAGTAGCAGGCCATGCTCGAGTTCCAGGGGTAGGAGAGTTCCACGATCCCTTCCTGGGGGCCCGGGATCTGGTAGAAGGGGGCCGCCACCACGGGAGCGGCCGAGAGGAAGAGCGTCCCGCGCAGAGCCAGCTCCACCAGAAAGAGCCCGGTGAACACCAAAGCGGGCCGACGAAAGCGTCTCAGTCCCGCCAGGACCAGTGGGGCCAGGGACATGAAGACGAACGGAGTCATCCGCCAGGGCCAGAAGAGTCGGCTCCAGGCGGGGACCCACCGGTACAGCCAGGCCCTGAATCCGCCGCCTACCGTGGCATTCGGCCGTCGAGGCGTTGAGACCCCACCCACACCAGGGTGTGGGTGGGAGGGGCCTGTCTGCGTCGTCAGGCACACCTCTGCGGTGCTCACTTGGTTTCCAACTACGCTCCGCTCCTCAGAACGCACGCCTTCCTGGCATCCAGACCCGCCTCGATGGCCTCGGTTCTCACGCCAGGCGGCGGATTCAGGTTCCGTCGGCGTGGCTCCAGTACGGGTTCGCGGTAGTTGTCGCCTTCTGCTCGGATGGTGGGGTACAGGGGCAACAGCATCGGGCTGCCCCCATGCTCCGAAGGGTTAGGGCGGAGGCCGAAGACGGGACCTGGGGACTGCCGTCGAAGGGGCGCGCAGCACCCGAAGGAGACCCCGATCTTGAGCACGCTCCCGTCCCGGAATCCCGACCCCTCCCAGACACCCGGCCTTTCCCCCGAGGCCAAGGCACGGCTGGCCGCGGTGGTGCGCTCGTTGAGGGAGAGGCTGCTGAAGGACCTGGGCGACGCGGTGCAGTCCACCTACCGGCTCTCGTTGCCCCTGGAGCAGGCCGACCTGGACGAGGAGGCCTGGCGGAAGCGGAAGCGCCTGGAGGCCTGGCTGGACGAAGAGGCCCGGGGCGGCTCCCGGGGGGGAAAGGAGACCCTGGCCCAGGCCCGGGAGCGCCACCTGCAGGGGATCATCAAGTCCGCCGCGGCTACCCTCCTGAACCGGCTGGTGGTGCTGCGCCAGGCGGAGGCCCTGGGCATGGTGCGGCTCAAGGTCCTCTCGGGCGGCTGGGAGAGCCCGGGCTATCGCGAGTTCCGGGCCTTCGCCCCGGACCTGCTGGCGGACGAGACCGAGGGCTATGCCGAGTTGCTGC
>JAAZKF010000025.1 GCA_012799975.1 Burkholderiales bacterium
CACACCAGGGTGTGGGTGGGAGGGGCCCGTCTGCGTCGTCAGGTGCACCTCTGCGGTGCTCACGTAGTTTCCAACTACGCTCCGCTCCTCAGAACGCACGCCTTCCTGGCATCCAGACCCGCCTCGATGGCCTCGGTTCTCACGCCAGGCGGCGGATTCAGGGCCCGCTTCTCTCTTTACAACCCCTCGCCCCCCCCCTATAATGGCTCAGGCGTCCGGGCCTTTTTCTTTCTTTTTGCTCGGCGCTCTGTGAATCGGCGTGCCCTGAGGCACGCGAGGTATCCTTTCCGGTGAAGATCAACGTCAGCGAGATCAAGCGCAGTCATGGGCTTTCCCAGAGGCTTCGCCTGGAGGATTGGGGTTCCGTCGCCGAGATGGAGCTTACTGCTCCATTGGTGGTAGACCTCAAGCTCAGCAACGTCGGTAGCCGGATCCTGGTGGAGGGCAACCTTCAGACCCGGGTCCGAGTGGCTTGTTCGCGTTGTGCCGTTGACTATGATGAGTGGCTCGATGTCCGGGTGGATGAGCAGTTCCTCCCCCATGACAGTCCCGAATTGCCCCAGGGCGAGGACCTGGATTTTGAGCAACTCAGCCTCTTCACCTACGAGAACGATGTGATCGAGATCGACGAGGTGATCCGTCAAAACCTCGTCGCATCCCTTCCTTGTCGGCCCCTGTGTGCAGAGGCCTGCAAGGGGTTGTGCTCCCGGTGTGGGGCCAACCTCAACGAGAAGGCCTGCGAGTGCGAGGCTGAACCCTATCTCGACCCCCGTTGGGGGGCGTTGGCAGAGTTGCAGGACCGCGCCCAGAGCGGGACCGTCTGAGTCCGAATATCTCCCAGGAGGAGTCCAAAAATGGCGAACCCCAAATACAAGACCCCCCGCTCCAAGACCCGCAAGCGCCGCTCGCACCTGCGCCTTGAGTTGCCGGCTGTGGTCCCCTGCCCACACTGCAAGGAACCCAAGCTCCAGCACCACGTGTGCAAGAGCTGCGGACAGTACAACGGTCGCGAGATCTTCAAGCTCGAGGCTTAGGCTTGAATCCGGCGCTGGGAGGCGCCCGGGCCTGCGGAGTTGCAGGCCTTTTTCAACATGCCTGCTTCAGGGAGGATCTCCAGTCCACGTGACCTTCCTCAACGCCTCTACCGCACTGGAAATCTGTCTCAGGGGCCGCCCGATCTCTGACCGGGCGGGGCTCCGGTTGGTCTCATGAGCAGGCTGGCCTTCGTCTTCCCCGGTCAGGGTTCCCAGTTCATCGGGATGGGGCAGGATATAGCCCGATCCTGTTCGCAGGCCAGGGAAGTCCTCGAAATGGCTGATCAGGCCGTGGGCTTCCCGCTTTCGGAACTGATGGCCAACGGGCCTTCCGAGGAGTTGCGCCAGACGGTCAACACCCAGCCCGCCGTTGTGACCCACAGCCTGGCGGTCCTGGCAGCGGTCCGCGCCCGAGGCCTGGAACCCTACGTAGTGGCGGGGCATAGCGTAGGGGAGTATGCGGCGGTGGCGGCCTGCGGGGCCCTGGATGTAGAGGATGTCCTGCGCCTGGTTCATCGTCGCGGCAAGTACATGCAGGAAGCCAGCGCCATGCAGGCCAGCGGCATGGCGGCCCTGATCGGAGCCGATTTGAAGTCCGCTGAGGCGCTGTGCGCAGCGGTCTCGGGCACGGCCCCGGTCCAGGTGGCCAATCTCAACAGTCCGGGTCAGGTGGTGATCTCCGGGGCCGAATCCGCTTTGAACGAGGCGGTGCGCCGGGCGGCTGACTTCCGGATTCGCAAGGCCATCCGTCTGGAGGTCAGTGGGGCCTTCCATTCTTGTCTGATGGAACCGGCAGCACGCTGGCTGGCCGAGGACCTGCGTCAGGCACCCCTGCGGGAACCTCGCATCCCCCTGGTGGCCAACCGGACGGCCCTGCCCGTCAGCGAGGTGGAGGAACTCAGGCAGGTCATGTCCGAGCAGGTGGTTTCTCGTGTTTTGTGGGAAGCCTCCATCCGGCACATGCTGGACATGGGCGTCACCCATTTCCTGGAGTTGGGACCGGGAGCCGCCTTGGCAGGGATGATCAAACGCATCACCACGGAGGCCCTGGTCATGTCGATCCAGGACACCCCCTCCTTGGACAAGGCGATGCAGAACTTCTGATCAGGTATCGGATGGGAAGGAATTCGGGACCTCCCGAATAACATTCTGCCGGATTTCGGGGGGATGAGACCGGGCGGTCTTCCTGGTTGGAAGGGTTCCGTGCCGGAGGAGAGGGGTGAGGATTATCGAGTTGCAGGGACAGGTCGCCCTGGTCACGGGTGCGGGACGAGGGATCGGTCGGGCCGTGGCCCTGGAACTGGCCCGGGCAGGAGCCGACCTGGTGCTCTGTGCGCGGACCCGGGCCCAGCTCGAGGAGGTAGCAGCTGAGATCCGGACCTTGGGTCGGCGGGCCCTGGTGGCACCGGGAGACGTCTCCCAGGTCGCCCCGGTGGAGGCCATCGTCGCCCAGGCACTCCAGGAGTTCGCCCACATCGACATCCTGGTCAACAACGCCGGGATAACGCGTGACGCGGTGCTTCTCCGCATGAAGGAAGAGGACTGGGATGAGGTCCTTCAGGTCAATCTGCGCTCGGCCTTCGTGTGCACTCGGGCCGTCTCCAAGGGGATGTTGAAGAAACGGTCGGGGCGGATCATCAACATCAGCTCGGTCATAGCCCTGATGGGAAACGCCGGGCAGGCCAACTACGCCGCATCCAAAGCCGGACTCATAGGCTTCACGCGCTCGGTAGCCCGGGAATTTGCCCCTCGGGGTATCACGGTGAATGCCGTGGCTCCGGGTTATATCGAAACCGAAATGACGCGGGACCTTCCTGAGAAGGCCCGGGAATGGATCCGGGAACGGATCCCGATGGGGTTCCTCGGTCAACCCGAGGACGTCGCAAAAACGGTGCGCTTCCTGTCCGCACCTGAAACTCGCTACGTGACAGGGCAGGTCTTCAACGTGGATGGTGGAATGGTGATGTGACCCGTGGGGGTTCCCTCCTGGCCTGGTCCCGACCGTTCGGGAAGCTGGAGGGACTATTCAATGGGGCCATCTGGAAGGTTCCATCCCTTCCGAAGCCTTCGGGGCGGGGCGGGTTTCCTTCCCGACCATTCGCCGGTTGAATCCCAGAAGAGAGCCTTCCAGGAGGTGGAACATGTCGTCGATTCAGGAAAAGGTCATTCAGATCGTCGTTGAGCAGCTCAGCGTCGAAGAGGAGCAGGTCACCCCGACCGCGTCCTTCATCGAGCAGTTGGGAGCTGACTCCTTGGACATCGTGGAGATGGTGATGGCCCTCGAGACGGCCTTCGAAATCGAGATCCCCGATGAGGATGCCGAGAAGATCACCAACGTCCAGGAAGCCGTCGACTATCTGGAAAAGAAGCTGGCCGCTGTCTGAACCCGTTCCGGAAAGGCTGCCGTCCGCGGATGGAGCCGGGAGCGTTCCCGGCTCCATCTGTGTGCTGACCGCGATCGGCAGGCAACTGCGGAGCCGGCAACTGAGCCTGGGGGTGGCGGAGTCCTGTAGCGGAGGTCTGCTGGGGAGCGCTTTGACCGACCTGCCGGGCTCTTCGGATTTTTTCCAGGGAGGGGTCGTGGCCTACGCCAATCCGGTCAAGGTGGCGTTGTTGGGGGTCCGACCCGAGACCCTGGAGGAGCACGGGGCCGTCAGTGCCCAGTGCGCGGTGGAGATGGCCTGTGGGCTTCGTCGCCTCCTCGAGGTCGATGTGGCCCTGGCCCTGACCGGGGTGGCTGGACCCGGCGGAGGGACTCCCGAGAAGCCGGTGGGCCTGGTCTTCGCGGCCCTGGCCGGCCCCGGGGGGTGGGCGGTCCGGGAACTTCGCCTGGGCGGGTCCCGCTCCGAGATCCGTCGGGCAGCCGTCCTGAGTGTCCTGGAGTGGCTGCGCCGGGAGTTGGAGCCCGGCCAGGAGGTTTCCCCCGATGCACTCATCCCGTCCTGAGCGCCTCAAAGCCCCGGCCAGGCGCCGTGAACTCACTTTGGAGGAGTTCCTTCAAGGCCTGGAGGAATCCGACCGTTCGGTCCTGGCTCGAGCCATCACCCTGGTGGAGAGCGTCCGAGCCGACCATCGCCACCTGGCCCGCCTCCTGGTGGAGTCCATCCTGCCCCGGACCGGGCGTTCCGTGCGGGTCGGGATCACCGGCCCGCCGGGGGTCGGCAAGAGCACCCTGATCGAGAACCTCGGGCTCCACCTGGTGGAGCAGGGGCACCGGGTGGCCGTGCTGGCCGTGGACCCCGCCAGTCGGCGGACGGGAGGGAGCATCCTGGGGGACAAGACCCGAATGGAGCAGCTCTCCCAGCAGGAGAGGGCCTATATCCGTCCTTCGCCGGGAGACGCGACCTCCGGGGGGGTGGCCCGGCGCAGCCGCGAAGCCTTGTTGTTGTGCGAGGCCGCCGGGTTCGACGTGGTGATCGTCGAGACCATCGGGGTCGGACAATCCGAGACGGCCGTGGCCGAGATGGTGGACACCTTCGTCCTGCTGGTGCTGCCCGGCTCGGGGGACGAACTACAGGGCGTCAAGCGGGGCGTCATGGAATTGGCGGATCTGGCCGTGGTGACCAAGGCAGATGGGGATCAGCGTCGCTTGGCCGCCCGGACCCAGGCCCAGCTCCTCTCGGCCCTGCATCTGATGCCTCTCGCCACCCCCGGTTGGCGTACGCCCGTGTTGACGGTTTCCTCTTTGGAGGGCCAGGGAATGGGAAGTCTGTGGAAGGCCGTGCTGGAACACCACGAGCACCTGGTCTCCAGCGCGCTTCTGGAGAAACGCCGCTCGGAGCAGGCCGCCTATTGGCTGGATCGGGCCCTGGAGGATGGTCTGTGGGCCCGTTTCCTGGACAACCACCGGGTGGCTTCGCGCCTGGAGGCCCTGCGTGCCGAGGTCCGCTCCGGTCGCCGTTCGCCGGAGGGGGGGGCCGAGGAACTGCTGGACCTGAACTGGAACGAGCCTACCGACAAATCATTTGTCTAGAGGAACTTGAAGTTCTTCACCAGGTTTTCGAAGATGGCGGCCGCTTCGGCGAAGTTCTCGGCGGGGCACAACAGTGCGACCGTCCAGTAATCACCCTGATGGATCGCGTGGACCTGCAGACCCTTCATCTCCCGGACACCGTCGCGATACTCGAACTCCAGGCGAAGGCTGGTCGCGACATCAAGCTTCTCCTCTGCCTGACGGCTGATGCGCCCTTCGGAGCGTTTGAGGATCTGCTCATGCAGGTGGGTGACGTGCGCCTGGGTCTTTTCCGGGTCTTCGGCCCAGCTTTTCATCCCCCATTCGGAGATTGCCGACACCGTCAGGTGGCCGTCCGGCCAGGAAGGGGTGAAGCGGATCACTGTGCCGCCGGGCAGCTCGCGGGTCTGGCTCTTCTGCCCGGAGGGGTCTGAAGAGGGGACCATGTCCCAGGATTTCGGGATCTCCTGGACCTTCTTCGTCCAGGTCGTCGGAGGCGCGGGGAATTCGACCTCCTGGCCTGCCAGGGTGAATTTCTCGGGCACGGTCTTCGGGGCGGTGCTGCAAGCCGGCAAGAACAACATGGCGGCCAGGGCAAGCCACAAGAGTCGGTGTGTCGTCAATGGTCGGTTCCTCTTCTGCCCGTCCCGACCTTCCGGTCGGGAAGGGGCACGGGGGATCGGGTTTTGGCCGGAGCCGGCAGCAGTTTAGGCTTCCGGGGGCTGGTCTCCTGCCTTGGGAGGCTCTGTAGTCGGATCTTCTTCAAGTTCGCCGGTCACGGCCTTCATCCGGCGGCCCAGTTCCTGTTTGAGGGCCTTCTTGCCGGGACGCTTCCAGGCCAGGGGATTGATGACTTCTACCAGGCGTCCCTGGGTTTCCCGGAGCACCTGGCGCATCTCGGCTGCGGAGGGCTTCCGCCCCGTCTCGAACCAGCGCATGGTGGAGTAGCCGATGGCGATGGTCGCAGCGCCGGCCACTGAAGCCGACAGGACCCAGCCTGGGGGCCCCCCCAGCTTGCTCAACTGCTGGAAGAGGGCGCGCGCGGCCAGCCCCATGCCGAAGCTGGCCACCAATTCGCCGGCTCGGGAGATCCCGATCTCCTGGTCGTAGATTCTGGCCAGCACCAGGACCATCGAACCCTGCAGCAGGGTCAGGGGGACCAGGTCCAGGATCGGGAGCGGGCTGAGGGCCACCAGGCAGGAGGCCACCGCGGCCCGCCGGGTGGCCTGCCAGCCCAGTTTGCGCCGCAAGGGCGTCAGGGTACGGCCCACTTCTCCCAACAACCGCGGCTCGGCAGCGGCCACCTCCAGAAGCAGGTTCTCCAGTCCGGTCCCCTGTGCGGCGGAGGTGGGATGGATCTCTTCCCGGGAAAGCCCCAGGACCCCGGCTGCCGAGGAGATGGCCTTTCCCCGGTGGGCCTTGGGAACCAGGTCCATTTTGTTGAGGAGTACCAGCATGGGTTTGCCCAGAGCCA
>JAAZKF010000229.1 GCA_012799975.1 Burkholderiales bacterium
AAGTATGAACGGGCTGGTCGGGGTCTTGGCGGGGCTCACGGTCGGCGAGGGCCCTGGCCCCGACGGAGGTGAACCGGACTACGAGGTTGGAGAATAGTAGACCCCCGTCCGGCGAGCCGTGCGTTCTTCAGCACGAGCCGCAGGACGGGGGTCACCACCCGCCGCCAGAAGCAGATTACTTCAGTCAGGTGCAGCCGATATCTTCACGGTCAGGCTTCAACTGGCTCTCGTGAAGTTGTATTCCAGGACGCGTATCTGAACGCTATCGTATATAAATTGTCCCCTGTAGGGATTGATTTTGCGCCGGAAAGTGGCCTGGAGTTCTTCTGCCGTTTCCCCGGGACCCAGGGCCGGATCGAAGATCCAATCGACATCGACTCTTCTCCGATACTTTTCCTGTCGTCCATTGCCCCAGTTGCCGGTCACCTCCACGTTCAGGTAGTTGATTTGTTGAATGTATTCATGTTTGGTCAGATTCCGGACGTCCACCCAGAAGTGGATGGTCTGTCTGTCTTTGCTGACTCTCCCGGTTTGGGCGCCCAACACCTTGATGCGCATGGTAGCGGACAGCGCCATACCGGTCATTGCCAGAACGATGAAAACAGCGAAAAGGTATCGGGGCGCTTTCTTCCATATATGGGTTTTCATCTCACCCTCCTCGTTGAAGAGCTGCAGGCCATGATGTAATGCCAGATTTTTTCTGCCCTGAAGAAATCCTGCTACACGTCCGTGCATATGTCACACGATCTTGTCCGGACCGCCGGCACCTGATCGAACCGTGACCGGCGCCCGGCCGGTCCCGGTTTCCGGCAAGGGCCTCGTCCCTGGTCTTCCTCCAAGGCTACCAGCCCGGTTCGGACGGGATGAGCTTGTCGAGAGGACAGAGCGGAGATTTTGGGAATGTATGGGGATGCCACCTTGCGCATTTTCTGGAGACCCGCCTCGACGGCCCACAAGGTCCGAATCGTGAAAACACGGGCCCCGGCCTTTCGGCCTGCGCAACTCCCTCGTGCTGCGCTGCTTTGGGGGGGAAGACTTCTTCACCGGAAACCTGCCGCTGCGCAAACTTTTTGTTTTATAGAGGGTTATAGAAACCGGAAAGTTTCTCGAAAGGCTGGCCAGGACCCGGAAAGTACCGGGGTGACAGGCAGGGAACAGGAACGTGACCTGCTCGTTCATGTATGTAATCTTGGTATGGACCTCAAGACGGCTGATCGAAAAAAAGGATGGGAAGTGGTGAAGATGAGAAAGAATCGTATTTCCGTGCAGCTCGTGACCACGCTTGCCTTGGCCACATTGGTGCTCATGGGAGTGGCAGCCTTCGCTGCTGCGCCAGATGCCGGCGTCAAGGGACTCTGGCTCCAGGCCCCGGCCTTCCCCAAGGCCGGAAACGATGTAAAGGTTCTGGAGTTCAAGAACAATCCCAAAACGGGCGAGGTCACGTACCGGCGCATGCTGGATGCCCTGGTGACCTTCGAAATTCGACGGCAACCCGTCAATGGCAGTAAGGTCCAGCGCCCGAAGGATGTGGAGGTACTGATAAAAAAGCGCGTCGATAATGATCCCATAGGCGATGAAATGCTGAAGGCAAACAGGAAGAAGACCAGGATCAAGACCGACGCGAGAGAGTTTACGGAAGTCCTTACATATCCTTGCGCCACTGCGGAATATGCTACAGGGGCCAATGAAGACTCACGCATGAACTCCGCCCTCTTTATCTTCACCGACCTCTACACTTTTGAGGTCCTGGTTTCAATACCCCTGGATTCGTATGATGATTATCGGGACAAGTCCCGCGCCTGGTTGGCCAGCCTGAAATTTGTCGAATAGGGGAAGGCCTGTCCCTGGATCTTCTCTTCCGGATTTCTTCTCTTTCACGCATAATCAGGCGGACGGCGAAGAGTCCATCGAGAAGCACCAGGATATATCGGAATGGGCTTGGGCGGCCCATCATCCATCGGGGAAAAGGAGTAACTATATGGGTAAGAGATTCTGTTCCTACCTTCTCGCTGCTGTCCTGGTCTTCTTGCTGAGTGCAACAACGGTTCACGCGGATTCCGGCAGACCCGTGAAAGGCCGGGTCTTGACTTCGGCGGTGCTGGTCGCGGACTTTGCCAACGGGTCGGTGAATCCGAACGAGAAAACGCGCGTTTATAACTCCAAGAAGGCCATAACCCCGGAAGAGTTGGCCTCTGCCTTGAGCCGTTGGACGGGGTTGGATTTCACCGTCAAGATTACGCTGAAGAAAGATGCCATCCTCGTGGATTGGGCGCCTGGGTCCACGCTGATAAGCAACCTCGACGACCGCGAGCAGAAGAAGGGCTTTCATTTCTTCGATGCGGATAGCATGCGCTGGTTCATGATGGACAGCCTGTGGCGGACCCTGAAAGGGGCTTTTGACAAGGAAGTCTATTACACGATGAACGGCGGCAAGCAGCTCGAATTTGATGATCTTTCTCCCATCAAAGTCTTTCCCGCCGATGTGCCCTACATGGGCAGCCCCTTCTACTTCGCCCACTCTGACGGACGTGGCGATATGGAATAGCCGGGGGACCTCTGGAACCGATGCCTGACGGCGAAGGGGGGCGGTTCCATGAACCTCGATAAACCCCGCGCCCGCTGTTCTGGGAACCAATCCCGGAGGCGGGCGCGCTTCGGTTTTCCCGTGACTTTTCGGCAGCCGTCCATGCTGCCGGAACAGCACCGGCGGCCTCGAGCTCGTTCTTAATCCCGGCCGCCCGGGTCTCGGCCCCGACCATGAGCGACGGACCACCATCCCGGCAGGCTCCTCCCGACTGGTCGAGAATGCGCCTGCGGAAGCCAGCGCCGGAGGAAAAATGACCCGACTAGCCACCGCCCTGACCCGCGAGCTCCAGAAGGTCCTGCGCGAGCGGCCCCTGGTGGTCTGGCTTGATTCCGAGGGGCTGTACTCGGGTTTCGTAGAGAGACTGCGCCGGGATGGCGGGCTCTCGGTTCCGGTGGTGGGCTTCCGGGGCAGCTACCTCGAGACTCTGTTGGACCCGGAGACCTTCCAGAGCCGGCTGGACCCCGAGCCCTTGTTGCTCCACCTTCCCGGACACACCGACAGGACGGTCCGCAAGACCCCCTTCCTGGAGTTGTACCACGCCGGGCGCCGCTTCCAGAAGAATCTGGGAACCCTGGTCCGCCAGGCCGCGGCTGGGGAGGTCCCGCCCGAAGAGATCGAGCGCTTCCTGGACTCAGGGCCGCTCACCTTCGAGGCTGCCGAAGCCTGGCTGGAAGAGCAGGCCTCGCGAGAACGCCAGGGCCTGGCCGACTTCCTGGCGGCGCTCGACCCCAAGTGGGTCTTCGACGAGCTGATGGGCCGGGGAGGCGAGTTGCGCGCGCGCCTGCAAGCCGAACCCGACCTGGGCGACCTGGTGGACTTCTTCCACCGGCACACCGGCTTCTCGGAGGCCTTCGCCGCTTTCGTGGCGGGCGTCCCCCGCCCCCAAGGTCTGCGCGCCCTCAGCGATGCCCTGGCCAGTTGGGTGCTGTGCGTGGAATACGTCCACGACCTCAGCCGACCGCCCCGACTGCCCGAGCTTCTGCCCCTGGTCGGGCTGAGCAAGCCTCTTCGCGACACCAGCACGGCCCTGACCCGATGGCTGCGCGAGAACCATCCCGAGGTCTACCGCAGCCAGGCCCTGTTGACGGAGGCCCAGTTGGAACCCGAGATCTCCGCCGGGCTGCCCGAGGAATTGGGCCGGATCGATACCTTCAGCGGCGAGGATGGCCGGCTTCTGAAGGCCGCCCTGGAGGCCCTCAAAGAGGGAAACTGGGCCCAGGCCCGAGGTTGGGCCAAGGACCGCCTGGAAGGCAATTCCTTCTGGCTCGAGAGGGAACCAGCCCGACGCCACGAGTGGGAACTGGTGCATTGCGCAGCGGGCTTCGGCCAGGCCCTTGAGGCGGCCGGTCAGCCCTTGGCGGGTCTGCGCTCCCTGGAAGAGGCCCTGGAGGCCTACACGGGCAAGGAACAGGGCGCCCGGCGGGACGGCGCCCAGCAGGTGGACCGGGCCCACCGGCACTTCGAAGAGTTGCGGCGCCGCAAGCTGGACACCCGCTTGCCCCACGCCTCGGACCTGTGGATGGCGACAGGCCGGTTGCGGAAACTGTACCGGGAGTGGGCGGACCAACTGGCCCGGGACTTCGCCGGGATCTGCGACGAGGTGGGCCTCATGCCGCCGGCGCCCCTGCAGCAGCGCACCCTCTACGAGCAGGTGGTCCACCCCGCGCTGCAGCGGGACTCGGCCCGGGTGGCCTTGTTCCTGGTGGACGCGCTGCGCTATGAGATGGCGGCCGAACTGGCCTCCAGCCTGGAGGGGCCGGGGGTGACGGTGCATCTTTCCGCCCGGCTGGCCGAATTGCCCACCATCACGGCGGTGGGGATGAATGCCCTGGCCCCGACCTCGCGGGACGGACGGCTCACCCTGGCCCCCCAGGGCGACAAAATCACCTTCGGAGGCTTCCGCTGCGGCGAGTTCACCGTCCGGACCCCCAGCCACCGCCTGCGGGCCATGGCCGAGCGCAGCCTGGACCGCTTGCCAGGCCAGAGGAAGACTCCGCCGAACCTGGACCTGGCCCAACTGGTGGACCTGCCCGCCGAAGAACTCCAGAAGAAGTTCTCGGGCCATCCCTTGGTGGTGGTCCACTCCCGGGAGATCGACGACTCGGGCGAGGCCAGCCTGGGACTTTCCACCTTCGACACCTGGCTGGGCCAGTTGCGGGTGGCGGTGCAGAAACTGCGCAGCCTGGGCCTGAGCGACTTCGTGATCACCTCCGACCACGGCTTCCTGCTGCAGGACGAGACGGCCAACACGGTCACCTATGCGGGGGGGCGCGAACGGGACCGCCGCTTCGCCGTGCTGGACACCATGGTGAAGGAGCCCGAAACACAAGGGGCTACCCTGTCCTGCCTGGGCTACGAAGGGGCCGAAGGTTACCTGCTGCTGCCCCGGGATACCCGCACCTTCAGACAAACGGGGGGCTCGCCCACCTTCGTCCACGGCGGCAATACCCTGCAGGAACGGGTGATCCCGGTCCTGACCGTGTCTAGTTGCAGGCCCCACCTGAACCCACTGAACCCACTGAACACCTATCGCGTCCTGGCCCGGGCCGCTGCGCCCTTGTTGGGGCTGAACCGGATCCAGGTGAAGCTGGAGTTTGCGCCCGGCCAGATGGGCCTGCTGCAATCGGATCGGAAGGTGGCCCTGGCCCTGCGGGTGCCCAACCGGGAGGCCCGGGTCGACCTGCGGGACGCCTCGGAGGCGGAGCTGGTCAACCAGCGCCTGCTGGTCGAGGTGGAGGCGGAGTGGGCCGATGTCTTGTTCACCCTGGTCGGCTCGGGCCCGGAGAGGGCCCAGGTGGAGGTCTACCACCCCGATGGGGAAGAGAAGGTAGAACCCTTCCGCCTGGAGGAATTCTTCGAAGTCAAAACGGTGGGCTCCAGTCTCACGGCTTCGACTGTGCGGGGAGCCAGCCTCACCGACGACCGCCCCTGGCACTCCGCCATCGAGAACGAGGACCATCGGAAGGCCCTGCTGCATCTGGAGCAGTATGGAACCCTCACCGAGGAGCAGGCCTGCGGGATGCTGGGGGGACCTCGGGCAGAGCGGCGCTTCAACATGCGGATGCAGGATTACCGTGACCTGCTGCCCTTCCAGGTCTCGCTGGAAGTCACCGCCAGCGGCAAGCGATACGTGAAGAACCAGACCACCCACTGATCCACCCGGCAAGGAGAAGACCATGTCCAAGGAGATCAACCACATCCTGGAACGCCTGCGCAGCGGGGTGGTCCCCGGGCGGGGGCTGGAGCTTTTCGCCGTGGGCATCGAGGTCGCTCGGACCGAGGTGGCCCGGCAACTGGAGCGGGCCAGTGCGGGCGACGGCGCCTACAAGTTCCTGCGCGGCGGCTACGGCTGCGGCAAGACCTTCATGGCCCGGCTGACCCAACTCGACGCCCAGAAGCGCAACTTCGTCACCAGTTTCGTGGTGGTCTCGGACAACGACCTGCAGTTCCATCGCTTCGACGAGGTCTACCGCAAGGTGATGCAGGAGCTGTCCACACCCTGGTGCGAGCGCGCCGCCCTGGGCGACATCCTGGACCGCTGGGTGGCCCACGTGGAGGAGAGCCTTATCTCCCCAGGCGCCGACGAGAACGACCCGGACTTCGACCAGCAGGTGTTGAGCGAACTGGACGCCCGGCTGAAGTCGGCCACGGGAGGCAAGGCTCCCGAGGACATGGTGCGGGTGATCCACAAGATCTTCGAACTCAAGCAGCAGGGCAACCTGGTGGACGCGGGGGCCCTTATTTCGTGGTTGTCGGGCAGCGCCAACGTGGCCGCGGGAGCCAAGAGACTGGCGGGCGTGAAGGGCGAGATCGGCAGCCAGGAGGCCATGGACTACCTGCGCGGCATCCTCGAGATAATCAAGGCCGCCGGCCACCCGGGCTGGGTCATAATCATCGACGAGGTCGAGACCGTCCTGCGCATGCGCCGGGACGTCCGGGGCAAGGCCCTCAACGGCCTGCGGCAGATCCTGGATTCCAGCGACCGCTATCCGGGCCTCTTCTGGCTCTTCACGGGAACCCCCGACTTCTTCGACACCAGCCGGGGCGTGGCGGGCCTGCCCCCCCTGCACGACCGGATCCGGTTCCAGCTCTCCGGCGGCTACGCCAACGTGCGCCAGCCCCAGCTCGAGCTCAAGCCCTTCGACGCCGCGCGCCTGCGGGCGGTGGCCCTGAAACTGCGCGAGCTCTATCCCGCCTCGGACCGCTCGCGGATGGACAGGGTGGTCACCAGCGAAGTGGTCGATCGCCTGGTGGCCCGGGTGACCGAGGGCTTCCGCGGCGATGTGGGCGTGGTCCCGCGCCAGTTCCTGCGCCAGTTCGTGAACCTTCTGGACCTGGTGGACCAATATCCGGACTACGACCCCATCCAGGCCGAGGGCCTGGCTCCCCTGGAACTTAGCGAGGAGGAGCGCCGACTGGCCGCGGGTGAACCCGCCTTCGAGCAGGAGGCCGAGGACGCGCAGGTCTACGAGGTGGTGGAGTTCTGAGCCGCCCTGCGCCCTTCTCGCGCTTCCCACCCCGGCCCAGGAGGAGGGCGGAGGGACGGTCACCTCTCCTGCGAAGGAAGAACCATGAGCAGCTACCTGGTCATCGCCAACAAGGTGCAGCCTTTTTCGGGACCCATGCTGAAGTCGCCCGAGGTCTTCGACCTGATGATGCGGCACGGATGCTGGGAGTATACGGACTCGGCTCCCTACTTTCCGACGATGAAGGCCGGTGACGAGCTCTTCTTCTACCTGGGGGGTCCCGGGGCCAGGTACTTCGGGGGCGAGGCCCTGGTGGCCGGCCCCGGTCAGCCCATCACCAAGGACAGCCCGAAGACCTTCAACCGCAACGACGTTCCCTTCTATACCTGGCGCCTGCCCCTGCAGGACATGGTGAGCTACGAGCCCGGCCAGGTCGGCCTGGAGACCCTGGAGAAGGTATCCTGGGTGGTGGCCAGCCCCGTCGAGCGGAAGTATATCGGGCTTTTGCTGCGCGTCGGCTGCCGGAAGCTGACACCCGAGGACGTGTCGCTGATCCGGGGGGCTGCCGGCAGGCGCTGAAGCCGTCCGGGAAGGGGCGGGGGGGCGCCGGGTGTGCATCTGGATCAGGCTTCTTTCCTGAGGTCCGCCGCTCCGGATAGGTTGTAGCCGGAACAGGGCGCTCTTAGAACCCAGGCGGCGAAAATGCTTCGGGGCGCTTCTCTTCGCAGCGAGGATCAGATCATCCCAGACGCGAATCATCCCTCTCCCGGATGCGCTTCCCAGGAGGCTCGCCAAGTGCTCTGGCCGCAGGGGGGTACCCTGATTGCCTCACGCGCCGGAAATAGGTCAGGAGGTCCATCGCATCTTGAGATCCCGAATTCCAGGACTCCGTCTACTTCTCTTCATGCTGCTGGCTTTGCTGCTCTTCATCCCCTGGACGGCGCGCAGCCAGGCCGACATCCCTGCTGGCCTCTTCTACTATTTCCGGGACCAGGCCATCCCCTTGAGCATCGTTCCCGACCTCGTGGCCGTGCGTTTGGCCCCCGGGGCCACCCTGAAGCAGAAGGCCGGTCGCTTCCAGACCCCGAGCCAGGGAACCTGGCGCCTGGTCTCCACTTCCGGCAAGGCGGGTGCCTCCGAGCAGGCCCGCGAGATGCTGGGCGAGTCCGGGGTGGAGTTCACCTCGCCGGTGGTCCAGGCCGAAGGGGCCCGGGCCATCCTGACCGACCAGATCCTGGTCCGCTTCCGCCCCGAGGCTACCCCCGAGCAGATCGACTCGGCCTTGCAGGGCTTGACCCCGATTCCCCGCGAGAATCTGGCAGCTCGTTCGCACCTGGTACGGGTGGTCACCCGCTCGGGCCTGGATACCCTCCAGCAAGCCAATCGCCTGGCGAAGCTGCCCTTCGTGCAGTACGCCGAGCCCAACTTCATGAACCTGCTGGACGAGGACCTTCAGCCGGCCCCCAAGACCCGGTTCTC
Source organism: Burkholderiales bacterium (assembly GCA_012799975.1). GTDB lineage: Bacteria > Vulcanimicrobiota > Xenobia > Xenobiales > Xenobiaceae > Xenobium. The sequence continues at coordinate 8,533 of JAAZKF010000229.1, forward strand.
CGGACCCGTCCGCCTCAAAGCGGCCCACACGGCTCCGGTTCCCGAGCCGGTTGACCCGCGCGGAGCTGCTACCTGGACCACCATCCTGGACGAGAACTTCTCCAAGGCCTTCCCCGGCCCGGGGTGGGCCGTCGATGGTAACCCCACCTGGGGGCGTGTGGGCTTCAGCGAAACCGAGATCCGGCTGTGGCCAGCCGCCGGCGGGGAGAACCCCGTCCCCTGGCAGGACGGAACCCCGAGCAATCTCGATGCCCAGATGGTCTACGGACCTTTCGACCTTTCGGACGCGCAGTTCGCCCGGATGGTGATCCGGCTGGATGAGGAAGTCTCGAAATGGGAGAATGAGAACCTGTCGGTCCTGTATTCCACCGACGGCGTGAACTTCTCCTTGGCCGATACCCGGTCCCTGGGGAGCGGCCATGGATATAGCTACAGCTTCAACCAGGACCGCGGCGAGACCCCGAATAGAGTGATCGCCGACCTGCGCGGCCAGCCCCAGGTCTGGATCAAGATCAGCTACACCACTGACGACCGCGAAGAAGGGGATGAAGACGAGGACGAAAACAGCACTGACGAGCCGGTCGGTTCGCCGGGCCCCTTCATCAAGAGCATCCAGATCAAGAAGTCTACCCGGTCCGGGCGGGCCATCTCCAACGATCCCCTCTCGTCCCTGCAGTGGCACCTGGACAACGCCGGACAGACCGGGGGAACACCGGGAGCGGATATCCGGGCCGTCAACGCCTGGGCCCGCACCGAGGTGGACCCCGACCTGGTGGTGGCGGTCATCGACGACGGAGTCGAGGTGCACGAGGACCTCAACTGGATTCCCGGTTATGACGCCACCGGCGGCGGAGGACCGGGAACCCCAGCTCCCCATCTGGGCCACGGCACCTCTTGCGCCGGTCTGATCGGGGCCATCGGCAACAACGGGATCGGGGTGATCGGTGTGGCCCCGGGCGTGCAGATCATGCCCGTCCGGATTGTCAAAGATACCGGATTATACGTCGGGGACGACGATGTCGCCGCGGGCATCCGCTGGGCTTTCCAGAACGGAGCCCGGGTGCTGAGCAACTCTTGGAACGGAGGCCTGCCCTCTGCAGAGATCCACGAGGCCATCATCGAGGCCACCGAGGCCGGGGCCGTGGTCCTTTTCGCCGCCGGCAACTACCAGGACGAGGAGGTCAGGTATCCGGCCCGCTACCCCGAGGCCATCGCCGTGGGCTCCTCCAACCAGTGCGATGAGCCCAAGCGGATCGACGACCAGAGCATGGATCTCTACGGTCACAACTCGGGACCCGAGATCTCGGTCGTAGCCCCTGGCACCTCGATGGTGACCACCGATCTGATGGGGGAGGCAGGCTACTCCGCCGGCAACTACACCACCAACTTCAACGGCACCAGCTCCGCCACCCCGGTGGTCGCCGGCGTGGTGGCCCTGATGCTGTCCGAGGGCCCCGGCCTGACCGTCGAGGAGGTCCGCGACCTTCTGCAGCGCACGGCCGACGACATCGACCCG
>JAAZKF010000230.1 GCA_012799975.1 Burkholderiales bacterium
TGCGGCAGCCCCGAGCCGCCGATCGGAGAGGCACCGACGTGCCGTTCCCCGGGTCTGACGTGGATCATTGGACCCCCGACCCACCGCCCCCAGAATCGACTTTGTGAGCTCCCCCTCCCCTCCCCCACCTCCCCCCAACTCCATGGGCTCCTGGTCCCCTTGGCAGGTCCTGGGCGGGGCACGCTTTGCGGTGGTCCTGTTGGTGTTGTGGGCCCTTCTGGCATCGCTGGGCACGATCATACCCCAAGGGCTCCCCCCGGAGGAGACCCGACGCCTCCTGGGTCCGTGGGCGCATCCAGTGCTCTCCCTGGGACTGGATGACATCTACACCTCGCCGCTTTTCTTAGGCGTCCTGGTCTTTCTGTGCCTGAACCTGGCGATCTCTTCGGTGCGCAGGATCCTGCGGATACGCCGCGAGGATCGCCAACTTAAAATCGCCCTTCCCGCTCGGGACCTGGCGGATATCTCCCAAGCCGTTTCCCTGCCAGAAGACCTTCCGCAGGCCTGCGAGCGCGTCGAGGCGGTCTTGCGGAGTCTGGGGCTGCGCGTGCGTCAGGCCCGGACTGGGACCGACATCAGCTACCATGCCGAGCGGGGCCGCTGGCGGCTCTGGGGATCGACCTGGGCCCACCTGGGGCTGCTGCTGGTCTTCCTGGGCGCCCTGATAGGGCATTGGCACGGTTGGACCTATGAGGGATATCTGAAGTTCCTGGAGGGGACCACCCGGGAAGTCACCCGAGGCGCCTCGGGAATGCCGACGGGTCTGAGCCTGAAGCTCCACCGGTTCGTCGTGGTCGGGGACGAGACCGGTAGGCCGCTGGACTTCTCCAGCGACATCGAACTTCTGGATTCTGAAGGCAAGACGCTTCAACGCCAGACGATCCGGGTCAACGACCCGCTTGAACACGGGGCCACCACCTTCTACCAGGCAGGCTATGGCCTGGCTGGTTTCTACATCCGGCGAACCTCCCCCCAGGGGGACGTGCAGACCTGGCGTGTGGGAACCGATTCCCAGGGCCACGTCGACCCCTCATCCTCGCTCCTGCTGCCCCGAGGCCCGGGATCGGCCTTCGGCGTTCAGGACCTGATCCCGCAGGCCCGCCTGGAAGGCGACCAGGTCCATCCCATCTCCAACCTTCCCCTGGCTCCCGTCGTGGCCGTCTTCGAGAACCCCCGCTTCAACCAGGGCTCGCTGGACTTCCAGCCGCTGGGCTGGCTGACCCCCGACCGCGAACTCCAGGCCTCCGACGGTTCGACCTTGAGTTTCGCCGGGATGTCGATCTATTCGGGGATCCAATACCGCCACGATCCCGGGTACCCGCTGGTGGTGCTGGGATTCTTGGTGGTCACCCTGGGGCTGGGGATGGCCTTCTACATCGCGCATCGCCGAATTCGCGTCGTCCTGACCCCGGGAGAATCCGGGACACTCTGCCTGGTTTCCGGAATCCCGGGACCTCCAGGACGCGATCCGGGGGACCTGCCCGCCAAGGTACTCCAGCTTCTTGCCCCCGCCCATACTCCCGACCCGGAGGCCCCCCATGCACCCGCTTGAGGCTCCGACCTTCCAACTCGCCTTTCTGCTCTATTTCGTGAGTCTGGCTTTGTCCGCTGCCTACCTGATCAGCGGGGCCCGCCCGGCCGAACGCGGGGCCCTGGTGACACTCACCGCCGGAGTGGCCCTGCAGACCCTCAACCTGACGGCGCGCTCCCTGCAGGCCGGAAGAGCCCCCTTCTCCAACCTCTATGAATCGCTGATCATCTTCGCCTGGGGAACCGCTGCCTGCCTCCTGGCCGTTCAGTGGAGACGCCAGGCACCGGCTGCTGGGCTCACGGTCCTGCCGCTGGTCCTAGCGGCCCTGGGCTACGCCTCGACCCTGGACGCCCGGATCGAGCCGCTCATGCCGGCTCTGCGCTCGCCCTGGATGTTCTATCACGTGGCAGCGGCCATCCTGGCCTACGGCGCCTTTGCCGTCGCAGGAGGCCTGGGCTTGCTCTACCTCATTCGGCACTCACTCGAGAAGAAGCCGACGGTTCCCTCCTGGTTCGAACGCCTTCCGGGGCTGGGCCTGCTGGACACCTGGATCTACAGCACGATCGCCTTCGCCTTCCCGTTCCTGGTCCTGGTCCTGGTCACCGGAGCCATCTGGGCCCAGAAGGCCTGGGGCACCTATTGGCAGTGGGACCCCAAGGAGACCTGGGCGCTGATCACCACCCTCTTCTATGCCGGCTATCTGCACGCCCGACAATTCACGCGCTGGCGTGGCCTGCGCAGCGCCTGGTTGGCGGTGATCGGCTTCCTGGTGGTGCTCTTCACCTATCTTGGCGTCAACCTGCTGCTCAGCGGGCTACACTCCTACGCCTCCGGCTGATCCCGCCCCCCCTTCAGTTGGAAACCACTTGAGCACCACAGAGGTGCGCCTGACGACGCAGACGGGCCCGGATCGGTGATAGACGGTGGATCCAGGCAGACCGGGGTGGACTCAATCGGCGACGCACACGCGGTTTCGCCCCTGCTGTTTGGCCCGATACAGGGCCTGGTCCGCGTTCTTCAGCACCTGGTCGGGTGTGCGCGCAGCTGCATTCGGGCTGGCGGCTCCGATGCTGATGGTCAAGGTGACCTTCTGGCGACCCTCCCGAGAACGCTTCCCCCGGGATGCGAGCTTCTGACGCGGCCGGTCCGGCCCACGCAGCGTCATCGGGGTCTCCTCCACGGCCAGGCGCACCTCCTCGAGGGTCTCCACCACGTCCTCCAGGTTCTTCCCGGGGAAGAGCAGGGTGAACTCTTCCCCGCCATAGCGGAAGGGTTGACCTGAACCCGAGGCCCGGCGCACCCGCGAGGCGACCAGACGCAAGACCTGGTCGCCCACATCGTGGCCGTAGGTATCGTTGAAGTTCTTGAAGTGGTCCACGTCCAACATGGCCAGGACATAGCGCCCCCGGAGCCTACCCATGGCCTCCGTCAGGGCCCGACGGCCGGGAAGACCCGTCAGTTCATCCCGATAGGCCAGGTTGTAGGAGTGCTGCACCAGGGCCGTCCCCAGGGCCAGGCCAGCCCCGCAGAAGTACCATGAAGTTGCGCCTGGAAGATCCCGGTCCAGAAAGCCTCCCGTTACGGCCAGCAGGCTGACCAAGGTGGCGGCCCGAAAGGGGTCGGGCCGGGCCGATAAGCGGAGCAGAGCCACCACGCCTGCCAGTCCCCAGCTCAGATGCGCCGGAGAGACGACAGGCCAACCCGCAGGCAGGCACGAGCGCCCCAAGGCCAGAGCCAGGTCGGCCGGAGGAGCCTCGAAGCCCCCGCTGTATTCGATCCACAGAGCCGGTCGGGCCAACCCCACCAGGACCGCTGCCTGCAAGGCCATCAATCCGGGGCGAAGCCACCCCGAGGCGGTGCGCAGCGAGGGCGGGTTGTCGGTCATGAACAAGAGCAGGTTCCAGGGAAGCAGGGTCACCAGCAGTGGCAACAGGCGGGGGGCTTCGGGAAGGACGAACTCCACAACAGCACAGGATCCGGCCAGCACTCCGGTCACATAGACCAGGTTGAGCCGGTGGAAGCAGAAGGCCACCAGGGCCACAAGCCCCAGGACCAGGTAGGGAAGCTCCGGGGCCCAGGAGGCATGGCGAAGCGGGGACGCTGTCTCGGAACGGGCCACCCACCAGGCCAAGGCAGCCATTCCCCCGGGGGCGCTCAGGGCCATGAGGGCACGTCGCAAGGGCACCTTCTCGCCTTCCTCACCTTCTCAGCTAGTCCTGTAGCAGGGACCCGGGATTCTCAGCCTGAAGCCGCCTTCTGGCCCGAGAACCGAGAGGCGAATGCCCCGACAGGCGGCGGCACCAGGTTGATCGCTAGGCTGAGGCCGGCGGCAGCTCGCCGACGCGAGGGACCAGGAGGATGCCTTCCTCGGACTCGACGGGCCGGACCGAGTGGGGCAGAAGTGCGCCGGCAGCCTCAGCGTCCAGGGGGCGGGCGAAGTAGTAGCCCTGTCCGTACTCGCACTCCAGATCCCGCAGGAAGACCGCCTGTTCGGAGGTCTCGACCCCTTCGGCGATGACCTGCATGCCCAGGTTCCGACCCAGCCCCACGATGACCTTGATGATCTCCGATTCGCGGGTATCCTGACCCACCTGTCCGACGAAGGAACGGTCCACCTTCAGGAAGTCGATGGGGAATCGGTGCAGGTGGCTCAACGAAGAGTAACCCGTCCCGAAGTCGTCGATGCTGAGCTTGATGCCCATTTTGCGAAGGTGGTGCATCTTCTGGATGGCGCCCTCGTAATGGTGCATCAACAAGGTTTCGGTCAACTCGAGCTTCAGACTGCCTGGGCGCAGGCCCGTCTCGTCGATGACCCGAGCCACTCTATCCACCAGGTCGGGTTCGGCTATCTGGCGGCCCGAGAGGTTGACGCTGATCGACAGGTCCAGATCCGGGTATTTATCCTGCCAGAGCTTCATCTGGCGGGAGGATTCGCGCAGGACCCACTCGCCGATGGGCACGATCTGACCGGTCTCCTCGGCCAGGGGGATGAATTCCGCTGGCGAGACCAGCCCCCGCTCGGGATGGCGCCAGCGGACCAGGGCCTCGAAGCCCGTGATACGCCAGGTTCCCAACGAGACGATGGGCTGATAGAAGACCTGGAACTCTTCGCGTTCCAAGGCCCGGTGCAGATCGGCCTCCAGACGCATCCGCAGCTCGACCTCGGATTGCATCCTCTGATCAAACATCTCCTGTCGGTTTCCACCGCCTGAACGGGCCTTGTTCATGGCCACGAAGGCGTCCCGGACGATGTCTTCGGGTTTTTCGTATCCCGTCACGCTCAAGGCGATGCCGATGCTGGTGGAAAGGCGGAACTCGCGTCCAGCCAATTCGAAGGGAGCTCCCAAGGCCTCGGCCACCCGGCCGGCTACCCGCCGGGCATCGCTGACGTGGCGGATCTCGTCGAGGTGGATAGCGAAGTTGGGGCCCTCCAGGCGCGCCACCGTATCCGCGGTGCGCATGAGCTGCTGGAGGCACTTGCCGGCCGTGGCCAGAATCGTCCGGATATCGCGCTCGGAGAGCTGGGTCTGCAGCATCTCGAAGCGATCCAGGCTGACCACCAACAGGGCGAAGACCAGCTCGGACTTGCGCCGGGAACGGGCGATGGCCCGTTCGATACGGTCCAGCATCAGGGTCCGATTGGGAAGGCCCGTCAGGGCATCGTAGAGTCGGCTGGCCGTGACGTCCGCCAGGGTGCCGGCGATGCACACCGGCCCGTCTTCACCCTCCTCGCGGCGAGCCACTCCGCGCAGGACCATCCAGCGATAGCCCCCATCGGCGTGCCGCAGGCGGTGCTGACTGGCGAAGCTGGCTGAGCGCCCGGCCAGGTGCTGACGGAGTTCCTCCTCGACCCGCTCGCGGTCCTCGGGGTGGATCCGATCCATCCATTCAGAGGGGGAGTCCCCCACCTCATGCTCCTGCAGACCAAGCAACCGTTTCCAGAAGGGAGAATAATAGACCTTTTGGGTGCGGAGATCCCAGTCCCAGAGGCCCTCGTTGCTCCCGGTCAGGAGCAGCGAGAAGCGCTGCTCGGTGTGCCGCAGTCGGCGGACCGCCTCGATCATCCGCAGATGGACCTTCAGGCGGGAGAGGGCCACGGTCCCCGAAACCGGGAGCATCATCCCATCGTCGGCCCCCCGCTCGATAGCCTCGGCCAACCCGATACCCTCGGCGGGATTGGCCAGGAAAATCAGCGAGGGATCCCCGACAGGCAGCAGGCGACGGACCTCTCCCAGGATGTCCAGACCGGACGGGCCGGCCAGCAGGCTGTCCAGCAGCACGACATGGAAGCGTCCGGGTCTCAAGACCTCCATGGTCGACTCAAAGGAGGTCGTCACCTGGACGGGGAGCCCCATCTCCTCCAGGTTCCGGGCCAGGGCGTGCCCCAGGGAATCCTCCGGCGTCGCCAGCAGGACCAGGGGGTGCAGCGGAGCCGACATCATCTCGTTCATCAATACCTGAGGTCCTGCGGACCGCCTCTCTACAGACTCCGAGCCCGAGAGATATCCGATATACGCCTCCCGGCAGCGCCCCAGGGGAGTTCGAAGACCCCGGCCGGTCTCCTGGACTTCCCCTGAAAAGGCCGTATATCTGGCTTCAGGCGCCGACCTCCACGGGCCCTGTGCTGAAAGCCAGCCGCCAGTGAGGATCGCAGCGCCCGTCGATCTCCAGGATCCATTCGTAGCGTTGGCCCGGGGGGAAGGGCAGGGGGCCGAACTGGATCACCAGCGGGAAGTCCAGGGGGCTCCCGGGCGCCATCCCAGGAGGACGCCCCACCTCGAACCCTGCCCCCATTTCCAGGGGCTGGGGCTCGCCGTCTCGCGACGACAGGCTCACAGGCTGACCATCCTGGTCTACCAGGCGGAGCCTCCATTCGTGGCGCCGATTGGCCTGGTCCCAGGGGACCTCAATCTTCATGGCGATGGCGAAGGGGGTCGGATGAGGCCCCATTCGAGTCCAGCCACCGCCCAGGATGTATAGCTTGCCTCCCAGGGCCTGGGCGGCATCTGCCAGAAGCATCGTGACACGCATGGGCGGCCGCCTTCGACGGTCTGCCAGGGGAACCTCCCCCGCGGGTCTCAGATCACCCGTCCCAGGCGCGCAAGCAATTGCAAGACCATCGGTCTCCCCGGTTGCGGCAGGGCGCGGGCCAGGGCCAGGGCCCTCCACAGGATGCGCAAGCGTGTTCGCCAGCGGGGGAATCCCGGGACCCGACCGCGGGCCTCCATCAGGCGGTCGAAGCGGGCTACATGCGAGGGACCGGTTTCCAGGTCTTGCCGCAGCCGGGTCAGGGCCTCCGGGTGCCTCCCCGGATAACGCAGGCAGCGAGAGGCCTGCTCGTCCAGATAACCCTCGGCTACCGCCCGCTCCAATTCCTCCGGGTCGTAGCTCGAGTCCCCCAATCGGGCATACTGCTTCCATTTGTCCAGGACCTCGCCCGGCTCGCGGACGTAACCGTAGTGGCCATAGATGTAGGGAGCCGCCAGGCGCCGGCCGCAAACTCCCTGGACCTGCTCGTGGACCCCTCCGGACCAGGCCAGTTCCGGAGTCCGCCGCAGGAACCAGTCGTGTCGACGTTCCAGGCCGTCGACGTAGCGGAAGGACTGCATGAACTGGATCTGCCAGGCATCCAAGATGCCCACCGAATCCGGCAGGAGGGGCAGGATCCCGCGGGTCAGAAGGACCAGACCCTCGGGATCGTGGACCTCATCGGCATCGACTTTGAGAACCCACCCCTCCCCCGGAGGGAGCAGCCCCAGCGCGTGATTGCGGGCCTCGGCGAAGTTGGTGAAGGGCCGCTTCTCGACGAGCAGGCGGCTGGTGGCGCTCAAGGCCGACTGTTGCAGATCCCGCTCATTCTCCGGGCAGGACCCGTTGAGGTCCACCGCCAGCAGGTCCAAAGCCCCCTGCAAGGTGGCCAGGCACGCCTCCAGGAAGGGCTCTCGACGGCTGCCCAGGAGCATGATCCCGAAAACAGGAGTAGCTGGGGTCACAAGAAGGCCGATTCCGCGAGCTTCCTCCGAGACCCTGCAGGGACGTCGCGTCCACGGCGAAGAAGCCTTTCATCAGGAGGAACCCGCCCATGCACCAGACGCCCGAGAAACTGCCCACCTGGGACCTTTCCGACCTCTACGAGGGCCCGGAAGACCCCCGGATCGAAGAGGACCTGCTCGCCGCCTGCCAGCAGGCCCTGACCTTTGAAGAGCAGTGGAGGGGGCGCCTGACTGAAGAAGGACTCCAGGCCGGCGACCTGCGCCGTGCCTTGGAGCAGTACGAAGCCTTGCAACGCCTGGCGATCCTGCCGCAGACCTACGCCAGCCTGCTCTTCTCGACCGACACCACCGATCCGCGCCGCGGCGCCCTGGTCCAGAAGACCCGTGAGATGGCCACTTCCATCGCCACTCATCTGATCTTCTTCGACCTGGAGATCGGCCGGATCTCCGAGGCGACCTGGGCCCGCCTGGTCAACGCCCCGGAACTGGCCGCCTACCGGCACTATCTCGAGCACGAACGGGACCTGGCGGCCCACTACCTCAGCGAGCCCGAAGAGAAGGTCCTGGAGGAGACGGCCAACTGCCGCGGGCGGGCCTTCCGTCGGCTCTTTACAGAGCTTACCTCCCGGCTGAAGTACCCTTTCGAGCAGGAAGGCCGGACCAGGGAACTGACCCAGAGTGAAGTGCTGGCCATGTTCTATGATCCGGATCGCGAGATCCGCCGCCAATCCTCCAAAGTGCTGGGGAAAACCCTGGAGCGCCACGCCCACCCGCTGCACTTCACCTTCAACACACTGCTCCTGGAGCACCAGGTGATGGACCGCCTGCGCGGGTTCTCGCGCCCTGAAGCCTCGCGAAACCTGGACAACGAGATTCCCGACCAGGCCGTCGACACCATGGTGGACGTGGTGGTCTCCAACTACGACCTGGTAGCGCGCTACTACCGCCTCAAGAAGAAATTTCTCGGGCTGGAGGAGCTGTGGCACTATGACCGGTATGCCCCCCTGCTCTCCGAGCGGACCACCATCTCCTTCCAGGAGGCCCGCGGGATCGTGCTGGAGGCCTTCCAGGATTTCTCACCCCGCTTTGCGGAGCTGGCCCTTCCCTTCTTCGAGAAGGACTGGATCGACGCGGCTCCAGCCCCGGGCAAGCGCGGCGGAGCCTTCTGCGCGGGGGTGACTCCTGACAAGCATCCCTATGTCCTGATGAATTTCACCGGCAAGCCGCGCGACGTGATGACCTTGGCCCACGAACTGGGGCACGGATTGCACGACTGTCTGGCCAGTTGCCAGACCCTGCTGAACTACAATCCCGTATTGCCCCTGGCTGAGACGGCCAGCATCTTCGCCGAGATGCTGGTCTTCGAGAAGCTCCAGACCCGCCTGGACTCCCCGCGGGCCCGCCTGGGCCTGTTGGCCGAGAAACTGGAGGACACCTTCGCCACGGTCTTCCGCCAGGTCTCGATGTTCCGCTTCGAGCAGCGCGTGCACAACCAACGCCGAGAGAAGGGCGAACTGGACCTGGAGACGATAAACAGGATCTGGCAGGAGAGCCTGCAGGAGATGTTCGCCGACTCGCTGACCCTGGGCGAAGAACACCGCTGGACCTGGCTGTACGTCCCCCACTTCATCCAGACACCCTTCTACGTCTATGCCTACGCCTTTGGCGAACTGCTGGTCCTGTCCCTGTATGCCCGTTACCAGAAGGAGGGAGCCGCCTTCCAGGAACGCTACTTCGACCTGCTGGCCTCCGGAGGCTCGCGCTCCCCCCAGGGGTTGCTGACAGAACTGGAAATCGACATCACCCGGGCTGAGTTCTGGCAAGGGGGATGCGATCTGATCGCCAGGAACGTCCAGAGCGCCGAGGCCCTGGCCCTAGAACTCGGCCAACCTCCCCGATGACCATGGGACCCTGACCCTCAAGATGGCTACTCCGGCCTGAATCCGCTGCCTGGCGTGAGAACCGAGGCCATCGAGGTGGGTCTGGATGCCAGGAAGGCGTGCATCGAGGAGCGGAGCGTAGTTGGAAACTACGTGAGCACCGCAGAGGTGCGCCTGACGACGCA
>JAAZKF010000231.1 GCA_012799975.1 Burkholderiales bacterium
CGTCGTCAGGCGCACCTCTGCGGTGCTCACGTAGTTTCCAACTACGCTCCGCTCCTCGATGCACGCCTTCCTGGCATCCAGACCCGCCTCGATGGCCTCGGTTCTCACGCCAGGCGGCGGATTCAGATTATAGGGAGGGTGCTGTGAATATGCATAAGCTCGCTCGGGCCCGACCGGCCCCCTAGATGATCAATTAAAGGCGCGTGATGGATGGCCCGTTACCCGGGGTCTTGGCAGGGGTGCGCGAGACCAGGGTGTTCAGGCCGTTCAGGAGGTCGCGGATGTAGACCTGGCGGTGCATCGAGGGCGCCCCATCCGCAAGCAGGTCGCTAGCCTCGGAAACGAACAGGGCATAGGTGCCGTCGAAGCCGAGCACCGTGCTGTAGGAGGCGTTGTTCCCCCCGTTGGTCCCCGTCGCGTTCTGGGAGACCAGGGTGGTGGTCCCTTCCTGCAGATCGCGGATGTATACGTCCCATTCGTCGTTGGTGTCCTCCGGAACCAGGGCAGCGCCGGTGGAGAAGGATACATAGCGGCCATTCCCGGAGATCGCGGGCCAGTAACAAGAGTCTGCAGCCGGGTTCCCCTCATTGTCGACCGAGACCATGGCGGTGCTTTTCGCCACCAGGTCGCGCACGTAGATCATATCTCTAGGGGACGGGTCGGCCAGCAGGTTCGTGGCTTCGGATCGGAAGAAGAGCAGGGTGCCGTCAGCCGAGATGGAGGGCCACTGGGAGGAGCCGTCGGGCGCATCCAAGGCCCGGACAGTGGTCCTGGTCAGGCGGTCATGGACGAAGATATTCCGGTGTTTTTCATCAGGGCCTTGGTCGGGAACCAGGTTGGTGGCCCATGACTCGAAGGCGATATAGCGCCCGAAGGCCGAGATGACCGGGCGCCCGCAGTCTCCGTCGGGGACCCCATCCTCGGTCAGGCCTACGGAGACCTGGGTGAACTCGCCGGTCTGGGAGTCATGCATGAAGATTCGCCTGGTTTGAGCTGCGTCTGGTCTCCACGAGAAGACCGTGAATCGCCCGTCTCCAGAGGTGAAGGGGGTGGTGTAGTATTCAACCTCTTGGGGAAATCCTGGAACGGCGGTAAGGCAGGTCAGGGTGCCCGTCGCACGATCGAATCGGTACACGTCGCAGGTGTCGTTCTGGTCCTCAGGCACCAGTCGTCCCTTCGACTCAAAGACGATGAAGCGGTTGGAATCCGACATCACCGAGAGAAATGAGTCCCCTCCGTTCTGCCCCTGCGGAGTATTGGAGAGCTTCTCGATCCCTCCCCTGGCGTGGGCCAGGTAGATATCCATGTACTCGTCGTCCGCGTCACCCGGAATCAGGTCGGTAGCATCGGATTGGAACACGACCACCTGCCCTTCTGGAGGCCAGAGTTGGGAATCCTGGACCACAGCGCCGCCCTCGCGCAAATCCAGGTCTGTTCCCCAAGGCAACTGACCCGGGGCGTCCACCTGCATCTGATACAGCCCTGCCGGGACCCCGGAAATCTCGTAGTAGCCGTTCTGGTCGGTGGTTTCCTGGTAAGCTTGGCCCTCCTCCTGGCCCTCCTGGGCCATCACCCTGGCCTTGGCTGGACCCGGAGCGAGAAGCAGCTTTACCAGGGCCCCGACCACCGGGGCGCCGGTGGAGTCGGTGACCTTCCCCGAGATGTCAACGGCGATGGGACCTCCGCCTCCGCTTCCGTTGGAGTAAGGAGTGGTAGCTCCTGCCTTGTCATATTCGAGGAGGAAGAGCCCACCCATCAGGAGGAGTGGCAGGAGCCAGATGCTCCGAAGGGTGGTCGGCCTGGACAGGTTCCTGCTTTGAACCATGGCGGAGAAACCTCCCTGATATGATGATTTCGGCGGCGCTTCATGAAAATGCCGGTTCTGCATTAAACCGGAAGCGGACCCGGGCCAGGAATGACTGCCGTCATAGGGGTTCGGGACCCGCGTGCTGGATGGCCTGACATCAAAGGCTCCCGACATCCCTGCATCCGAAAAAGCGCCCTCCCGAGACGACGGGGGGGCGCTTTGCATTGCACCAGGACGCCTATTCCAGGGGCCCGGTCAGGCCCCTGGACGATGGATTTACCAGCGCAAGCCGGAAGACCCGTTGCCCGGGGTATTGGCAGGGGTGTGTGAGACCAGGGCGTTCAGTCCGTTCACGAGGTCGCGGACGTAGACCTGGCGGTGTGCCGAGGGATCTTCCGAAGAGACCCCACCCGGAAGCAGGTCGTTAGCCCAGCTCTCGAACAGGGCATAGGTGCCGTCAAAGCTGAGCACCTGGGTGAACGAGCTGTAGTCCCCCCCTTTGGTCCCCGCCGCGTTCCAGGAGACCAGGGTGGTGGTTCCTTCCTGCAAATCACGGATGTAGACGTCCTGCGAGTTGTAGGGGTTGGTGTCCTCTGGAACCAGGGCAGCGCCGGTGTCGAAGGTGACATAGCGGCCGTTCCCGGAGATCATGGCCCGGTAGCAATAGTGTGTTGCCGGGTTACCCTCATTGTCGACCGAGACCATGGTGGTGGTTTTCTCTACCATGTCGCGCACGTAGATCATACCGCTCGGGGACGGGTCGGCCAGCAGATTCGTAGCGTTGGAATTGAAGACCACCAGGCGGCCGTCGGCCGAGATGGAAGATTCAAAGGAGTGGTCGTCGGGGATCTCCGAGTTGACACCCGGCGAAGCCAGGACAGTGGTCCCGGTCAGGCGGTCATAGACGAAAACGTTATAGAAAAAGTGCTCATCAGAGACCTGGTAGGGAACCAGGTTGGTGGCAAATGACTCGAAGGCGATATAACGCCCGAAAGCCGAGATGACCGGGAATTCACAGCGTCCGTCGGGGATCCCATCATTGGTCAGGCCTATGGAGACCCGGGTAAACTCGCCGGTCTGGGCATCATGCAGGAAGATTTGCTTGTCTTCAAATGCGCCCGTACTATTCCACGCGAAGACCGTGAATCGCCCGTCCCCGGAGATGGAAGGGCAGGTGTCGCCCTCATCACTACAGCCTTCATTGAAGTTTGGATCGACGGTCAGGCAGGTCAAGGTGCCCGTCTCACGGTCGAATCGGTACACGTCGACGGAGTCGTTCTGGTCCTCAGGAACCAGTTGCCCCCACGACTCGAAGACGATGAACCGGTTGGAAGCCGACAGGGCCGGGAGAAGCGAGTCCCCTCCGTTCTGCCCTTCCGGGGTGTTGGAGATCTTCTCGATCCCTCCCCCGGCATGGGCCAGGTAGATATCCGCGTAATCGTCGGCCGTGTCACCCGGAATCAGGTCGGTAGCAGAGGACAGGAACACGGCCATCTGCCCTGCTGGAGGCCAGAGTCGGGCATCCTGGACCACAGCGCCACCCCCGCGCAAATCCAGGTCTGTTCCCCAAGGCAACTGACCCGGGGCGTCCACCTGCATCTGATACAGCCCTGCCGGGAAC
>JAAZKF010000026.1 GCA_012799975.1 Burkholderiales bacterium
AACTACGTGAGCACCGCAGAGGTGCGCCTGACGACGCAGACGGGCCCGCCTCGACGGCCGAATGCCACGGTAGGCGGCGGATTCAGGACAGCCCTGAATCCGCCATCTGGTAGCGGAAAGAGGCTGTGAAGACACCTCTGCCTGGACAGGCCCTTCCCAAAAGCTGGCTGAAGCCTTCGCCGAACCGCGATCGCTTTGTTATAATCCCAGGAGATTCAAGTCCGCCCAGGCTCTTCTGGCAACAGATCGGGGTCGAAACGACGGTCTGTGAGCCTTTGGCTTTCGGGAGCGAGAGGAGAGGCGGGCAGGGGTACATGCATAGGTCATAATACGAGACATATAATAACGAATACCTCGGCAGTGTCGGCCTTCACGGGACAAATCGTCGGCCTGGGAACGCCAGGAGTGTCTGAAAGGTATTCCTGTGAGGAGGAGGAGATGGTAGACCGGTTGAGAAAGCCCTGTTGAGACTTTGAAGGAGGATGGATTAGATGAGACGCATCTTTGTAGTCTCGGCATTGATTACCGGGCTCATGTCGTTGTCGATGCCCACCGCATGGGCGGTTGGGCCCGACACAGCTCGGGTGGAGGGACTGCGGGGGACATCCTCTGTCCGGACCTCGAATTCTGCTGCCTGGCAGAATCTGGATGGTCGCCTCGATCTGACGGTCGGCTCGACCTTGCGGACCAGCCAGGATTCCGAGGCCCTGGTCAGTCTGCCAGGGGATGTCGTTCTGCGCGTGGCTCCGGGCTCGGAGCTGGAAGTGTCGCGCCTGGACGGGCGCAGTCTCGAATTGAACCTGGAGTCTGGACGGCTCTTCGCCAGCGTGCCTGCTCAGCAGGGGAACGCCACGCAGCTTCAGGTTCAGACTCCGGCTGGTCTGGCCGTGAGTTCGGGTGCAGAGTTCACCCTGGAAGCCGGTGAGCAGACTTCGCTGCGCGTGATCTCCGGCTCGGCGCGTCTGGCCGGCCAGACGGTCACCCTGGGTGAGGCGTCGGCGCAGGCCCTGGAAGTTCCCGCCGGGACCGAAGCCGTGGCCCAGAACAGCCAGCAGCACGACAACGCCAAATGCGACTGTCAGGATGAGGATTGTCCTTGTCAGTCGGACGCTGGCAAGTGCAACACCGACCAGCGCACGACTTGGAAGGCCGCCCATGGTGGCGCTTCGACCGGCGGCACCTTCCCGGTGTTTGCGGTGTTGGGCGGTCTGGGGCTGCTGGGCATCATCGCCCTGCTGATCTCGGACTCCAGCGACGTTCAGAGCAAGTAGTCTTGCATTACCCGGTTGGCAGGGGGCGACGGCCCGCTCAGGAGTCGCTCGCCCCCTGCGGCCATGTCCGCCCCGTCAGGTTCGGCCGGGGCTTCAGTCTGGAGAAGGTCATCAGGACCTTCCCCGTTCAGTCAGGGGGGCTGCGGAGTCTGTGATGTCCACCGAGGAACCGGAGACCGTCGCGCCTTCGCCGCCTGCGGCGGATGTCGGCCGGGCGGCAGGCGTCGAGGAGATCGTCGGGTCTGAAGGGATCCACGGTCTTCTGGCCATTCTCCGCGATCCCGAGTCCCCGGTGGCCGAGAGCATCCGCTCGATCCGCACCGGTCTGCAGAGGCATCTGGCAGCCGGGGTCCATTGCCTGATGGTTCTGTCGCCCTGGGGAGGCGATGGGAAGTCCACCGTGTGCGCCAACCTGGCCGCCTCCTTGAGTCAGCTCTTCATCGAGGTGATCCTGGTGGACGCAGACCTCCGCAAGCCGACCTTGACCCGGGTCTTCAAGAGAGAGGGGCGGCCCGGTCTGACCGATTGTCTGGAGGGGCGTTTTCAGGCATCAGACGTCATCCAGTCCACAGGCGTCGACCGCTTGAGCTTCGTCTCGGCGGGAACCGCCCTGGCCAACCCGGCAGACCTGTTGGGCCGGGGAAACCTGGCCCAGATCCTGCAGGATCTTCAATCCAGATGCCAGTGTCTGATCCTGGATACCTCGCCTTTGACGGCCTGCGGGGACGCTCTGCTCATCGGGGCGCAGATCCGTCACGCCCTGATGGTGATCAGCCCCAAGAACTGGCAGGGAGACGCCGAGTCGCGAGTCCGCGAGCTGCTGGCCGACCACGGGGTGGAGGTCCTGGGCGTGATCCTCAATGGGACGGACGACCAGTCGGAAGGTTACGGTTACGGCTACGGTTACGGCTACGGTTACGGGCAGCCTCCCGAAGGCCGACATGTGAAGGATTCTGGTCAGCTCGCCGCACGGCACGGCCATTCCGGTCGAAGTCGGGGCAGCGCGAGATCTCGCGGTGGCCTCCTGCAGGGGCTGTGGAAGCGTCTGTGGAGACCCCACCGGGAACGGGAGTGAAAGGGACTGCGAACCGGTCTGCCACGCCGACCGCGTCCAGGACAAAAAGTGGTCTCGGAGTCAGGCTGAATCTCGGCTTGGGATGCCCCGGAGAGGAAACGAGGAGACTCGTCCGCCGGCTTTCCAGAGGTGCCAAGGTTTTGCCGGGCTCCCAAATCCAATCTGGGAGGAGGGCATCGGACCCATGAAACGCCAAACCCTGTTGCTTGCGGCTCTTCTGGCCCTGGTGATGGTGGTTCCCTCGTGGGCGGCTCCGCTTTTCCCCGACGTGCCGGAGAACCATTGGGCGCGTGACGCAGTGGCATCGCTTGCTGCGCGCGGCCTGGTGGAAGGCTATCCAGACGGCACGTTCAAGGGAGACCGGGCGAGCACGCGTTGGGAAGTCGCCATGATCATGGCCAGGTTCCTGGCCAAGATGGAAGAGGAACACGCCACCTTCGCCACCAAGGCGGACCTGGCGGAGGTTCGTAAACTGGTCAACGCCTTGCGCGAGGAATTGGACGCTCTCGGTGTGAGAGTCACCAACCTCGAGGAGGGCGTCGCGCGTCTGGACAGTCGCGTGAGCGAACTCGAACGGATTACCTTCTACGGGATGGTCGAGACCCGCGTCGTGGCCCAGTCGTTCCGGAACACCGGAATGAACACCAGCGACAACGGCATCGGCCAGTTCAACTCGTCAGACTACAATACCCTGGTGGGCACCTATGGAGGGACTCAGCTCAGCCCCTACCAGAACGCCTTCGGGGTGGCGCCCCCCATGACGAACGTCGGGGTGCTGGGGCAGTTCTCCGGTCCCGCCGGGGTGCTCCCGGTGATCGACATGCGCAACGGTCGGGCCCTGACCAACGGGACCGGCTTCACCATGCGCGGCATCCTGGGCCTGCGGATCCGAGTTTCGGACGACGTGGACGCGGGTGCCGAGTTCGCTGCCTTCACGTCGCAGGGCGACTCGATCGTGGATGCCGTGTGGGGCGTGTCGGCTCCCTACCTGTCCAACCCCTACACCGCCAACCGTGGCGGCGGCGGGCTCGGGCTGGCAGGCGCTCAACCTCTGACCAACTCACCCTTCACCCGGGTGACGCTGGACAACTTCTGGGTCATCCACAACCCCAGCAACACCAAGCTGGTCCTGGGTGCCTTCAGCACCGACCGGATGGACGACCTGGTCTACGTCGGCCAGTACAACCCGAACGCCAACGGGCCGGAGTACCTGCCCAGCTTCGGCTTCAACATCAGCGGCGCCAGTGACATCTCCGACACCGGCGTGCTGCGCTGGGAGGTCCTGGGGACTCAACTGGCGGACGGCAACATCTCGAACTTCAACTTCAGCAACTACCAGAGCTATGCCCTGGGCCTGAATGTCGGATTCGAGTTCGAGGGCGGTGACGTGAAGGCCAACTTCCTTCGCGCCGCCAACGAGGCCTCTGGTTCCAACCCCCTCGCCGTCGGCCTGATCGACAACGTGAACGTGGCCTTCGGGGCCGGCCAGCTCGGCATCCAGACCACGGGGGGAACCCCGCTCCAGTGGGTCAACCCCAGCGGCTACTTCGCCGCCCAGACCTCCGCCTTCGCCCAGCTCAACGGTGGAGTCGGTTCGACCGTGGACAACCGGCCCATTGCGGGCTGGAACCCCGCGGCAGACAACGCGGCCGGCCTGCTCTTCGCAGGGGGTGGCGGCTTCGGCCCGCAGGGCATGACCAGCTATGGTCTGTCCGGCCACTACATGTGGGATCTGGAAGGATACCAGATCTACGTCGATGGCGAGTTTGCCCATTCGGATTACAAGCCGAACCAGAACTCGGCCTACTCGGTGGGTGGCGATGCCTACCGCTTCGAAGTCGGCTCCAACCTGCTGGATGGTTCTCTGGACCTGTCCCTGGCCTGGTTGAGCGTCGATCCCACCTACGACCCGTTCATCCTGCAGTACCCCACCACGCCTTCCCTGGGCCTGGGTGCCTATCCGGGCGTGTGGCGGCTGCCTGACATGAACTACTTCGCCAACATGTACTCGCTGCACGACACCAAGCGCTACCCCCACAACCGCGAGGGTCTGCGCTTTGACGGGCAGTATCACTTCGACGACCGTCACGGTCGGGTCTATGCCTTCGCCGAGTTCCTCGACCAGAAGAAGACCTCGCTGTATGACGTGCGCGTGCCCGGCGTCGCCGGGGTTCCCAACTTCCCCGTCCTGGGGATGTCTCCGGGCTTCATCGACCCGGTGTTCTTCGGCTATGCCCACCCGTCGGTCTACGGAGCCAGCTCGGCTTCTTCGTTCACCGATACCCTCCAGCCGATGGAGGACCCTCGCGGGACCGTCACCAGTTGGGGTCTGGGCTACACCTACAAGTTCACCGACCCGCGCCTGAAGCTGGATGTGGCCGTCGAGCGTCACGACTTCTACCGGCCGACCAGCCTGAGCACCCGCTTCGGCGGCGGCCAGAACCTGGTCGACCTGCAGACGACGATGGGCCACTTCCAGTTGGGCTGGGAGATCGACGACCGCTGGAACCTGCGTGGTGGTGTGGACCTGTCCAACATCCGCGGGCACTGGGATCCGGCTGGGCTCTACAACGCCTATAGCCGCAACCCCAACTTCGACACGGTGAACTCGACGCAGATCGCGCCCTTCGTAGGATTCGATTGCGACGTGTCGACCAACACCGCCTGGTCGATGGACTTCACCTACTACGACACCAACGACAACATGCCCACCGAGATCTATGGTGGGCGGCGCACCAACAACGACCAGGCTCCTGGCGCCAACTTCACCAACCATCCCTTCGATTGGCAGGGATGGCAGTTGACCAGCAGCTTCTCGGTCAAGTTCTAGGCCAGGCCTCTCGGCCGAGCCACAAGGGCCCCGCCTTCGGGCGGGGCCTTTTTTAGTTGTTCCGCCTTCGGGCGGGGCCCTTGTTCTTGTGTACGCCTTCGGGCGGGCGGCGGGTGGGATCACTCCTCGGCGGCAGGAGAAGGGCCCCGAGGCTGGAATAG
>JAAZKF010000232.1 GCA_012799975.1 Burkholderiales bacterium
CAGGATCCCATGGTCGAAGCCCTCCTGCTCCACCGTGAGGACCTGTACTCCGACTACGACCTGGCTCCCTTCGAAGGGGCCCTGGAGACGCGCTTCGAGGTCCTGCGCCGGGAAGAAGTCTGCCCGGGCCGCAGAATCCTATACTACGCCCGGCCCCGGACGGCCTGAACCCAGACCCGGATGTCCCTGGTCAACGCGATGCGTCTGGCCCTGCATCAGGCCACCGGAGCGGACCTGCCTCCCCTTCCCGACCGCTGTTTCTTCATCGGCGAGCGGGCGGTGGAGTTTCCCCGGCCCTGAGCCTGGACGTGACCGAGGGGGCTTCCCGGACCTCAGATGCCCAACCAGCAAATCTGAGCCGTGGGGGTATCTCTTGAGGAACGGGGGAATCGACTAGCAACCTGTGTAGATATCGCGTCGATGGCCTCTGCGATGCTCGGCCCGGATACTCACACAGACTGCTGGGCGACTGCGGCCTGCATCCTGCCAGAGCCCTCCCAGATGAGCCTGCGGCCTTGATAGACCAGGGCAGAATCGCCCGTCTCACCGGCCCTGCGCAGGGACTGCAAGCCAGCTTTGAACTCTTCGAGCCCTTCCAAGGCCCCATCCTGGAGACCCATCTTGTCGGCCTGTTCCAACAGGCCCTCCATCCAGGCTACCTCGTCCAGAAAAGCCTCACTGGACATGGTCTTGAAGTTGAAGCGCTCGCAGGCCTCAAAAAGGCGCGCCAAATTCTCGGTCATCTGGGTCTCAGGAGCAGGTCCCTGGTCGCCCAGGCGGATGTCCAGGGTGCTCTGGTCGATTCGCTCCACGGAGGGGAGGGTAGCCCGACATGCTTCGCAGGTTCCCCTCCCCGCCGTGTTATGGTGGCCACAGCGAATACAGGCGACCATCGCCTCCTGTTCGGCAACCTTGTCCAGGACCCGCTGGGAAGAAGCCATCAGCCGAATGGCGCGGATCAGGGCATCCACGCCTTGGAGCACCTCGTCCCTCAGGCCGCCCTCCACCGCCTCCTCGATCCAGACCAAGGACTCCCGAGCCTTATCGACAAGCTCGAGTATCCGCTGAGCCTCCTCGCGTACCTGGGAGGAAACTTCCGGTGAACCCGCGCTGACGGCCACCATGGTGGCCAGGGCTGCGAGCTCTTCCGAGAAGGCGTTGGCGGCGATGCCGAACTGGACCTCCGGGTCGTCCAAGGCGGCCAGGGCCATCCCCATCAGTTCGTTGGCCCGGGCTGACGGGGTGGGCCCATCCCCAGGGGCCGAATCCAAGGCCTCCTGGACGGCATCTCGAAGTTTCGGAAGGTGTTGGGAAGAGGGATCGCAGAGAAGATCCTGCAGAGCCATCTTGACGGCCGTCAGGTCTTCAGCCACTGGCATGGCGCAGACCGCGATCGCCCGCTCGATGCTTTCTTCCAGGACGTAGCGCACCGGCTGGCCCTCCTCGAGAGCCTCAACCAAGGCCTCCAGACGAGCCATCATCTCCAGCAGGTGAGATTGGCGTGGGATCAAGGCTTCAGACGGCTTGCTGCTTGTTGGCGTTGTACGGAGAATTCTCCACCGCCCATTGCGGAATGTTCTTCGGCACCGGCATGCCCCACTTCAGGAATATATTCGCGTTGGTCTGGTCCAGATAGCGCTGAGTCTCGATCGAACGGCGGTTGGACTGGCCAAGCCAGTGGTTGACCTTGCCTTCGGAGTAGAGGCGTTCCACGGAGTTCAGTTGGTATTCCAACTTCTCCCTGCCGGTCATGGGATTGCCTTCCTCAGCGCGCTTCTGGATCAACTGATCCAACTTGTCCTCTTCCTCCAGGAGAAACCGCCTCTCGTCCGGGGGAACCCTGCGGAGCTCCGCAATGGTCTCCTTGTGTTGCTTCTCGTTGAGCTCGGCCAGGTACTCGCCAGCGTTGATCTCTTCCTGGGTATTGGTCCAATCAGCAACCGGGGTTCCATCTTTGGAGCCGTTCTTCATGGCGAAGGCCTTCAGGGACTGCATCTGCTCGTGTGGCGACTGGTCCTCGTCACGCTGGAAGCGGGGGCGATTCCCGAACTGGCTGATAATGTCTTCCATATTGGAAGACAGCCCCGAAGACTGTTGACTGAAGAACTGGCTCATCAGATTGGCAACCGACTGGAAGCCACCCGCGGACTGAGCGCCTCCCCCCGCGATCCTGCTGCCGAGCAGAAGTGCCAAGCCTCCGACCAGGCCTCCTCCAAGCATCATCCCGGACATCCCGGACAGACCACTGACTCCCCCGAGTCCTATCGACTGTAGAAAATTCATCGCCCACCTCCACCGTTTGCTAAACGCAAAAAAAAAGACCGGGTGTACCAGTTCAACAATACCACGGTTAGAAAACCGGGCACAAGCCATCCCGACCCGCCTCGATGGCCTCTGTTCTCACGCCAGGCGGCGGATTCAGGACCTTTTCCATCACCGGGTTTGCAGGCCAGAGTCCGTCCCCGGAGGCGGCAGCGTACAGCCCGGATCTTCGGTAGCCCGATGAGCGATGGCTAGGGGCAGAACCCCAAAGGAGGGCTGGAAGCCGAGGTTTCACCTGGCAGCCTGCGATCCGGAAAATCGGCCATCTTCAGGCTTCAGGCGACGAGAATCCGAGCGCTGCTTCCGCCTGGAGTAAGGGCACGCGGCGGGGCTGGTTCAGGACGACGGAGCTACCGGGGGGTGGAGGACGCCTCCCTCCTGCAGGAGCTTCAAAGCCTCAGCCTCGGAGAGGGGCTTGCTGTACAGAAAGCCCTGTACCACGTCACAACCGGCCTGCAACAGATAGTCCTTCTGCTCGGCGGTCTCGACGCCCTCGGCCACCACCTTGTATCTGAGACGGTGCGCCATCGAGATGATGTCGGGGATGACGATCCCCTCCTTCTCTTCACAGAGGATCCGGTCGACGAAGGACTTGTCGATCTTCACCGCGTCGATACACAGGTCCTGAACCCTGGACAACGACGAATATCCCACGCCGAAGTCGTCGAGCATGATGTCGATGCCATTCTCGCGCAGACGCCGCAAGCGAGCATTGACAAGGTCGTAGTCGTTGAAGAAGACCGACTCGGTTATCTCCAGCTCGATCCTCGAGGCCGGGGCCCCCGATTCCCCGACCAACTGCAGGACCGTGTCGGTGAAGTCATCGCGCAGCAATTGCAGGCCCGAGATGTTGACCGCCACCTTGCCTCCGTCCAGTCCATGGTCCTCCAGCGTCCGGGCAAAGCGACCCGCCATCCGCAGGATCAGGTTGCTGAAGGGGACGATCAGCATCTTCTTCTCGGCCACCTCGACGAATTCCATCGGCGAGACCGGGCCGAAGACCTCGGAGTTCAGACGGGCCAGGGCCTCAAAGCCGACGATCCGGTCATCCCGGAGATCGACCTTGGGCTGGAAGACCAGGAAGACCTGGGACTGCTCGGGATCCTCCAAGGCCTGGCGCAGTTCCCGCTCGATCTGGTCCTCCCTGGATACCGCCTCCTCCATCGAACGGTCAAAGAAGCAGTAGCCGAATCGGCCACGTTTGGAGGCCTGGTCAATGGCGATGAAGGCGTTGCGCAGGATCTCATCGGGGTTGCGGTAGCCCCCCCCCTGGATCTCGACGATGCCGACATTGCCCCCGACGGGCTGGGCCGAGAGCTCGTCCTTGAGCAAGCCCAGAACCTTTTCGCCCATGCCGACGAGTTCTTCCCGACTGGCGTAGTCCCGGACATAGAAGGCGAAACGGTCTACCGAAAGTTGGAAGAGCCGGCAGCTTCTGAGGCAGAGCTTGGAGAGGCGGGCCAGGATCAACTGCACCAACCTCTCGCCGTACTGACACCCATAGGAGGCATTCAGCATCTTGAAATTGGCCAGGTTGGCCACCACCACTGCCCGTGGGACCTTCTCGTTCCGGGCCAGGTCGTCGGCCACGCACTCGGCGAAGTAACGGCGGTTGCGCATTCCGGAAACCATGTCGAAATAGGCGTAGCGAGACAGGATCCGGTTGCGCTGGTATCCCGAGTAGATCATGACCGCGATCATCAGGTAGATCAGCACCAAAGCGACGATCCAGACGTTGCTGACGTAATCAACCAGCTCGTCGGTCCGGGTCAGGTCGTGCCCCAGGACCAGCCTGCCGATGG
>JAAZKF010000233.1 GCA_012799975.1 Burkholderiales bacterium
GGGCCGGTTCAAAGCGACTCCTGGCCGGGGTCAGGATGTTGGCGTAGGCCGCCAGGTTGCGGTCCTGGAGGTGGTCGAAGTTCATCGGCGTATTGGTCCCATAGGTGATCCGCTTGATCGGATCGGGGTCGAGTTCCACCGCCAGGATCTCCTCGGTTCCCCGAGCCAGACCCAGGACCTGGGCGATCGGCGAGACGATCATCGAATGCCCGTAGTGGTAGTTGCCTCCCCCGTCCGGACCGATGGCGTTGCAGGCCAACATATATACGTGGTTGTCATAGGCTCGGGCCTTGTTGGTCATCTCCCAGATCTCGTAACTCCGCATAAGCGCGCTGGGGCGACAGATCACCTCGGCCCCCATGATGGCTTCCGCCCGATAGAGTTCGGGGAAATCCCCGTCGTAGCAGATCGTCAGACCCAGACAACCCAGCTCGGTCTGGACCACCACCGGACTCGACCCGGGAGTGCTCCACCCGCCTTCAGCGGTCCGACGTTCCGTGGGGAAAAGGTGGGTTTTGCGATAGACGGCGGCGATCTGGCCGGACGAGTCCACCAGGGCGGCTGAGTTGAAGACCATCCCACGGTCGGGGCCCCGCTCGTAGGTGGGCAGGACCACGTGGACCTTCAAACCGCGAGCCACCTTCAGGATAGGATCCCACTTTGAGCCCGGGAAGGTATCCACCGAATCCCAGAGCTCCTCGGGCGGGACTCCGGGGTTGAAGGTCGTGGTTACTGACTCTGGCAGCACCACCAGGCGGGCTCCATTCTCGTGGACGGCGCGTTCGATCCAGTGGACCGCCTTCTCGATATTCTCGACCACGGCCATGGGGCGGACGGCGAACTGAGCGCACGCCGCGGTGAAGCGGATCATGAATTCTCCTCCTGCGTCATTAAAGGCCTGTGGGGGGCGGTCACCCCCCACAGGCAGTCGGTCTACAGGGCCATGTTGGCCCGGGTCAGGCGTTCGAGAGTCTCGATGTGGGCCGGATCGAAACAATCTCCGAATTTCGTCTTGGGCATGCCTTCCTTACGCTTCATCAACTGCTCGTATTCGGCGTCATCCACGAAGGCCACGCAGCGGCCGATGCTGGATTCGCCATCGACGAAGCGCCAGGGGAAGAAGCCCAGCGTCAGCCGGCGGTTGAGCACGAGGTCGATGTCTCCGCCCAGGCACTCGGCATGGATGATGCCGTGGGGGAAGAGATCCAGGTGCATCAACTGGTACTTGTCGTCATCAAAGAACTCGTCCAGCGGTTTCCCATACTTGGACCGGAAGACCTTGTCCGCCTGCTTGGCCTGGCGGGGCATCCAGTTGCGGATTATCGTGTTCATCGGGTGGTCGGCACTGCCGCAGTCGACCGCGATCCAGCGAAGTTTCTTGGCGCGGGCCCAATCCGCGAACTCGCGGTCGGGGCCGGGATGCTTCACCATATAACGGATCTCGTCAGCCGCGGGGTGGTCCCAACCGAAGTGGTGATACCCGGTGTGGATGACCAGGATATCCCCTTCCTTGACCTCGACGCGTTCCTCTACCATCTTGCTGGTGTAGACGTCGTAGTCACCGCAGACGTCGGACAGGTCGACCACCGCTCCCTCGTGGACGAGGAAATCCATGTCCAACTGGGCGATGTCCTTGCCCGGGGTATGGAAGTGAATTTCACCGTCCAAATGGGTGCCAAGGTGGTTGGAGTGGGTCAATAGTTGACCGTTGGCTCCGTTGGGAGCCAGACGCTTGAAGTATTTGACCTGCAGGGGCTCGTAGGTCGGCCAGGCCGGAGTTCCGATTCCCAGCGGAATAGTCAGATCAATCAGCTTCATGGATTGAATCTCCCGTATTTTCTCGATTGTATTCCCCCCCCTGGCGCCGTCGCACCGGCAGCGAAGCCCCGGACAGGGGCCCCACGAGAGGGTACTGTTCCTAGAGAGCGGCCAGGGCCTGGAAGGCTTCGCTGAAACACGCCTCCGGAGCCCGCAGGATACCGGCCCCCACCATCCCGACCCCGGGTTCGCGATGGGCGATGCCCGTATTGATCTTGGGCAGGATCCCCGTCTGGCGGACCTTGCGGACATCGATTCCGAGCGGGGTTCCCCGGAAGTTCAGGGCCGGGATCGTGAACCCCTCGTGCTCGGAAGCGGTGATTTCATACATCTCGAGGGTGGTCTCCACCGCCATGGAGGGCGAGCCTCCCACGAACTGCGTGATGGCCGGTGCAGCCGCCATGGCGAAGCCGCCGTAGCCGGCCGTCTCGGTGATTGTCGAGTCGCCGATGTCGGGGTTGGCGTCCCGTTCCGAGAAGGACGGGAAGTAGAGGCCTTCGACCTTCCCCGAAGGAGCGGTGAACCAGCGCTCGGGCATCGACGCCAGACGAATCCCGAAATCGGTTCCATTCCGGGCCATGACCGTCACGATGCTGGAACCGGCAACCCCCTCGGCGGGTTCCATTGCAGCCTTGCCAGCCGGCATGCTCAGGTTCAGGAAGAAGTGGTCATTGCGGTCTATGAATTCGATGACCCGGGCCAAGGCCTCGTTGTCCTGGTTGGTCCGTGCCAGGGCCGGCCCGATGGCTCGCAGGAACAAGGAGGTCCCGGCCCGGTTGCGGTTATGGCATTCATCTCCCATGTGCAGGGCCTGGGCGATCATGGCCTTCAGGTCGATGCCCTCGGGGATCGCGGCCAGGGCGCGGGCCAGTATAGGATAGAGCTCGGTCTCCATCCAGCGGAGCCTCTCGTAGACCTCTTCCCCCATCGCCCCATAGCGCAGCACCTTGCCCAGCCCCTCGTTCTGGGTGCAGTAGGCGTGGTTGCCGAAGGCCTTGTTCTCGACGATGAAGACCGGCATCCGAGGCGAGACCACTCCGGCCATGGGCCCGACGCAGTGGTGATGGTGGCAGGGGGCGAACTCGATCTGGCCGGAGCGGGCCAGGACCTCGGCCTCGCGACCGTCCCGGGCCAGCCCCTCATAGATCAGGGCGCCCATGACGGCTCCCCGCTGCGGGCCGCACATCCGCTCCCAGGTCACCGGTGGGCCGGAGTGCAGGATCTTGTTCTCGTGCATTCCGGGGATCACGTCCTTGGCAATTCCCATGCCTACCAGCACGGGGCGGGCCGCCTTGACCCGCCGGATCACCTCCTGGTTGGCTTCCTCCACATCCAACCCGGAGGCGGTCCGATACAGCGGGCGCACCCCGGCTGCCGGCGGCTTCCAGTCCAGATCAACCACCGCGACGTCCTGGTCGCGAACCGCCCCCGCAAAACCCTCCAGCCCCACGTTGACCACCATCAGGGGCTGTCCGAAAAGATCCTTGATTGCCATTTCTACCGTCCTCTTGCCACATCGGGCTGCTCGAGCCGGGCCACGATCATCCCGGCCAGTTGAGCGGCCGCCGCATTGCTTTCACAGAGCTCGACCCCCGCGTCGCGCAGGGTCCGGGTCTGCCAGGCCAGAGCCTGAGGGTCCTGCTCGGTCCCGGTCACCGACGCGACGACCACGATGCCCGCCTCACGGGCCTTGCGGATCGCTTCGGAGAGTTCTCCAGCCGGGTCGGGGTGGGCTCCATAGCCCAGGACCAAATCCAGCACCAGGACGGCGACCTTGGAGTCCTGAGCCTCCTGGAGGATCCGGCGGGTTCTCAGGTCCTGGTCGATCATAGGGTGGGGGCGCCCCACGGTGAACTCCTCCTCCCCCAGGTCCACGATGGTATGGCCCTGGCTACGGGTGGAGTCCGACATCTGATGGATCGGGTCCAGGGGGGCGTTGGAGAAGACCGGCTCGGAGAGGAGGTCGCGCCAGATCACCTGGGCCTCATAAGCCAGGGTCCCACCAGAGAATAGCCCACGCAGGCGGGTGCGTCCCTCTGGCATGGCTTCTGCCAGCGGCCGGGCGCGGTCCTGCAGTTCCTGCCTCTGCCGTTCCAGGACCGCCGGGACTTTCCCATCCTCTTCCGTCAGCAGAGCAGCAGCCAGCAAGGCCGCTTCCTGGAGGGTTCGGGCCGGCAAAAGGCCGGGAGCCGTCGGGACCTCGCCTCCCATGAAACAGACCACCGTGGGCTTCCTGCTGGTGGAAACCTGCTCCAGGACCCGGGTGGTTACCGAAGGCGCCGGAGGTTTGCTGACCAGGATGATCACCCGGGTCTCGGGATCCTCCTGCAGGGCCAGCAGGCCATCCAGCATCATGATGCCGCCCACATCCTCCCGCAGATCCCGGCCACCGGTGCCGATACCCTGAGAGATCCCCACCCCCTGACGGGCCAGGAGCGTGGTGACCTCCTGCAGGCCGGTGCCGGCAGCGGAGACCACCCCGACGGGGCCACGAGGAAGCCGGTTGGCAAAGCCCAGCGCCACTCCGTTCAGGATGGCCGTCCCCGCACCAGGTCCCATCATAAGGAGCCCCTTCTCGTGAGCCATCTTCTTCAGGGAAATCTCGTCCTCCAGGGAGACGTTGTCCGAGAAGAGCAGCACGTGCAGCCCTTCCGTCAGGGCTTGACGCGCTTCGTCGGCGGCGAAGCGACCGGTAACCGAGATTACCGCCACGTTGGAGCCGGGCTGGGCCTTGACTGCCGAGCGCAGGGTTCGGGGACGGAAATCCAGGCCTCCACCGGTCGTCTCAGCCCGCTTGGCCAGGAGGACCTCCGCGGCCTTCAAGGCCGCCTGGGCCACCTCCGGGTCCTGGGCCGAGACGACCATGACCAGGTCGTTGGGAGTGGCCGCCTGGGCCTGGGGCGAGAGCAGGCCGCTCTGCTCCAGCAGGGATTTATTGGCCTCGGTGCCCATGACGACGGCAGCGTCGCGGACTCCTGCCAGGCGGGAGACTTCTCGGGCTACCAGCATCAGTTTTACCGAGTCGTGATACTCGCTGGTCTTGATCAGGGTCTGGACTTTCATTTCACCAATCCTGCATCCACCATGGCAAGATACACCTTCTCCGCCGTGAAGGGCGGCGCCCCGGGGTGGATGCCGAGGGCGTCATGAATGGCGTTCGCGATGGCGGGCATGGTGGGCACCATGGAGTGCTCACCCACGCCCCGGGCCCCGAAAGGACCGTCGTCCTGGGGGACCTCTACGATAATCGATTGCATGTCCCGGGGAGCATCTGCACTGGTGGCGATGCGGTAGTCCACAAAACTGGGGTTGCGCACGACCCCGTCCCGCAGTTGCAGACCTTCGAAGAGGGCCGTGCTGATCCCCTGGACCAGGCCTCCTTCCATCTGGACGCGGACCAGATCGGGGTTGATGGCCTTGCCCATGTCGAAGGCGGAGACTCCGCGCAGGACCTCGACCCTGCCGGTCTCCAGGTCGACCTCCACCTCCAAGGCCTGGGCCCCGGTGGTATAGTGGACCACAGCACGCTCGCCCTGACCCGTCTCGGGGTCCAAGCCGGTGACGTAGGTCGGCATGAAGCTGCCTCGCCCCAGGATCGGCCCTCCGCTCCAACCCTGGTCCTCCGGTTTGGCCAAGCCATAGACCACCAGCCCTTCTAGGGGAGAAGTGCGCCCACTCCTGGCCGAGACCACGTTGCCATTGACGATGTCCAGGTCCTCCGGGGTCTCCTCCCAGGAGTGGGCCACGAGTTCCAGGATCTGTCGGCGTGCATCCCGGGCAGCCGCCACGACGGCGTTACCCATGCTCCAGGTCAGGCGCGAAGCCACCGTCTGCCACTCGTAGGGGCTGTACTTGGTATCGACCGGAGAGGCGATCCGGACCCAGTCATAGGGAATACCCAAGGTGGCCGCGGCCATCTGGGCCATGACGGTGAAGGTCCCCTGCCCTATCTCCTGGCCTCCCAGACCCAGCGTGCATTTGCCATCCTCGGTCATCTCGATCCAGGCAGAAGAGCCCGCATTCGGTGACATGGCCGGAGCCTTCCACATCGCGGCCAGGCCTTTGCCACGCCGTTTATGCGGAGCCGAAGGGGGATCCTTGTGGCCCCAGCCGATGGCTTCAGCGGCCTTCTCGATGCACTGGCCGATGCCGGTGGCGTGCATCTTCATGCCCGTGACCAGGTTCGAGCCCTCCTTGACGCAGTTCCGCAGCCGGAATTCCATCGGATCCATCCCGATCTCCATGGCCAGGCGGTTGATGCACTGCTCCAGGCCGCACTGCATCTCGGGCTGGCCGAAGCCGCGCATGGGTCCCCCCACGGGATGGTTGGTGTAGACGCAGAAGCTGTCCGTGCGGACATTGGGGACATCGTAGGGGCCACTGGAAGAGTAGCCGGCGGCGCGGGTCATGTTGACCCCGTACTCGGCGTAGGCCCCGCCATCCCAGTAGAACTTGTTGTCCATGGCGGTCAGGTTGCCCTCAGCGTCGCAGGCCATGGTGAAGTGGGCCACCAGACCCTGCCGCACGAAGGTGGTGTAGAACTCTTCCTCGCGGGTCAGGCGCAACTTGACCGGACGGCCGCGAACCTGCATGGCGATGGCCACTGCCAGGGCTTCCATGCTGACCCCGGCCTTGCAACCGAAGCCGCCTCCCACGTAGGGTGCCACCACCTCCAGGTCTGCCGGCGAGAGCCCCAGGGCACTGGCGATAAGGCTTCTCTGGGCGAACGGCGACTGCGAACTGCCCCAGAGGGTGATCCGGCCCCTCTCGTCCACTTTGGCGATGGCCACGTGGGGTTCAATGGGGACGTGTTGGACATGGGGTATGCGGAAGGTGTGGTGGACCACCGCAGCCGCCTCCGAGAGTGCCTTGTCCACGTCTCCTTTGCGGATCTTGAAGAGGTTGGGGATGTTGGTCCCCGGTTGGGGGAAGATGAAGTTGGCGACCTCGTAGGAAGCCAGTTCCGGGTGCAGCAGCTCTGCGTCCGGACGGGCCCCCTCCTCCGGGTCCAGCACCGCTGGCAGAACCTCGTAATCCACATCGATCAGGTCCAGGGCCTGTTCGGCGATCTCCTCGGAGACGGCAGCCACTCCGGCCACCGGGTCGCCCACGAAGCGGGCCCGGTCCGTGCAGAAGATGTGCCGGTCCTTCAGGTACAGGCCGATGAAGCCCGGGGTGCTCTGCCCCGTCACCACGGCTTTGACGCCCGGCAGGGCCAGGGCCCGGCTGGCGTCGATCTTCAGGATGCGGGCATGGGGATGGGGGCTGCGCTTGATCCGAGCGTACAGCAGGCTCGGTCCGAACTGCAGATCGTCCGCGAAGAGGGCCTCGCCGGTCACCTTTTCGTGGGCGTCCAGGCGGGTCACGCTCTCGCCCACCGGGCGGGGGGCAGCGTTCTCCTGATGCGGGCCGGGGGTCGTGGTCTCGACGGTGTCCATGACTAGCGGCTCCCTCCATTTCCAGCGGCGCCACCCACCCGGGCGGCGTCTTTGACGGCATCCAGAATTCGGACATAGCCCGTGCAGCGGCAGAGGTTGCCTACCAGGGCGTCGCGGATCTCCTCCTCAGTGGGATCCGGATTGCGTTCCAGCAGCGCCCGAGCCGAAACCAGCACCCCGGGAGTGCAGAACCCGCACTGGACGGCATTGTGATCGATTACCGACTGCTGGATGGGATCGAGCTGACCGTTCCGGGCCAGGGACTCGACCGTCCGGACCTCGGCCCCGTCGCACTCCACGGCCAGGACCAGACAACTGTTGACCGGCTCACCGTTCAGGAAGACCGTGCAGGCGCCGCATTCGCCTGCCGTGCACCCGTTCTTGGTGCCGGTCAGGCCCAGCTTCTCGCGCAGCATGGTCAGAAGCGTCATGTTCGAAGGGACTTCGATCGGCTCCAGCGAGCCGTTCACCGTCACCGAAATCTTGTGATGCGCCATCTCGAATCCTCCTCGGACTATTCGCAGCGGTTCCCGGACCGGAGGCCTTCCCAGACCCGGGTCAGGGCGCGGCGCGAGAGGTTCCGGACCATGAACTTCCGGTAGCGGGCCGAGCCGCGGACGTCATCGATCGGGCGAGTGGCCTCCATGGCCCTCGCCGCCGCTTCGTCCACGGCCTCCGGTGTGAGCGGGGCCTGGGTCAGCAGGTCGGAAAAGACGAGCGGAACCGGACCGACCGAAGCCAGGGCCAGGTGGAAGCGGTAGCCCGAGGCGGTGGAAGAATCCGGGTGCCCCAGGGCGGTAACACCCACGATGGCCAGGTCGCTGAGGACGTTTCGCCCCAGCTTCTCGTAGTGCCCTACGCTGCCCGGTGCCGGGAGGGGGAAGCGAATAGAGGTCACGATGTCTCCAGGCTTGAGGGCGG
Source organism: Burkholderiales bacterium (assembly GCA_012799975.1). Lineage (GTDB taxonomy): Bacteria > Vulcanimicrobiota > Xenobia > Xenobiales > Xenobiaceae > Xenobium. The sequence continues at coordinate 8,178 of JAAZKF010000233.1, forward strand.
TCTGCCCGGGCCCTTGGAAGAAGCTGGCCAGCGGCTGGTCCCGAAAACCCTCGACCCCGTGGACCCTGAGGATTCCCCCGAAGAGCAGACAGGCTCCCAGCGTGTCTCCGGCCGGGGAGGCGTTGCACAGGTTCCCGACCAGGGTGGCCCGGTTTCGCAACTGATAGCTGGCGACCCGGTGCGCAGCCTGGGCCAGCAGCGGATAGTGGCTGCGGATCCGGGCGTCGGCCACGACCTGGTTCATGGAGACGGCAGCGCCCACCGTCAGTCCGTTCTGGGGATCGAAAGTGATCTCGGCGCGTCCGTCCAGGTTCTTGACGTCGACCAGATAGCGGGTCTCCTTCCAGAAACCGTCGCGCAGGCGGACGAAGGTATCCGTGCCGCCCATGAAGGGCCGGGCGGTCTGCGGGTTCTCGGCCAGGAAACGACTGGCTTCTGCGAGGTTAGCAGGCCGGATGTAGTCGAAATCCGGCAATCCGGGATGGGCTTCTCTCATCGGGCCACTCCTGTCATGATGGTTGAGTTGGTCAGTTCCAGCCTCTTTTGAACAATCCCGCCTCGGAGCCCGAAGATTCGCATGAAAAACAGGCTCGTCCGCGCAAGATCCCTGGGAGGCGCCGCCTTGGAGGTTCTCTCGACCGGGAAGGGAGCGCGGATCATGGGTACGACATCCCGAGGCATCTTCCTCCAGATCGAAAACGCATGGCTGGTCTTCCTTTCCTGGGAACGCTGGCGGGGCCCCCTGACGGTGAACCTGGATTTTCGACTGGAGGGGCTTGACCTCCACGAACAGGTCCGTCTGGAAGGTGGGATGCTCCGCTTGGGCGGATACCGGATTCTTCTATCCTCCGAGAAGCCCTGGTTCCCTCCCCCTCCTCCCTGGACCCGCTCCTCTCCCGACGAGCGCCACGCACGAGCTCGGGTCCTCCTGGAGGAAGCCCGCCGTTCGGGCCGGGTCAGCACCCTGGCCTACCTGCTCGACCAGACCGTTCCGCTGCAACCGGAATCCTTATTGGGACTGGGGCCGGGGCTGACCCCCTCGGGCGATGACCTGCTGGTCGGGGCCCTGCTGGTGCGCGCCCGACGCGAAACCGTGCCCCCTCCCCCGGAGAGCCTCCTGGAGGCCGCCCGTCAGCGCACCACAGCCCTGGCCAGCAACCTGCTGGAGCTGGCCGCCCGGGGGCTGGCCGACGAGCGCCTGATCAACCTGGCCGACCACGTTAACGCAGGGATTCCCTGTGAGCACACCTTCCTGGACTGGGGAGCCCACTCCGGCGTCGACGCCCTGCTGGGGATGGCCCTGGAAGAGCGGTTGAGTGCGCTCTGGAGCTAGCCTTGAGGGCCTTCTTCCAGGGCAGGATTTGGGATATCAACAGGGGGATGACCGCCCTACGAGGAAACGGGGTTCCGTGAAACCACGCATACTCATCGCCGGTGCGGGAGAGACCGGGCGCGAACTCGCCGTTCGGCTCCAGCCGAACTGGAATGTGATCCTCCTGGACAAGAACCCGGCCAAACTGGAGATCCTGAAGGCCGAAGGAGCCCCTGAGGACATCACCTGCGTCGACGGGGATGCCACCAGCGCCCTGGTCCTGAAACACGCCGGCATAGAATCGACCTATTCAGTTCTATCGGTCATGGGCTGGGACGAGGCCAACCTCGAGTTCTGTCGTCTGGCCAGCCAGGTCTTCCACGTGCCCCGGGTCACGGCCACGGCGGTCAGGCGTTCCTGGGTCCCCCGCTTCGAGGAGCTCGGCATTGAAGTGATCAGCCGTCCCAACGCGATCGCCTCGGTCCTGAGTTCGCGGGTGGAGCGGGTCATGCGCACCACCTCGGACATCGGCCTGGGCAAGGGCGAGATCCTGGAGGTCAAGGTCCTGCCCCACTCGCCGGCGGTCGGCAAGAGGCTGGAGGAACTGCACCCGCAATCCTGGCTGGTTGGAGCCATCTACCGGAAATCCAAGCTGGTGGTCCCCCATGGCAACACGGAAATCCACGCCGGGGACGGCCTGCTGCTGATCGGCGAGCCGGCCATCCTGCCGGCCATCGCGGACTACTTCCGCACCGGGACCGCCGACTTCCCCCTGCAATACGGCTCGCGGGTGCTGTTGGCCAATCCGGGAGGATACCAGGAAGACCATTCGGTCCAGGAGGCCCTCCATCTGGTCCAGACCACCAAGGCCCTGGGCCTGAAGGTCCTGTTGCCCCCGGATCAGGATGCCAAAACGCTGCTAGGGTTGTGCGAATCGGCCGAACTCCCCTGCCAGGTCTACACCTGGGGTGAAGAACACAAACGCGAGCCGCTGGGACGGTTGCTGCGCGAAAGCGACTGCGGATGTCTGGTCCTGCCGGCTCCTCCGGTGGGCCTCTGGGAACGCATGGGCATCGGAGGTCAGGCAACCATTGAGACACTGAACCAGGCTCGCCAACCCTGCCTGATCGCCCGGGGCACCCATCCCTATCGCAAGATCCTGGTGACCGTCTCGCCCGGCCCCGGATCCGCCCGGGCCGTGGACCTGGCCCTGGACGTAGCTCGGGCCTTCTCGTCGGACCTGACGGCCTGTGCCGCCATTCCGCCCGCCCTGGTCGTGGGCGAGGAATACGGCCGGGAGATCCGACAGGCCCTGCAACACGCCGTCGGGATGGCGGCGCTGTATTCGGTGCAGATCGACTCCGAGTTGCTGGAAGGCAACCCCATCCACCAGACCCTCGACCTGGCGGCCGGATTCGACCTGCTGGTCCTGGCCCACCGGAAGAACAGACACTTTCACGCCGCCCGACCGGACATCTCCCGCCATCTGCTCATGCGAGCGCCGTGCTCGGTCCTGGTCCTCCCCTTCAGCGAGGAGGAACCAGGTGGAGGCTGAGACCGCCCTCTTCACGGCCGAAACAGCCCGATCACTCCTGATCATGGCTACGGGGGCCTTTGCGGTTCCCTTGCTCTCGCGCCCGCTCCGGCTGCCCGCAGCCGTGGGCGAGATCCTCTTCGGGATGCTGATCGGGCCCCACCTGCTGGGCTGGGTGATCCTGACGGACTTCACGAGCCTGCTCGGGCAGCTGGGCTGCTTCCTGCTGATGTTGATGGCCGGGATGGAACTGGACTTCTCGTTGGTCGAGAAGGTGGGACGGAGCAAACTGGGGCGGATGGGCCTGCAGGTCCTGGCCATCTTCGCCCTCTCGTTCCTCCTAGCCGAACTGCTGGGGATGTCCTGGTTCATCGGGATGATCCTGTCGGCCATCTCGATCGGGCTGCCCCTGATGCTGCTGCAGGAGACCCGACACTCGCGCACGCTCTTCGGTCAAAAACTGCTGGTGGTTGGTTCCCTGGGCGAGTTCCTGTGCATCGTCCTGGCCACCGGCATAGCCGCCTGGTGCCGGGCCGGAGGGCTCAATTACCTCTTCCTGGACAAGATCGGCAAGCTCCTACTGGTCTTCGCGCTGGCCTGGGCCCTGCTCTTCATCCTGCGGGTCGCCGTCTGGTGGAAGGCGGAGGCCTTCTCGCGGATGACCGAGACCCACGACCCCTCCGAGATCGGGGTGCGGGCCGGGCTGGCCCTGATGTTCATGCTGGTCGCGGCGACCGCGAATTTCGGAATCGACCCGATCCTGGGAGCCTTCATGGCCGGAGCCCTGTTCAGTTTCGTTTTCCGCGCCAAGGGCCCCCTGGAATTGAAGTTCCTGAGTCTGGCAAACGGCTTCTTCGTGCCGTTCTTCTTCATCACCGTGGGCCTGGACTTCCACCTGGGGCTGGCCCTGCAGTCCGACCTGGTGGCCTTCCTCGAATTGCTGGTGGCCCTGCTGGTCGCCCGCTTCCTGCCTCTATACCTCTTCCGCGGTCCCGACTCGAGCCCGCGCGAGGCACTGGCCGGAGCCCTGTTGCTCTCGGCCCCCCTGACCCTGCTGGTCGTCCTGGGTAATATGGGCCTGCGCCTGGGGCTGATCGACAAGCTCGCCAATACCACGGTAATCCTGCTGGCCGTGGTGGCCTCGATCGTCTATCCCTTCCTGTTCAAGATGCTGGCCCGGGGAATTCCCGCTCTGCCCGCCGAGGAGCGCACGCGCGGTTGACCTGCTCCCCGGGTTGGGGTCTTGACCCCCCGTCAGGGGCCTTCAGGGTGTTGGCGGCCACAATCTACGAAGGAAGGAAGTCAGGGCACCCAGGATGGGACGGTCCGCCCCCCGGTGTCGGCCGTAGCCTCGATCGAGCTGCTCGCGCACCAGGGCATCCCCCCCCTCCCCCTTCTCATACTTCGCCAGGACGCGGCGCAACTCGCCATCATCGAAGAAGAGCCCCTGACAGCGAGGACAGATATCCAGCGTGACGTCGCTGAACATCCTCTCCTCCATACGGATTCGACAGCGCGGACAGCCACGGGCCCGAGTGGTCAGGGTGAAGCCCACGCTCTGCAAGGGCTCGACATCGGCCACTTGCAGGAAGGCCTGCTTGAGGGTACCCCCCTCCAGGAAGCGGGACAGTTCCTCGGAATCGAACCAGGTCCCTCCGCACTCCGGACAGGTATCGATCTCCAGTCCCGAAGTCGAATCTACTTCGGGAGTCATCGCAATATTGCGGCAGGCAGGACAACGTACAGGCATGTCGGGACCCTTCTTTATGGAAAATCGGGAGTCTGCCCGGAGGGCTGACGCAACCCCTCCTGCCGGAGATAGTCCACCACATCGCCCGGGAAGTCCGAGAAGAGCCCGTCCAACTTCAATTCCTTGAAGGCCGCGTCCAGCACCTGTCGCGAGTCGGTGAAGCCCTTCAAAGGAGCGTCGCGGCGATGGGTCCAGGAATGGACCTTCATCCCATTCTTTCGGGCCTGCTGGCAAAGGTCGTTGATCCGGTAGCCGCGACCGTCCTCGCGGGGTTCGGCCATCAGCGAGAACCAGGGCGCATAGATGGTCGCGAAACGGCTGACCTCCCGGATGCCTTCCGGCGACAGCATCCACTTCTGGCGGGACCGATCGTCGGTAAGTCGCTGTCCGTCCAGGTTGACCAGCATGCACAGCTCACCCTTCCAGCCCTGGGCCCGGGCCCCCTTGGTCGCCTCGTAGTCGAAGCATTGCAGGATGGCCCCGGACTCCAGGCTATTCCACCCATACTCGGTAAGCATGTCGATGGTGGCCTGCATGATCGGCTTGCCCTCCCTTTCGAAGAAGGCGGGTTCCTTGACCTCGACATAGGGCATCCGGTACTGCCCGGTAGATTGGTTCAGACCTTGGATCAATTCCAGGGCCTCGCGCAGGGTGGGAACCCGGAAGTCGATCTCCGAGTCCACGGGGAAGCGCCCCGGGAAGACTGCCTGACCCGTCGCGGGTTTGAAACGCTCGGTGACGCGCAGGCTGCGGATCTCGGCGAAACTGAAGTCGATCGCATAATAGCTGCCATCGGGACGGTGCCGCCCGGGGAAGACCTTGGCGACGTCCGTGGTGGTCTCCAGGGTGTGATCGTGCAGGACCACCAGCACTCCGTCCCGGGTCATGACCACATCCTGCTCGATGTAGTCGGCGCCGGCCGCATAGGCAAAGGCCATGCCTTCCAGGGTGTGCTCGGGCAGGAATCCACAAGAGCCCCGATGAGCTGCCACGTCGGGACGGTAGCCCGACCCCCGGTCCGGCCGGACCTTGGAGGTGGTCTCCTGGCCCGGGGGCACCTCCTGCTTCGCGGTCTCGGCACCCGCCTCCGGTTGCGCTCCCAGCACCCCGACCAGGAGGAAGAAAGCGACAAGAATGGCCCGGAAGGGCAGTCTGGTGGTCTTGGACAGGTCCCACCCATTCGTCTGGATCTTCACCATGACACTCCCTACAAGAAGAGTCCGTCTTGCGGCCCGGTCGTCTTCGTCCCCAAAGGCGACTGGCCTCCCGACCCCAGCAGCTAGCGCCCCGTCAGGTTCCCCCCATACATGAAACCCCCGGGCACGGCACTCTGGAAGTCGGACCTGGAAGAGGAAGCCCAGGTCCCCCCGGGAAATCAGTCATAACCGCGATGACCACGGCGATCTTCCAAGACCGCTCTGCAAGACTCTGAACCCTGGAGGGTAAGACACCATGAGAAGAGCCTGCCTGGTCCTGCTCCTGACCTTCCTGGTCGCCAGCGCCGCCCTGGCCGGCGATGCCCCGTTGGATGGATGGCAGCGCGACTCGGACTACAACAAGTTGTTCAACTCCAAGACCCTGCAGGTCGTCCGGGGTACGGTCATCTCGCTGGACCGGGATCTCCGACCCCTTCCCGGAATGGGCGCAGGGTTCGGAGTGCTGATCGAGACTACCGAAAAGGAAAAGCTCGCTCTGCACATCGGCCCCGCCTGGTTCACCCAGAACTACCGCGACGACTGGAAGGTCCAGCCGGGTGACCAGGTCGAGGTCCGGGGCTCTCGGATCCAGATGGGTGACAAGGAGGCCTTGATGGTGGTCTGGGGCCGCAAGGGCGACCACGTGATGACCGTGCGCAACCACGAAGGAGCGCCCGTCTGGGACATCAAACTCGAAGGCTTTTGAAGACTCCTTCAGCCGCCCTCGGAGGGCCCCAGCGGCCGGGTGGCTGCCAGCACGCGGCGCAGGTCGGCACGGGTCTCGGGCTGGCTGAAGGCCACCACCACATCCCCCGCGTGCAGCACGGTGGCGCCGCGGGGGATCAGCGTCTCCCCTGCACGCCGGATGGCCACCAGGACGGCCTGTTCGGGAATCGCCAGGTTGCGGACACACTGGCCTTCCCAAGGGGTGTCCGCGGGAAGGACAATCTCCAGGAACTCGGTCTCGAAGGTGGTCCGGACCTTCAACGAGTCCACGGGATCGACGGCCTCCTCATCCGACACCTCCCGGCTATAGGCCGCGATGATGTCGGAGCGGCGCAAGATTCCGACCAGCCGGCGCGAAGACCCCGAATCCACCACCGGCAGACGGCCCACTCCCAGGCGGCCCATGGCTCTCAGCGCCAAAGCCAGGCTGTCCTCGGGGCAGACGTAGCCGGGATCGGTTGTGGCCAGATCGCGCACGGTGGCCTCGGCGGAGAGGGGCCTGTGCCGCACCCGGGCGAATTCCAGATCCTTCAGGGTCACCATGCCGCACAGACGGCCGCGTTCGTCTGTCACGGGGAAACCCTGGTGCCCCGTCCGGTTGAAGAGATCCACCAGCTCCGGGAGGGAAAGGTCGGCTGAGACCGTCTCGAAATCTCGGGTCATCACCTTCCCCACGGCGACCCGACGCATGGGATCCTGGAAGATGCGTTCGCGCGCTGCCAGGTCCACCCCCTGCCTCTTGAGCTTGACCGAATAGATCGACTCGCGGTCCACCAGGCTGGAGACCATGGTGGCCATGACGGTGGCGGCCATCAGCGGCAGGATGGTCCGATAGTCCCCGGTCAGTTCGAAGAGCATCAACACAGCGGTGATGGGAGCCCGAGCCGAGGCCGCGAAGACGGCGGCCATGCCGACCATGGCGTAGGCTCCGCTGGAAGCCATGGGATGCGGGGCGATTCCGTTCACCAGACCCCCGAAGGCACCTCCCAGAACTGCGCCGATGTAGAGGGAGGGGGCAAAGGTGCCCCCCGAGCCCCCCGAGCCCAGCGTCAGCCCCGTAGCCACGATCTTGGCCAGGACCAGCAGGGCCATCAGTTGCAGGTCCATGCTGGCCCCCAGGGCTCCTTCGATCACCTCATAGCCATTGCCCATCACCTGGGGGAAGGCCAGGGCTATAAGGCCCACCAGGATCCCACCCACGGCGGGCTTGATCGGTGCGGGCATGCGCAGGCCGTCAAAGCCGTCCTCAATCCAGTACAGGACCCGCGTATAGAGCACCCCGACCAGGCCTGCCAGCAGACCCAGCCCCAGATACCAGCCGAATTCAGCCGGATGCACCAGGGTGTGCCCGGGGGTGGCGAAAGCCGGGGCGTTGCCCAGCATCGCCCGGGAGATGGCCGAGGCGGTCACCGAACTGAGGACCACCATCGAGAAGGATCGGGTGGCGAACTCGCCCAGGATCACCTCCAAGGCGAAGAAGACCCCGGCTACCGGAGCGTTGAAGGTGGCCGAGATGCCCGCTGCCGAGCCGCAGGCCACCAGCAGGATGACCCGTTCTTCGGAGCAGCGCAGCAACTGCCCCAGCTTCGACCCCAGGGCGGCCCCGATCTGCACGATCGGCCCCTCCCGGCCCGCCGACCCTCCCGAGCCCAGGGTGATGGCCGAGGTCAGGGCCTTGATCACGGCCACTCGCCCCCGGATCCGGCCTCCCTTCAGGGCCACCGCCATGATCACCTCGGGCACCCCGTGCCCCTGGGCCTCGCGGGCTCCGAACCAGACCAGCAGGCCGACCAGCAGTCCTCCCGTACCGATCAGGAAGGGCAGGGGCACCGTGCCCGGCGGGATCCAGGTGAAGAAGAGCCAATGGAAGTAGTCGATCAGCCAGCGGAAAACCGCGGCTCCCCCGGCCGTGATGCTGCCCACCAACAGGGAAAGGATCACCAGGCGGAAGACATCGTGAGATTCCAGCCAGGAATGGCGCAGGCGCCGAAGTGAGAGTCGTCCCCCCTTCAGGAGACCTTCAGATTCGCGAGGTGGTGTCATGGATGGAGCGGGCCACGAAGGATTCTCCCGAGGAGAGGTCCGCCTTTCTGGTCTGTTCTTGTCCAGGAATACCCCAAAACATGAGGACAGGCAAGCCGGCACCAATTTCCTGAACCCACCGCCTGGCCTGGCATTCGGCCATCGAGGCGTTGAGACCCCACCCACACCAGGGTGTGGGTGGGAGGGGCCCGTCTGCGTCGTCAGGCGCACCTCTGCGGTGCTCACGTAGTTTCCAACTACGCTCCGCTCCTCAGA
>JAAZKF010000234.1 GCA_012799975.1 Burkholderiales bacterium
CATAATTCCCGGCCAGGGGCACCTGCTGAGCAACAAGGTCGGGGGCTTACCCAACATCAAAGCCGGCCTGGTGGAAGGAATGACCTTCTCGCGCGACGGCTTGGGCTCGATCTTGGTCCAAGCGAATTCCGGTCCCAAGAACTTCAACCAACCCGAGATGGAACTTCCCGATCTACCGATCCAGGACATAATCGCCAGTTGGAGCACGGCCGGGTTCGCTGGCGCGCACCCCTATGGCGGAGCCGCCGACTACCAGTTCTCCGGCAACGTGACGGCTTCCAGCAAGAAGAACGGCGAGCTGACGATAGACGGCGTCGATATCACCCCCCCGGCGACCATCTACGTCCAAGGCAACCTCAAGGTCAACGGGGGCATGAGCCTGCTCAAGGGCATCCATTTCTTCTGCACCGGCGACTTCACGGTGAACGGCTCCCTGGAACAGATCACCCTGGCCGAGCCCTTCCCTGTGGCGCTTTACCACGGTCGGCGCAGCCTGGTCTCGCGCAAGTGGGTCTCCCCGACCCCGACGCCAACCCCCAGCCCCTCCCCCAGCCCCCCTCCGGGCCCTGGACCCTTCCCGGGCCCCGTCCTCTCGCCCGACTCGAATTTCATCTTCTCAGGCGGCCAGGTAAGGTTCAACGGCGCCAGCTCGCAGAGCATCCACATCCTATGCGTCGATGGAATCCGCCAGAACGGTTCCTCGAACATGAAAGGCCTGTTCTACGTCCGTAACGGTGACTTCGACGTGAACGGCAACTCGCAATTCACCGGCGTGGTGATCACCCGCTCAGGCTCGGTCACCACGGACGGCAACGTCGAGGCCAAGAACACCGACGTGACCTACGACCCGTCGGTTCTACTAGCGCTCCACGACCTGAACCTGGAGGTCAAAGGCCGGGCCCGCACACTGTCCTGGTGGATCGAGAAGTAGCCCTATCCGACTCGTCCCGAGGCGGGGGATGATCCTCAGCGCCAGCCGCCGCACCGACCTTCCCGCCTTCTACTCGACCTGGTGGATGAACCGCGTCCGGGCAGGCTTCTGTGAGGTTCCCAACCCCCTGCGCCCAAGCCAGGTGTCCCGGATATCGCTGGCCCCCCAGGATGTCGACGTCGTGGTCTTCTGGACCCGCAATCCCCTGCCCATGCTGGCCCACCTGGACGAACTGGAAAGCCGGGGCTTGCGCTCGGTCTTCCTGGTCACCCTGGTGGGTCATCCGTGCGAACTGGAGCCCCACCGCCTCTCCGTCGAGCGCGCAGTACAGGCCTTCCAGCGCCTTTCCAGGCGCCTGGGCCCGGAGCGAGTGGTCTGGCGCTACGACCCGCTGGTCTTCTCGCCCGCTACCGACGCGGACTGGCACCGGCGGCGCTTCGCCGAACTGGCCCGCAACCTACGAGGCTTCACCCGCTGCTGCAAGTTGAGCCTGGTCGACCTCTATCCCCGGCTGACCCGGCGCCTGCGGAAATTGGAGGGGACCCCCTACCAGATCACGCCTCCCCCACCCGATGGAGCCCTCCTGCGCGACCTGCTGGAGTTCGCCCTGGAAAACGAGATCCGGCTGGAGAGCTGCGCCGAAGATCTGGAGTCCTTCGGGATCCCCACCGGGGCCTGCCTGGACGCCGAGCAACTCGGTCAGGTCTTCGGTCTGAGGCTGCCCGAAACCAAGGATCCCGGGCAGCGTCAGGCCTGTCGTTGTGCGCCGAGCCGCGATGTCGGGATGTACGACTCGTGCCCGGCCGGGTGTGTTTACTGCTATGCCGTGCGTGACTTCAAACGGGCCCGCCTCAACCGGCTTCGACACGACCCCCTGGCCACCACCATGCTCCCCCTGGACTGAAGGAGGCCTTGCTCCGCATGTCCTGGAGGACGCTATCCCTCTTCAGCCATGAACGGGTAACGCCAGTCGGTGGGCGGAGCGAAAGTCTCTTTGATGGTGCGCGCCGAGGTCCAGCGCAGCAAGTTCATCATG
>JAAZKF010000235.1 GCA_012799975.1 Burkholderiales bacterium
ACGGGGCGCAGCCTGCCCGAGGTCGAGGCGGAGTTGGAGAAGCTCCGGATGAGCTACGTGTCCGGAGTCATCCAGCGAGCCGCCTACCACCAGCGGGCCGAGGAACTCCAGGCCGAGTTGGCCGCATTGGCCGCGATGCCCACCGCGCCGCGGGAAGAACCGGTGCTGGAGGAGAGGCCGGATGTCTCGGCTCCGCCTCCGGTTCCCGTCCTGCAGGTCGAGCCGACCTCCTACGACAACCCCCTGCCGGCGAAGACCGCTCAACCGCGTCCCATCTGGTCGGGGTCCGAGGAACCCGGCACCAGGCAGCTCGACCTGCGCGAATTCGAGCGCCGCAAAGTCGAGCGCTTGTTGGAGGCCCTGGAAGGACGCCTGGCCCGCAACGAGATCTCCGAGGCCACCTACCGCGAGCTCAAGGCCCGCTACCTCAAGCGCCAGGCCCAGGTCTGAGGCTATCGAGCAGGGCTGCACTCCGCAGGATCCCCGGCCTGTCCAGGGCCTGGGCCATGCGCCAGACGGCCGGTCTTTCGAGACCAGGGCCCGGGCCCGCTGCGAAGACCTCCTCCGGGGTGCCGTCGGCTGCCACCTGCCCGCCTCGGAGGACCAGCATCCTCTCACATTCTTCGGCGACGAAATCCATGTCGTGGGTGATGACCAGGACCGTCTTCCCTCGCCGTCGCAGACCAGCCATGACCCGCAGCAGGCGCTCCTGGTCAGCCCCATCCAAGGACGCCGTCGGCTCATCGAGGATCAGTACGGGGGTCTGCATCGCCAGGACCGAGGCCAGGGCCACGCGCCGGAGCTCGGACTGGCTCAACTCGTAGGGGTGGTAATCGGCCCTTTTGGAGAGGTCCAATTCTTCCAGGGCAACCTGGACGGCCTCCTCCACCTGGGTCTCGGTACGCCCCAGGTTGCGCGGGCCGAAGGAGACCTCCTCCAGCACGGTCGACGCGAAGACCTGGCGGCGGGGATTCTGGAAGACGTAACCGACGAATCCGGCCACCCGGCTGGCCGGCACCTGCGAGGTGTCGATTTCACCCACCAGGACTCGCCCGCGGGTGGGTACCAGCAGTCCATTGAGAAGGCGTGCCAGCGTGGTCTTGCCGGCACCGTTGGGCCCCGTCAGCGCGATCGTGGAAGAGGCAGGAATCCTCGCGTCGACCTGCTTCAAGGCGCAGGTCCCATCGGGATAGTCAAACCCGGCTCCCTCGATGAGGATATCGATCATCGGCGCAGACCCTCCACCGCCTGGTCTTCCCGCACCGGCCAGGGCCCACTCCACAGGTCGACTTCTTCCGCCTTGCGGGCCAGACGCGTCCAAGGGGCCTCCAACGCTCCGTGGGAGGGCGGGATGGCCGCGGGACCATCGTGGATCAGCCTCCCCTGGTGCAGGACCAGCCAGCGGGGGAAGGAGGCTGCCTCTTCCAGGTGCGGGGTGGCCCAGAGCACCACGTGGTTTTCGCGGGCCAGGTCGAGGGCAGCCTGAAGAACCTCGTGGCGCCCTTGAGGGTCCAGCATGGCGACGGGCTCGTCCAGCAGGAGGACTCGCGGCGCCAAGGCCAGGATGGCCGCCAGGGCAACCCTCTGCTGCTGCCCACCCGAGAGGGTGAAGGGCGAGCGCTCGGCCAGGGCCTCCAGGCCCAGGCGGGCCAGCACCCCGTTCACCCGCACCTTCATTTCCTCGCGCGGCACGCCGAGGTTGCCCAGGCCCCAGGCGACCTCCTCGCGCACCGTGGGACAGATCCCCGAGAGTTGGCTGGAGGGGTCCGAGAAGAGCATGCCGGCCCGCCGGACGCGTTCTGCGGGTCGGGCCGTCCCGGGATCCACCCCGTCCAGGTGCAAGCGGCCCCTACGCTCACCGCGAACCAGGGAAGGCACGAAACCCGCCAGGACCCGCAAAAGCGAGGACTTTCCGGACCCGGCGGCGCCCACCAGGGCGATAGGCTCCCCGGCCTCCACCCGGAAGGAGATGTCGCGCAGCGTGGCTTCGGAGGCCCCAGGGTAGGCAAAATAGAGTTTCTCGACGGAAATCACAGGAAGAGGCGTCCCCCCAGCAGGATGATGATGATGATGAGAAGGAGCTGGAGAGTCGGGTCCCAGGCCGTCCTGGGTGGGTCGCTCCACCAGGTGCGCCGGTTCTCGGCTCCAAAGCCGCGAGCCTCCAAGGCCAAGGCGCGTTCCTCCACCTCCGAGACGGCGCCCAGCAGCAAGGGGCCCGACATCGGGACCAGGGCCCGGGCCCGTCCCGAGAGACCCTGGCCCAGAGGCATCCCGCGCGAGGTCTGGGCCTCCAGGATTTCCCCGGCCCGACGCAGCATGGTGGGCACCAGATTCAGTGAAGCCAGCAGGACGTAGGCCAGGCGAGGGGGCAATCCCCGGCGTTCCAGGTCTCCCATCAGGAGATCGGGGCGCGTGGTAAGCAGCAGCAGGATCACCGATTCCAGGATCAGGAAGACCCTCAACCCCAAGCCAAGGGCATCCAGGGCGGCCGGAGTGGACCAGCGGAAGGGTCCCCAGGCACTAGAAGCGGCTCCGCCGAAGAGGCCGTTGACGGCGACCATCGAGAGCACCAGGGGAAGGATCAGCGTCGCCGTGGTCCGTCCCAGCTCCAGACCTACCCCCCCGATCAAGGCGAGCCCCAACAGGGCCGTTGCCAACAAGGGAAGAGCCGGGGCTGGCAGGCGGCTGCCATCGGGCATGGCCACCACGGCGGGCAAGGTCACGGCCGCCACCCCAGAGGCCACCACCAGGAGGATCTTGGTCAGCGGAGCTGTCCGGTGCAGGATTCCGTCCACCGCGCGATACAGGCCTGTCGGAGAACCAGCCAGGGCGACCGCGCGCCGCTCTCCGTGTTGGATTCCCCCGCCGCGGAGGCCCGGCAACGAGAAGGAACGCATCCGCCCCAGCAGTTCCCCCTGGGGGAAGGAGGTGCGCAGTCGATGGGGCAGGGCAGCCAGGATCGATTGGACCATCAGGAAGCTGAGCATCTTGTCCAGGGGGTCGGTGACCAGGCCCTGAGCGATGCTGGCTTCCAGGCGGTTCATGCCCATGGCCCGAAAGACAGCGACGACCATGTCGGTACCTCCGCCCGTGGTCCCGCCGAAGAGCCAGGCGGAAACCGGAGCCGACAGGGTGGCGGCGACGACCCCGACCAGGAGACCGGCCATGGCCGCAGTGAGGGGGGACCCCAGGAATCCGCGGCGGGCCAGCCATCCCGCCAGGGCTCCAACCACGGCCGCCACAGGCACGAAGGCCAGCCATACCGGATTGCTCAAAGCGGGGATCACGGTGTTGCTGACGGCCCCGGTCAAGGCCCCCGCCAGCGGTCCTGCCAGCGAAGCGACCAGGATGGTCCCCAGCGAGTCCAGATACAGGGGCAGACGGAAATAACTGGCGATGGATCCGGCCGCCACGTTGATGGCCACGGCCAGGGGGATCAGGGCCCAAGTACGCGTGTCCAATTTCATGGCGGCTTGATTCTGAAGCGCAGGCCCGGAGGCCTTCCATTCCAGCGAGAGGAGGGAACCCATATACCGGGAAGACCTTCCGATGCGCGCATTCCTGTTTCTGCTCCTGCTGCTCCCCCTGGGGGCCTGCGCTGCGGCTCCGGAAACACCGACGCCTGCGGCTTCTCCACCGAGGCCGGCTTCCACCAGGCCGGCCCCTTCCTCCCGGGTCACCCTCGAGAAGCCGGGGTTGTGGGTCGAGCTCGAGCAGGGTGGGCGTCTGGTGGTCCGAGCAGGGGAAGCGCCGGCCGAAGAGTGGGTCCTGCCTGAAGAGGTGGCTTCCCAGGCCCTGGATTCCCTCCATGCCAGCGGTCTTTTCGGGCCGGCATCCTCTCCCAGCGAAGCGGGAGGGGCCTTGCGTGTGACCTTCCGACAGGGGGACCTGACCCAGGTCCGTGCCCCCAGCCGACCCACCCCGGAACTTCGCGCCCTGGCCCGGGTCCTGGAGAATCTGGTCCCCGGGAAGGAAGGGGAGGGGCCCTCCGAGTGCTGGCTGGCTGGAACCCTGGAATTCGAAGATCTGGAGGGCGGATTGTGGAAGGTCCGTACCGGCCCCGACCGGGAGCATGTCCTGACCGAGGTGCCGGAGGGCTTCTCTTCAGGAGACCGGGTGCGCCTGACCGGAAGACCGGCGCCTCCGGACCAGATGGGGATCCACATGGCCGGGCCCTACTACCAGGTCCTGACCATACGCCGTTTCCAACCGTCGTTGCGCCAGGAGACCGAATCCAACTGAATCCTGGAATGGCCGGGTTCTGATCGAGGTGCCCCGGTCTTGGCACGAGGCCGGAAATCCATGTACATTGAGGGCGTGGACTGGCCCCCGGTCCATTACGCATGTCGGACCTGAATCCGCCGCAGAGCCCAGGAGGGCAGGACGTGAAGACCTACCAGGTTCCCATCCAGGGAGAGCACTTCCTGAACGTGGTCGAGGACGGCCAAGGGCCTGCAGTTCTTCTGGTTCACGGCGGAGCCGGCTCCTGGACCAACTTCACCCACCAGCTCCGAGACCTGGCTCGGCATTTTCGGGTCCTGGCTCCCGATCTCCGGGGGCACGGATCCTCACCCTGGCCTGGTCCCTCCGACATCGATGACTTCTATCAGGACCTGACGACTCTGGTCGCCCGGCTGGACCTGCCCCCGGAGTTCCACCTGGTAGGGCACTCCTTCGGGGGCTACCTGGCCGCTAGATTCTCGGCCGAGCATCCCGAACGCATCCTGAGCCTGGCCTTGCTGAACACCTCGGGAGACCTTCCCCAAGGGCTGGCCTATCGTTTCCTGGAGACCTTCAGCGGAGGGGCCGACCTGTTCCACCACTACTATCCACGGATGGTCAGCACCGGGTCGGAGGTCGCCCGATGCCTGATGCGCCGAACCCTGAAGCAGTGGAACTCCTGGGATCTCTTCCCGAGGATCCAGGCGCCGACCTTGGTCGTCCTGGGATCCCGGGATCCTTTGATCCCATTGCGCAAGGGACGCGAGATGGCCCATCGGATCCCGAAGTCGCGGTTGGAGGTTCTGCCTGGCGGAGGGCACGTCTCGATGGCAGAACAACCCGAGACGGTCACCCGGTGGTTGTCCCAGCACATGGCATCATTCCCGGGCACCAGCCCCGATCGGGCCGCCGGCCATTCCGCCTGAGTCTTGGGGCCCCAAGTATCAGACCTGTTGCTCAGGAGATGCCTCGGGACTCGTATCGGAACGGGGGGCTCCGGCCAGTTCTTCGAAGAGCCTGGTCCGATGCCCAGAGGTCATGGGGAAATTGTCCTGAACGCCGCCCACGGCCGTCACCTCGACGCCCTGCTTGAACGAGGAGACCATTGCCAGGATCGACCCGAAAAGCACCAGGGCAGTGCCTACCAGGGCCGGGCCGGGCCCATGCACGGGGAAGGTCAGCAGGTACAGGTCCTCGAGGATCGGGATGGAGCCCAAATCCAGCGACCGCGGTGCCATGAACCAATAGACCCCGAAGAGCAGCATCGTCCCCAAAGGCCACAGATTGAATTCGAACCAGGGGGTGACCCAGGCTATGCGGTTGGGACGCAGGGCGTAGAAGTACTCCTTGCGAGGGCCGCGGAATTCCAGGACCTGCGGGTCCAGGGCCTGCAGGTCCTGGGCCAGGTCGGCCGGGCGGTGTTTTCCCTGAAGAACCCGATCCTGGTAGGAATCCTCGCTGTCGCCCGTGCTGGCCACCCGGTAGCTTCCCCGGATGCCCAGGGCCATCCGGATCGGGATGAACCCCAGCAGGCTTTCCAGGTTCCAGAGTGTCCCCTTGGCCCAGGCGACCAGAAGCGCAAAGATCACGCCCGTGGCCAGCAGGAACCAGGAAGTCGCCAGCTCCAGGTGACCTGGTCGGCTCACTTTGATCCACGCGATCGAGTCCATCTGCAACAGGGTTCGTCCGATCCGGATAGCCTTCGTCATGCCATCTCCTCCCGGGTTCCCAAGTCCGATATTGCTCAGG
>JAAZKF010000236.1 GCA_012799975.1 Burkholderiales bacterium
GCCCTCGCGGGGGTCCATCTGCAGACCCAGGGTCAGGAACTGGTTGAGGCAACTGTAGCCCCACTGGCTCCACAGGTCGCGCCGCTGGATCTCCAGGAGGCAGCGCCCCAGGAAGAGCCGTTCCTGGACCAGGGCCACCGAGGCCGACAGGGCCGAGGTCAGGAGTTCCTCGTCTGGCAGGTTCTCGACCTCAGGGCGACGGGTCGCCGGCCCGGATTCAGGGAATTGCTCAGGGCCGGGTCCGGGGAAATTCGAGGGAAGGGCTCGGGAAGACGGAAGCGTACCGGTGATGCTCACGGGATCCCCCTCCCGTTCGGCAGTCTGGCTGCCGGGTGGGCCGCGCCTCTGGCGGCCATTCACATTATAACTTATGGGGTTGAAAAGGGGCACCGAACAGCGTGTAAAATTATTCACTCAAGAGCCAGGTGTGGCATGGAACCATCGGGAATCTACGCCGGTCTGTTCACGCAGAATAAGGGAATCAATCATTTACGCCTGCGGGCCAGATGCGCGAAGGCCTGGCCCGCGCCCCCAAAGCGACATGCGCGTTTCGCCTTGTCGCGACCGGTGCTTGACGCGCCAGCGCCTGGTCCTGCCCCCGCTGGGACGGGTGACCGACCCGGATCCCCGCAGATGTCAAGGGACACCCACTTTCCCGCACTTCGGGGATACCTGCTCTCCCGCAGCCCACCAGGGCTGTCCCGGAATGACGGAACCGGGCCCGGCAGCTTCACGAGGGAGGTTGGAAGGGGCAGGCGCGGGGGAGGGGGAGCATTGAGTCCGACCCGCCATACACAAGCCGATTTGTGTCCTAAAATTGGCCCGTGGCCATACACAAACCAAGCCCTGGACCGCGCGCGCGCCCTGGCGCCTCTTCATACCGCCTGGGCGTAGACTCCCTGGTCGCGTTCGGGGTAGCACTCGTAGACGTGCTCGAACACGGCGCTGCACTTCTGCTTGTAGAGGTCGGGGGTGTAGGCCCGGGGGAGGCCTGTGTCCAGCGTGTCCTCGATGGCATCTTTCAGCCGCGCCCGGGCGCTGAGTTTCTGGCGCCAGTTCAGGACCAGGAGTTCCTTGAGGCGGTGGAGCAACTCCCGGGCCACCTTCTTGACCTCGGCGCGCTCCTCGGGCTTTAGCTCCGGCGCGGGGCGGGTGAGGATGTCGAAGAGGACCAGTTCCTCCTCGGTCATGTTCTCGCGGACGTGGCGCTCCTGCTCGTCCGTCAGGCTCTGGCTGAGCTTGAGGAGCTCCTCGAAGAGTTCTTCGATGCTGCGGCTGCCCGCGTTGTAGCTCTCGATCAGCTCCTCGAACTTCTGGGCGAAGTCGGTCCGGGTCCGGTTGAGGCGCACCAGCTTCTCGAGGCGGGCGCGCAGGGCTGCCTTCAGCCGCTCCAGGTCCGTGTTCTTGTGCTTGGATTCCTTGAAGCGCTGGGCCAGGGCCTCGAAGTTGATCCGGGAGAGGTCCAGGGCGGGCGGGCCCTGGTCGCGGATGGTGAGGCCCAGGATGGACTCGTCGAGGAGGTCCTGGATCCCGCCCATCACGGCCGAGATGTCCGGCGGCTCGGGATTCAGCCGGGAGCGGATCTCCGCCGCCAGGGTGGCCAGGCAGGAGACCCGGCTGGTGAACTCCAGGGCCGCTACGTGCGGCTTCACCGCGCCGTAGAGGGTGCTGACCAGCCTCTCGTGGCCCAGGAACTCGGTGCGCAGGGGGTCGGGTGAGATCAGGGCGTCTACGGCGTCGGCCACCGCCTGCAAGCGCTCCAGGGACCCGGCGGGACGGTCCTCGATGTCCGCCAGCTTCACCCCATGGTCGGCGCAGAATGCCGTCGCCTCGGCCACGGCGGCGCGCAACTCGGCGACCAGCTCGCTCTTGTCGTGGACGGGGCTCCGGCCCCCCTGGCCGGCGCCGTAGAGGGCCAGGGCCTGCTCCAAGGAGGCCAGGACGTTGGCGTAGTCCACGATGACGCCGCTGTGCTTGCCGGGGAAGACCCGGTTGGCCCGGGCCAGGGTCTGCATCAGCGTGTGGTTGCGCATGGGCTTGTCCAGGTAGACCGTCGAGCAGCTCGGCGCGTCGAAGCCCGTGAGCCACATGGCGCACACGAAGACCACCCGCAGGGGATCCTCCGGGTCCTTGAAGCGCTCCGCCAGGGGGGGCTGGGAGTCGTTCATGCGCTTGCGGTGGGGCTCGATGTCCAGACCCAGGGCCTTCATCTGGGCGATCTCGTTCTGGCCGGGCGAGACGATGAGGGCCATGTCCGTGCTGGCCAGCACCTCCAGGCGCCCTTTGAGCTCCGCCTGGCGTTGCCGGACCTCGGGGGCCCGGCGCTGGTCGGGGGGCAGGTAGGCCAGGTGTCCCAGCTCGCCTTCCACGGCCTCCTGCTCCGCGGCCCAGTGCTTGCGCACCTTGTCGTGCATCTTCAGGGCCGTGGCCTTGTCCAGGGAGACCACCATGGCCTTGCCCTGGAACTCCCGGGCCAAGAAGTGGCGCACCAGGTCTTGGGCCACCGTCTCCAGGCGGTCATCCCGGGTGAGGAGGTGGTACTGGCGGCCCAGCTCCCGCTGCAGCTTCGCCTCCTGCTCGGGGTCGAGCTCCGCCGCCTCGATCAGGTCGTAGAGGTCGTCATTGAGGTCCGGGTTGACGAGCTCCAGCTCGGGGGTGCGGTTCTCGTAGTAGAGGGGCACCGTGGCCCGGTCCTCCACGGACTGCTGGAAGTCATAGATGGAGACGTAGTCGCCGAAGACCTCCCGGGTGCGCTCTTCGCCGGCGATCAGCGGCGTGCCCGTGAAGGCCAGGAAGAGGGCCCGGGGCAGGGCCGAGCGCATGTTGAGGGCCAGGGTGTCGTACTGGCTGCGGTGGGCCTCGTCGGTCAGGACGATCACGTCGGGCTGGTCGCACAGGAGTTCCGGGGTCTGGAACTTGTGGATCAGGGTGAAGACGTAGCGGTGGTTGCCCCGCAGAAGCTCGCGCAGGTGCGAGCCGCTGGTGGCGTGGCACTGGTCGCCCTCGCTGCCGGAGACGGCGCCCGCGGCCTTGAAGGTCCGGGCGATCTGGTCGTCGAGTTCGACCCGGTCGGTGACCACCACGAAGGTCCAGTTGCCGGGCACCTTGCGCAGGACCTTCTGGGCGAAGAAGACCATGGAGAAGCTCTTGCCCGACCCCTGGGTCTGCCAGAAGACCCCGGCCCGGCCGTGCCCGCGCCCGCGGGCCTCCAGCGTGGAGGCCAGGGCGTTGTTCACCCCCAGATACTGGTGGTTCTGGGCCAGGATCTTGACCAGGCCGGCCTTGTGCTCGGAGAAGAGGGTGAAGTTCTCCACCAGGTCCAGCAGGCGCCTCGGGTGGCAGGTGCCCCGCAGCATGACCTCCAGGGAGACCCGGCGTGGCTCGTCCTCGCGCTGGATGCGCTTCCACTCGAAGAAGCGCCCCCAGTCGGCGGTCAACGAGCCCACCCGGCTGTCTGTGCCGTTGGAGGCCACCAGCAGGGCGTTGTACCAGAAAAGCGCCGGGATCTGGGACTTGTAGTGGGTCAGGTTCTCGTCGAAGGCCGTGCGGGCGGGGACCCCGGGCTTCTTGAGCTCGATCACCACCAGGGGCAGGCCGTTCAC
>JAAZKF010000237.1 GCA_012799975.1 Burkholderiales bacterium
ACGGGCCCCGACTCAACCTGCGGGATTATGCTGATTTCAGCGGGCCCAGTGCACCAATCCCGTCTCGGAGATATCCGGCAGGGCGGGGTGGACGGGGGTGGCTCGTACTCCGAAACCAAAGTTTCCGGTCTGCTGAGGCTTGAGTGAGCCCCGGAAGTGGTGCGCGCCGTTCTCCGAGCCCGTCAGGGCCAGCTCCACCAGTTGGGGCTCTTCCACCTCGCCGTTGCGGAGTCGGCCGGCAAAGACCTCGATGCGGACCTGCTCGGGCTTGAGGGCTCCCAGGTGGGCGCGGACCTCGAATTCCATCTCCTGCCCCCGGTCTACCTCCAGAACCTGGGGGATCTCCGCTTCCAGCCGGACCTTGCGCCAGGCAACTTCCATGTCCGCGCGCCAGCGGGCCAGCTCGCGGGCCGCTGCGAAGTCCTGTTCGGCCAGTGCCTGTCCGCGCTCGCATGCGGGGACGTACAGGTCCCGGGTATAGTCCAGGAGCATCCGGTGGGTGCAGTACATCGGGGTCAGGGTCTGGATCGAGTTCTTCATGCGCCTGACCCAGGCGTGCGGGATCCCCTCCTCATCCCGCTCGTAGTACATCGGGACGATCTCATCTTCCAGGGTGGCGTACAACGAATTGACGTCGACCTGGTCCTGCTCGTCCTGACTGGCGAACTCCCGCTCCTCACCGATGGCCCAACCGTTGGTGCCATCAAAGCCTTCGGCCCACCAGCCATCCAGGACGCTGAAGTTCAGGACTCCGTTCATGGCCGCCTTCTCGCCCGAAGTGCCCGAGGCTTCCAAGGGACGGCGAGGGTTGTTCAGCCAGACATCGACGCCGTGCACCAGGTGGCGCGCCAGGTCCATGTCATAGTCCTCCAGCAGCAGGATATGACCCTGGAGTTCGGGCATGCGGCTGAAGTCGTGGATCTTCTTGATGAATTCCTGCCCGGGCCGATCGGCCGGATGGGCCTTGCCCGAGAACACGATGCAGACCTCGCGGCCGGGGTTCAGGAGGATTCTCTTGAGCCGTTCCATGTCTGAGAAGAGCAGCACGGCTCGCTTGTAGGTTGCGAAGCGCCGGGCAAAACCCAGCGTCAGGGTGTCCGGCGAGAGCAATCCGTCCACCTCGCGATGGCGGGAGGCCGATTCGCCCAGGCGTCGCAGCCGGTTGTGCATGGAGCGGCGGGCCCGCTGGATCATCTGCTCTTTGAGACACTGGTGGGTGGCCCAGAGCTCGGAATCCGGCAGGTCACAAGCCTTCCACAGCGACGAGTCGTCAGGATGGTTTCTCCAGGCCTGGCCGACGTGGCGGTCGAAGAGGTCAGCCATCTCGGGGGCTACCCAGGTGCCCGTGTGGACACCGTTGGTGATCGAGCGGATCGGGACCTCGACCTGGGGCAACCCCGGCCAGACGTGCTTCCAGAGCCCCCTGGAGACCTCGCCATGCAGCTTGCTCACTCCGTTCTGGTAGCGAGCAAGCTTCAGGGCCAGCACCGTCAGGCTGAAGGGGCTGTCGGGCTGGTCGGGGGGCTGCCCCAGGCTCATGAAGTCCTGGCGACTCATTCCCAGAGTTCCGCGCAGGTTCCAAAAATGGGGCTCCATGAGCTCTGGCCCGAAGGAGTCGTGCCCGGCGGGGACCGGGGTGTGGGTGGTGAAGCAGATGCTGGGAGCCAGGGCCTCGACGGCTTCGCGCCAGTTCAGACCGCCCTCGACCATCTCGCGCATCAGTTCCAGGGTCAGGAAGGCCGAGTGCCCCTCGTTCATGTGCCATACCTGGGGTTGGACGCCCAAACGGCGCAGCGCACGCACGCCGCCCAGGCCCAGGATCTTCTCCTGGGCGATGCGCATCGAGCTGTCTCCACCGTACAGCTTGGCCGAGAGGCTGCGATCCTCCAGGGCGTTCTGCTCGACGTCGGTGTCCAGGACGTATAGGCGGACCCGACCCACCCGGATCAACCAGACCCGGGCATGGACGGTGCGGTCCGGCATCTCGACCTCGACGACCACTTCCTGGCCGTCTGGGTCCAGGGCCTTCTCGGCGGGGACGTTGGCGAAGTTGAGTCGGCGGTAGCTGGCTTCCTGCCACCCCTCGCCGTTGATCTGCTGGATGAAGTATCCGTGGTTGTACAGCAGGCCCACGCCGACCATCGGGATTCCCAGATCCGAGGCCGTCTTGAGGTGGTCGCCGGAAAGGATGCCCAGGCCGCCCGAGTAGATGGGCAAGCTCTCGTGCAAGCCGAATTCTGCTGAGAAGTAGGCCACCACGTGGTCGGAGTGGTGCGGCCATGCCTGGGTGAATCGGGTGTTCTTCGCATCCATGTAACCATGGAACTCGGACATCACCTCGTCATACAGACGCAGCCAGTCGGGGTCGCCGGCGGCCTTCTCCATGTGGTGCTGGTCCAGGCGCGCCAGGACCTCGACGGGGTTGTGGCCGACTTCTTCCCAGAGCTCGGGGTTCAGGGACGAGAAGAGCGACATTGCCTTCGGGTTCCAACTCCACCAGAGGTTTCGGGAAATTTCCTGAAGGCCGGAGATTCGGTCCGGAAGGACAGGGCGGACGACAACGGTGCCCAACAAGTTCAAGTCAGTAGACCTCCTGGAAATAGTACACCGCCTGGAGGAATGCCCCAGGCGAGAAGGGGAGGGGTCGATTCCGGGTCAGAATCCGGGAACCCCCAACATTCGGAATATCTGTATTTCGTCGCTGACGGCCTGGCCCCGGACCCCTCGGATCAAGAGCCACGCCCACAAGACCAGCAAGGCCAGTCCGGCCAGGATCCCCAGGAATTTATGCTTCCGACTCGGGGTGGAATCCTGCGCTTCCTGGTCGCGTTCCTGGGCCTTGCGCCGCATGCGCTCGGACCGCTCGCGGTAGCTTTCTACTCGGGCCCGGATCTGCCGGACGGCCCCCGAGAGCAGAGGAATTTCGGCCCGGAGTGAGCCTTTGGCCCGAGGACGATCCTGAGGAGTCTCGGGGACCGGCTCGTCCAGCTTCCATCCGCACGCCTCGCAGAACCTGGCGTCCTGCAGGACCTGGGCATGGCAGTTCGGACAGGTTGACATGGGAGACTCCTAGGGACTCATTCTTTCGGGTAGCCCGTCGTCTCGGAAAGGTCCCGATCCGGGCATCCGCAGTCGCCATTCTCCTTCGAGGCCGGAGCCCCTGCCCGTCTGCCCTCAAGGGGGAGGAGTCTGGGCCTGCATCGCTTTCTCCTGGGCCTGCAGGATCAGGGCGGCGCCTTCCCGGATCCTCTCCATGCCGGAGCGGAGGTCCTCCCGCTCGTCTTTGGTGCAGAACCTCTCCAATTTCTCGACACCCTGTACCACGGCTCGGGTTCCCCTGTCCATCAGGTCTCGGGTGGCCCGGGCGATCTGACGGGCGGCCTCGCTGGGGAAATCCTCGGGCAACTTCATCGACTCGAATTGCTTGCGGCCCGAACGGGCCTTCTGGGCGAACCATTCCACCTGCCGGCGCAACTCCTCGCGCTTTCCCTCACCGTGCAGGAACTCATCCAGGGCGGCTTCCAGGCGGACCAGGTTGGCAAAGGACGTCTTTTCAGGGGTGGCTTCGCGTACCTCCATGGTTTGGGTAGGGATTCCAGCGATCTCGGGCAGGGTGGCACCGCACTTCGAACAAGTCCGTGATCCCCCCTGGTTGGGAGCGGCGCAGCGTGGACAGGCAGCGCCTTGAGGCACTGCCGCCGCCAGGAGGGCCTGCTGGCTGGAGAGGAGCACTTCGCTGGCCTGCAGGAGGGCTTCGCAGCCGATCTTCAGGTGTTCGCGGTTGCGGTCCCGAAAGTAGCGGGCCATCTCGTCCAAGGCTGCACCCATTCGGTCCAGGGCCTTGGCAGCCGTGGGCAGCAGGCGTTCGACTTCTTCATTCTCGGTGGGGGCCTTGGACCAGGCCGCGAAGTCCTTGCGGAATTCGCTGTAATGTCTGCGCATCCACTCGAGCCGTTCCGAGAGCGTG
Organism: Burkholderiales bacterium; assembly: GCA_012799975.1. Taxonomy (GTDB): domain Bacteria; phylum Vulcanimicrobiota; class Xenobia; order Xenobiales; family Xenobiaceae; genus Xenobium. Next base: position 3,968 of record JAAZKF010000237.1, read on the forward strand.
TCCGAGGGGAATTCTCCTTTGGCGACCCCGAGGGCGACCCGCACCAGCTCCTGGATATAGGGGGACTGGGAGAAGACCGGGAAGGATTCCTCTTCGACCCGCATCTCTTCGAAGACGGCGAAGAGATCTTCGACTGCGATTCGACCTTTGGAACAACCCCGTGGCAGGCGTTCGGGATTATGGTCCTTGAGCCAGTATTGCAGGTCGCGCAGGGCATCCTTGAGATTCACCAGGGCCTTCTCGACCCGGGCAGGAGCCGAGCGCGATAGCGGCGTGCGGGGGCGAACCCGCATGGTGGCGGCGAATCGGCTTGCCAGCACCTCGGCGAACCTGGCCATGAACTTCAGGCGGTCGGCCAGCGCCGGGGCGTGGAGATCCGGGTGGCCGGGGTCTTCGGCCGCCTCGCGGGCGAGGCGGATCACGTCGTTGAAGTAGGGAGACCTGGAAAGTTCGAAGGGATCCATGCCGGGGCGCTTCGAGGCCGGCCTGGAGGAATCCCTGCATCAAGAGAAGCCACCCTCAGGGTGGCTTCTCAGAATCTCCAGGCAGGAGCCGGGAGGTGTCAGAACATCATGCAAGGGGGGTAGAAGGGGCCGAAAGGATTGCTCTTCCCGCCTATGTGGGTCCCGATGCCCCAGCCGATGCCGCCGCCCAGCATGCTACCCAGGGCGGCTCCACCCATCATCCCCATGGGACCCATGGACGAGCCCAGCCCGACGCCCAGCAGCATGCCCAGGCTCGAGCCGATACTGCCGCCGGCATAGCCGCCCATCATGGCACCAGCCGGATTGTAGGCCATCATGGGAGCGCCCATCATCCCCATTCCGATGCCGTACATCCCACCCATGAAGGCCATGGGGGCCATGCCCCACATGGGGCTCATTCCGCAACCGAAGCCAATTCCGGGCATGAACATGCGCGTTTTTCGTCTCCCCTTCGGGTTTCTCAAGGCCATCCTAACAGGGAGGCAGGGGATCGGCAATCGAACTTGTGTTCGAGGGGGACATGCTTTGTGCTCCCTGTTTGCCTGACATCACGGATATTCAGGCTTTGTCGGGGAGGCTGGGTCCAGGTAACGGGGCTGTGAACTTTCCGACGAGCTGGTGGAGGGGAAGGCTGAAGGGGGGGGTACGACCCCGCCGAAGATACATTCAGGGGGCAGAATCGGCCTCCTGGGAGGTCAATTCTTGAGAATCCTGTCCTTCTTCTTCCTGGTCCTGCTACTCCTGACGCCCTCCTGGGCCGCTCCTCTGCGGACGCTACTCTTCGTGCAGTGGTCCGACATCCACCACGGACATGAGCAGACCCGGACCGCCGACTGGGAGAAGGCCCTGTGCGATGGTCTGGCCCTGCGACCGGAGGTGCTGGCCCTGACCGGAGACCTTGTCGACAACAAGTGCCCACCCGAGGAGTTCTGGAAGCGGATCGAGGGATTCCTCGGCACCTGGGCTCCGCGCCTCCTCTCCGCCCGGGTTCCGCTGATCCTTACGCTGGGCAACAACGATGTGCCCTCGAACTACCAGACCGAGCCCGGCGAACTGGCCCGGGTCCTGGCCTCCTGGCGCAGACACCTGGGGCCATCCTTCTACCTTGATGATCTCGGCAATGGAGTCCACCCGGAGACCGTGGCCGGGATGACTTGGATCTCGTTGAACTCCCTGGTCTTCTCACCCCGGAACCAGTTCGAGGGAAAGGGGTTGCAGGCCCACCGGACCCTGAAGTGGCTCCAGCAACAACTCGCCGCCCTGCCGGAGGGAAGGCCGGTCGTCCTCGCCTCCCATATCCCGCCTACCTGGGATCAGTTTGGGCACGCTCCGGTCTGGGACCCGGTCGAGATTCAGCGCTTTACCAAGGTCCTGGAAGGCCATCGCGCTCCGGTGCTGGTTCTCAGCGGTCATTTTCATCGCAACGAAGTACACGCTCTTTCCCTTTCCGACGGGCGGGCCGTCCCCATCCTGGCAGCGGGGGGCATCTCGGGCAAGTACGGGTATCGACCGAACTGGCGGAGCTACTACTGGACCTTGGATTCGCGCTCCTGGCCCCAGAGGATCAACTGGCGCAACCGCTATCTGGCCGATTCCCGCTGGGACCAGACCTGGCAGGTGGATCAGCCGGGTCTTTCCCGGACCTGGTCGCAGTACGTGATCCGGCTGGCCAACAACCCCCGCTTCTACCTGGACTACATGCGCGACTTCTGGGCCAACCAGGATTCCTGGCGGGCCAACGCCCTCAAGCCCGGGGTCCGCGAGGGGATCCTCGACGAGGTCTTCGTGCGTCCGCGCTCGGGAGCCGGGGTCTCGGCGTCTCATCACGGACCGGAAGGTGTGGCGCGGCCTCGACTTCTGGTCGCCGGGGGGCTACTTCCCGTCGCGCCAGCGGCGCAGGCGGTCCAGGATGTCGACGATTCGGCCCAGGAATTCTTCGGGAGGCGGGTACTGCTTGCTCCCCGCGGCTCGGCCGAAGAGTCCCTCGAAGAGCAGGGATTTCTGTTCGTAGCGTGAGGGCCAGCCGGTGGCCTGGTGAAGTTTGTCCCGTTGGGACGCGGTGACCTCGGGATAGAAGGGCAGGACCACCCACATCTGGCCGTCCCGCACTCGGATGGCGGGGATCAGCAGATCCAAGGCCCGCAGCTTGACCTCCGCCAGTTTCAGGAGGTTCTCAGCCTCGCCGGGCAGGGGACCATAGCGGTCCCGCAACTCGGCCCGGACCTCGGCCAGCTCGGCGGCGCTGCGGACCAGGGCGATCTTCTTGTAGAGGGTGACCTTCTGCCGGGGGTCCCCCACGAAGGCGTCGGGCAGACCGGCCGGCACGGGGATCTCCAGGACCGTCGAGAACTCCGTCTCCTGGGGCTTCTCGCCGCGCAGTTCCTGGACCGTCTCGTTGAGCATCTTGCAGTACAGGTCGAAGCCGACCGCCGCCACGTGGCCGGATTGCTCGGCCCCCAGGATGTCGCCGGCCCCGCGGATCTCCAGGTCGCGCAGGGCCACCTGGAAGCCGGCTCCGAGCTGGGTGAAGTCACGGATCGTCTCCAGTCGGCGCTCGGCTTCGTCGTTGAGCTTGCGCGTCGGAGAATACAGCAGATAGCAGTAGCCCTGCTGGGCCGAGCGTCCCACCCGGCCGCGCAACTGGTAGAGCTGCGCCAGGCCGAAGTTCTGGGCGTTGTTGATCATGATGGTGTTGGCGTTGGGGATGTCCAGGCCGCTCTCGATGATGGTGGTGCAGACCAGGATGTCCTGCTCGCCCTCGTAGAAATCCATCATGACCTTCTCGAGTCTGCTTTCGGGCATCTGACCGTGACCCACGACGATGCGGGCCTGGGGAACCAGGCGGCGCAGGTCGGCGGCCACCCTCTCGATGCCCTGCACCCGGTTGTGCACGTAGTAGATCTGGCCTTCGCGAGCCAGTTCCCGGGTGATGGCCGCCTTGACCAGGTCGGGGTGATGCTCGAAGAGGTAGGTCTTGATGGGAAGCCGTTCTTCGGGGGGAGTCTCGATCAGGGACATCTCGCGGATCCCCGACATCGACATCTGCAGGGTCCGGGGGATGGGGGTCGCGCTCATGGTCAGGACGTCCACCGAGGCCCTCATCTCTTTGAGGCGTTCCTTGTGGACCACTCCGAACTTGTGCTCTTCGTCGACAACCAGCAACCCCAGGTTCTTGAAGCGGATGTCCTGGGAGAGCAGGCGGTGGGTGCCGATCACGATGTCGACCTCACCCCGGGAGATTTCTTCGACAATCCGGGATTGCTCGCGCTCGGTGCGGAATCTCGAGAGTAGACGGATGACCAGGGGATAGGAGGCCATCCGCTCCGAGAAGGTCTGGAAGTGCTGGTGGGCCAGCACCGTCGTGGGCACCATGATGGCCACCTGACGGCCCTCGGCCACGGTTTTGAAGGCCGCCCTGAGGGCCACCTCGGTCTTGCCGTAGCCGACGTCTCCGCAGACCAGGCGGTCCATGGGGCGCGTGCTCTCCATGTCGGCCTTGACCTCCCGGATGGCACGCAACTGATCCGGGGTCTCCTGATAGGGGAAGGCGTCCTCCATCTCGCGTTGCCAGTCGGTATCCGGAGGATAGGCATATCCGTGGGCAGTTTCGCGCATGGCGTAGATGCGCAGGAGCTCCAGGGCGATGCGCTGGGTCTCCTCCTTGATGCGGGCCCGGGTCTTCTTCCACTCCTGGCCGCCCATGCGGGACAGGGGGGGCACCTTCTCTTCGATGCCCTGATACTTCTGGATCAGGTCGAGTTGTTCGACGGGGACGTACAGGCTGTCGCCCTTGGCGTATTCCAGATGCAGGAAGTCCCGGCAGACCCCTTGCAGGGCCAGAGGCTTGACACCCAGGTAGCGTCCGATGCCGTGCTGGAGGTGGACCACCAGGTCTCCGGGCTGCAGCTCGTCCATGCGGATCAGGCTTCCCCGGTCCACGCTCCGGCTGGGCCGGCGGGCCCGCCGCTGGCCGACGATTTCCCGGTCGGTCAGGAAGACCAGGTCGCCATCCGGAAGATTTACCCGGAATCCCTCCGAGGCCGCTCCCTGGGCCAGAAGGACCTGGCCGGGTCGCAGTGAGGCGACGGGTTCGGTCAGGACCTGCTCCACCTCCCGCTGGCGGAAGAGTTCCTTCAAGCGTAGATACTGCCGGCTGAGCACCACCACCCGGCAGCCCTGTTCCTGCCATTGGGGAATCGTCTGGAGCATCCCCTCGACGCGGTCGGCGAAACCGGCCTCCAACTCGAACGAGAAGGCCAGGGTTTCCTGCTCGCGGGGGGCAGCCGTGGCTCCCCCCCAAGCGGTGAAGTGGATCTTCCGGAAGGTGGCCAGCATCTCTTCCACCCGCTCCCAGGCACCTTCGCCGCCTTGCTCGGCCCACTCCTGGTACCATTCCATGGCGTTCAGGCGCAGTTGAGCGGGCTCTTCCAGGCAGATGCAGGAGCGTTCGGGCAGGTAGTCGCTCAGCCAGGCCCCCTCGACGTCCTCCCGGGCGGGCAGGAGCAGCACCTCCTGCACGGGGGTGCTGGAACGCTGGGTGTCCACATCGAAACGCCGCATGGATTCGACTTCGTCGCCGAAGAGCTCCATGCGCACCGGGTTCCCGGTGATCGGATAGACGTCCACGATACCGCCGCGCACCGAGACCTCTCCGCGCCGTTCCACCATCGGGACGCGGTGGTACCCCTCGTTCAGGAGCAGTTCCAGCAGCAGTTCCAGATCGATGAGCTCGCCCTGACGCAGCGAAATCTTGCCTCGTTGGAGGTGCTCGACGCGGACGGTGGGCTGCAGCATGGCGCGAATGGGGGCGACTACAAGCAGGGGGGCGCCGGCGTCCAGGGATTGCAGGATCGAAATCCGCTCGGGGTCTGCCGCCCGTCCCCCCTGTCCGGCTTCCCGGGACACCTCCCGTTCCGGGAAAAGGTGCGCCCGTTCTCCGCTGGGCAGGAAGGACTGCAGGTCCTGGACCAGACGCTCGGCGGCATCAGCGGTGGGGGTGAGCCACACGATGGGCTCTTCTACGTAGCGGCGCAAGGCGGCCAGAAGGACCGGGCGCGACGAGCGTACGGTGCCGCTGCACCAGGAGTCCTGACCGGCTTCGAGCCGTCGAAGAAGCTCCTGGAAGGCCGGCAGGGCCTGAATGGGGGTGAAGACCGCCTCGAGAAGGGCGGCCGGGGCGACGGTGATGCTCATGGACTCTGCTCCGGAGGAAGGGGCGGGCCCGGACGGTCCTGACCCCGGTCCTTCAGGAGTCTATCCCGCAAGGAGGCTTTCGGCAAGAGACTCTCAGCGCGAACTGGTGCTCGAGCTCCGCAGACCAGGAGTCGCGCTATTCTTCAAGAATGGTGCCTTTCTTGTGAATAGGCTCCAACCCGTCCACAGTTGGATCTGGAGGGCCTCTGGTCGAAGAAACTGCACCCCTCGGGGGGCCTGAGGAAGGGATCGATGGCAGCCCAGTCTGGTAGTCCAAGAGGGGGATCTCCACGGCTTCGTTTATTCCTGGTGGCGGGCGTCCGGGTCGTCGGGGTGATCCTGGCCCTGGCCCTTACGTCTGGGAATCGGGACGCGTGCAATCCCCTGCCGGCGGTTCTCGAGCAGATGCCGGGCATCCTGACCGGCGCCGTGGTGCTGTATCATCTCTGTGCCGGTTATTTGAGTTTTCGGGCCCCTGCGCGAGGCTTTCTGGCCCTGCTGGTCCTGGTCCTGGATACGCTGATGGGCGTGGGGTTGACCTATTTCTTCGGGCCGGCCTATCTGATCCTCGGCTTCACACTGCCGGTCCTGTCGACCGCCTTCTCTTATGGCACGACGGGGGCCATGATGGCCGTCGTGGTAGGTGGACTCTTCTACGGGGTCATCCTGCTCTTCTCGCTGGTGGCCCGGCTGGAACCCGCCGAGGTCGGCAATTTCTTCAAACTTACCGGGGTGCAGGGCGCGGTAACGGTCCTGTTGCTGTGGCTCTACTCGATCTGCATCGGGGAAGGCGAGGACCGCATGCGTGTCGAGGAACGGTCCCGCCAGGAGAAGGACCTGCTCTTCCAGGAAATTCAGGCAGCCAAATCCGAGGTCGGCCAGATCTATAGCGAGATGGCCGACCGCGAGAACGCCTTGATCGCCGTGAGACGCGAGTTGGGCGGGGCCCAAGAGGAACTGGAGAGCACTTTCAAACGTCTGCATGAGGCTCGGCTGGCGGTCCAGGCCGCCGAGAAGATGGCCGAGGACCAGGGGCGTGAGGTCTCGCAACAGGCTCGCCGTGAGAAGATGCAGATGCAGCGGCAACTGGCTCGTCTGCAGAAGAAGTTCGAACGTCAGAATCGTCTGGTTGAGGTCTTTCGGAAGGTCTCCTCCAACCTGGCCCTCTCCGATGCCCTGTTGGCGGTCACCGAGCAGTTGCAGACCCTCCTTCCCAGCCAGAGCTGCGTGATCTTCATGGTCGATGAGGTGGATGGCCATCGCGAGCTCTTCGCAGAGGTGGCGGCCAGCCCTTATACGGATCTCTTTCGGAATTACAGTTTGCAGATCGGGGAGGGGGCACCAGGCTACGTGGCCTCGCGTCTGGAACCCCTGAAGATCGATCGAGGCACGGTGACGGTCGACGGTCGTGAGCTGCCCACGGTGGTGCCTGAGGAAAAGAGTGCCCTCATCGCCCCCCTGGCGACCAAGGCCGACACCTTGGGGACCGTGTATCTGGGGCGGGCCAAGGAGAATGCCTTTACTGAAGACGATCTGGACATGCTGGCGGATTTCTGTGAGCTGGCCAGCGTCTCCCTGGGGAATGCGATCCTGTTCCAGCGCGCCGTGACCCACGGCATCCATGACCCTCAGACAAACCTCTACAACAGCCTATACCTGGAAGAGCGGATGCGCGAGGAGGTCAAGCGCGGCCGGCGCTATACCTATCCCGTCTCGCTGGTCTTGATGGATTTGGACGGCTTCGGAGAGGTGAACCAGACGGTCGGCCAGGAGATCGGAGACAGTGTGCTGCGCGGGGTGGCCGAGATTCTCCGCTCCTGCACCCGCGACTCGGATGTCCTGGCTCGGCTTGAAGGTGACGACTTTGCCCTGCTGGTGGTGCACTCCGACCGCAACAGCGCGTTCAACGTGGCCGAAAGGGTTCGGAGCCTGGTCGAAGGACACACCTTCGGTCAGGGGCCTCGCAAGGTCCGGATCACGGCTTCCTTCGGAGTGGCCGGCATCCCGCACGATGCCGTCAACGAAGAGCAGTTGATCATGCGGGCCACCGCAGCACTGCAGCAGGCCCGCAGCTCAGGTGGCAACACCGTCTCCTTCTGGAGTGGAGCCGGGCTTTGAGCCTGGAGGGGCTGGACGCTTGCAGACCGAAGGGCTGAGGATGCCGGAACCTGCACCCACGGATCGGCTTCCTGGTCGCCTCCTGGAGCGTCTGCTCGCGCGGGGGCCGGCACGGGTTTCGGAATCCCTTCAAACCCTGAAGGCCGAGTTGGACCGATCGGCCTCGGCAGGCCCCCCCCTTCCCTCGGGCAATCCAGCCTCAGGGCTCACGGCCCCGGCGGTCTGCCGCTGGAACTGGGGAGCCTTCCTGGGCGGCGGGCTCTGGGCCCTGTCTCACCGGATGCTCTTGCTGGGGTTCCTGTTGCTGCTCTTCTTCTGGACCTTCCCGCTCCCCAACATTTTGATGGGTCGCTTCGGTGGGCAGATGGCCTGGCGTCAGCGTCCGTTCGCAGACCTTGAGCAGTTTCAGGCTGTCCAGGGAGCCTGGGCCCGGGCAGGGGTGCTGGTGGTCCTGGCCCATGTAATTCTGGTCTTTGGGGGGCTCTGGTTCCAGGGCAGACTTTAGGATTCAGTCGCGGCCGTTGAATCGGTTCATGGTCGCTTCGATCCCTTCTTCAAACCAGGATTCGACGGCGTCGGCCCCGCGCAGAACCAGGTCCCGCACGGCCTCGGTTTCGTCTTCGTGGAATTCCTCCAGGACGAAGTCAGCCGGGTCCCGGTCAGGAGGAAGAGGGCCGATTCCCAGGCGAATCCGGGGGAAGGATCGCGTGCCCAGGCATTCCAGGAGGCTGGCCAGGCCGTTGTGCCCCCCCGTGCCCCCCTCGCGGCGCACCCGCAACCGACCCAGGGGGATCGTGAAATCGTCCACCAGGACCAGGAATCTGGACGGTGGGATCTGGAAGCGGGATGTCAGGGACTGGGCGGCCTGCCCTGAGAGGTTCATGTAGGTTCGGGGCTTGGCCAGGACGGCTGGGTGTCCCAGAAGGAGGCCGGTTCCCGTCAGGGCCAGGCGCGTCCGTTCCCGGACCGGGATCTTGTGCCGGGAAGAGATCTCGTCGAGCACCATGAAGCCCAGGTTGTGTCGGGTCCAGGCATACTCCGGGCCGGGGTTGCCCAGCCCCAGGAGCAGGAACGGCAAAGCGGCGGTCGGCACCTGGGGTGCCCCGCCGCTTGTTTCCTGGTCGCGGTGTTCGCCGCGCAATTCCGGACCTACTCGGCAGTTTCGGTTGTCTCTGCCTGTTCCTCTTCGTCGGTCACGAGCAGTGAGCGCGGGGTGTGGATCACGGCCAGGGTTTCGTCCGGGACGACCAGGTACGTCATCTTGTCGGAAACCGGAAGGTCGGCCATCGTCAGGCGCTCGCCCAGGTCCAACTCGGTGATGTCGATTTCCAGGCTATCGGGAAGGTCCAGAGGCAAGGCCTCTACCTGGACCTCGCGCACCATCTGCTCGAGCACCCCGCCGGCCTTGATCCCCTTGGACTGACCCACCAGGGAGATGGGCACCGAGGCGGTGACCTTTTCGTTCAGCCGGACCTGCTTGAAATCGACGCTCAGCAGGTGGGTTCCGAATACATCGCGCTGGTAGTCGGCCAACATCACGGTCTGGGGGCCGTCGGGCACATTCAGGCTGATGATCGAGGTTCGCCCTGCGGTGCGCAGGACCCGTTCCATCTCTTTGGCGTTGACGTCCAGGACCATCGGGGTCTGCAGATGTGGCCCATATAGGACGGCAGGGACCCGGCCCTGGCGGCGCAGCTTACGGGCCACACCGGTGCCCGTCTTTTCGCGAATATTGGCTTCCAGCTTTACCTGGTGCATCCTGAACCTCCTCGAAACCTGTAAAGGCCGTCCCGGTTTCAGGGAAGGCCGGAAAATCGCGACCCGGATTCGGCCTCACGCCTCGGATGATCCGGACGGGGCCACAGCAGGGCAAATGCCCGGCAATTTTAAGTCGCACCTGGGTGACCTGTCAAGATCCTTCGGGCCCCCTGAATCCGCCGCCAAAATAGTCTGAGGCGAGCTCGAATCCTCTGCGCACTGGGCTCTGGGCTTTGGACTGTGGCCTCGGTTCTCACGCCAGGCGGCGGATTCAGGCATCGTCACCAACCTTCTGGACTGGGACGGCGACCGGGTGATCCGGTGGCATCACGAACGCTGCGGCAGAAGCGAGTAGGTCCACGATGTCCTGAAGAACGAGTTGGCCGGCGGAACGATGCCCTCAAAGCACTTCGGGGTGAACGCAGCCTGGTGGCTGATCACCGTGCTGGCCCATAACCTGAACCAGGCGATGAAG
>JAAZKF010000238.1 GCA_012799975.1 Burkholderiales bacterium
CCCCCTCGTTGGCCAGGCGCGGCAGGTACAGGTAGCAGCAGGTCTTCTGCCAGACATCCAGGGCGCCGACATCCCGGGCGTCGGGCTTCCAGAACCAGCGTTTCGTCAGGTTGGCCAGGTGGATCGGCGCCCACTGGTCGATGACCAGCTCGTTCTCCTTCAGGACCCGGGCGATCTCGCGCCCCAGGTCGGGGGCGCCGGAGTTCAACTGGAAGGCCTCCCACTGAACCTCGGTCAGGCCCTTCCGGGGATCCTCCAACTGCACGGGGGCCAGGAGCCAGCGCCAGGCCTCGGCGAGCATGCGTTTCAGGGCAGCCTCGGCGTCCTGGGTCTGGTTCCTGGCCTGGCGGATCTGGGCCTGGTCCAGAAGGATCCTCTCCTCACCGGCGTCCTTGACGATGGATTCCCAGGCCAGAAGAGTGCGGACCTGATCCAGGAGACGATTCACCGTCGAGAAATCGGCGGCCAGGAAGATCAGGCGGTTCTGGCGCGAGCGGAGCTGCTCGCCCCGCCGGGTCAGGATGGCCCCGGCCGCCTCCTGGGCGGGCTTGGGCACCGCTTTGGCCCAGGCGCTTTCCGGAGGCAGGACCACCAGCCTCAGGGCATGGTCGTCGGCGATGTCCTGTCCGGGCACGAAGACGTGCACCGCGTCGAAGAGGCTGCACGAAACCAGTTTCTGCAGGCGGTCCTTGAGGGCCGGCCGGATATGCTGGCCATCCTGGAAGCGGCGCTTGCGCTCTTCCAGCTCGCGGCGCAGGTTGGGGCGGGTATCGAACCAGAAGCGGTCTTGACCTGAGTTCAGGTAGTGCAGGCGCTGGTGCAGGCCGTCCAGGGCGTCCCGGAACAGCCCCGGCTGCTGGCCCGGCTGCAGTGTTCCCAGCAGGATGCGCGAAACCTCGACCCCCCGAGAAACCTGGCCCGTGGTGACCGGCGCGCTGCCCAGGAAGACGGTGCGGGCCACCCGACGGCAGGCCTGAACGGCGCCCAGGCGGGGGTCCTTGTTCTCGAGGGCAGCGGTCTCGGAGCGTTCGCCGTCGACATCCCGTTCCAGCACGGGGTCCCAGCCCTGGGGCAGGTAGTAGACCAGTTCATTCCGAGTGTCCGGGTCATACAGCGGCAGGCTGCCCGGCGTGATCATCAGGTCGTTGTTGCCGTCCTTCCAAAGCCGGTGGATCAGCCGGGCCATCAGCTTCAGGACGCCGCGCGTCCGCTGGAAGTTCTCCAGGCTGGACCAGTCCTCATACAGGCGATCGAAGAGTTCGGGGTGGATCGGGTAGGCCGCCAGCAGGCGGTCGAAGTAGCGCGACTCCTGGGTGGCGCGGGGAAGCTCGTCGGGCCACAAGAGGAAGGTGTCGGCGAAGGCCCGGCAGACCTGGCGGGTGGCCCCCTCGTCGGAGATCGGGCGGAAGAGGCGCCGACGCACGATCTCGAAGGCCTCCTCAGCGGCCACGGGCTTCCACAAGGCCTGCACCCGCCCGAAGTAGTGGGACAGGGCCTGCAGGGCCATCTGGCCGCGACGGCTGCCCGCCTCCTTCTCGGACTCGGGCAACGAAGCCAGAAGCACCGCCGTGGGCACGGCCTTCAGGGCCTCGGTCAGGGCCTGCACGAAGGACAGGTTGGAGTCGAAGGTGCCCCCGGCCAAGGCCTTGCCCTCCTCGAACTGGCGGATGAAGGCCACCAATTCGTCGATCAGGATCACACAGGGAGCGTGCGCAGCCAGCAGTTGGATCAGGATCTCCTTGCCGGGGGACGTCCCGCTTTCGTCGGCCTGACGGACCAGGGCGTAGCCGGCCTCGCCGCCCAGTTGCCAGGCCAGCTCGCCCCACAGGGTGCACACCTGGACCCCGCCCCGGGCCTGGGGAATGTTGGGCGCCTGGCGGTTCCCATCCAGGACGACCAGGCGGGCCTTCGGAGCCTGGGCAAGGCCCGCGGCCGTCAGCAGAGGTGGCACGCCCTGCATCTCGGCGGCCGGCACGGTGCCCTGGGCCAGGTGGTAGACCGCCAGCATGGTGTGGGTCTTGCCGCCCCCGAAGGCGGTCTGCAACTGGATCACGGGGTCGCCACCCCGACCGGCCAGGCGCTTGAGGACCGAGTCCAGCAGCAATCGCATGCCCTCGGTGATGAAGGTGCGCTGGAAGAAGAGCGCCGCGTCCTGGTACTGGGGAGGAGCCGTGCCCTGATGCACCGCCGACAGGTCGGCAGCGAACTCCGCCTGCTGGAAGGTGCCGCGCAGCACGTCCTCGTGGGGAACGGCCAACTCGCGCCAGGGCTTCAAATTGCGTTCCATGCCAGGTCTCCCATCCTTGTTTTCTCGACCACCCGGGGGTGGGGGTCCACGGGCCGCAAGACCTGGCAGAGCTTCTGCTGCACGTCGGCCGGGTCGAGGGCCCTGGGGAAGAGCTTGGAAGGCTGCTTGGGCTGCTCCAGGTGCAGCACCACCCGGAGACTCTTCGCCTTCAGGATCTTGCGGGCGAAGGCCCGCTCGGTTTCGTCGTTGGCGTGAACGGCGGCAGGCAACAGGGCGGCCAGGGTGTCCAGGACCTTGTCAGCCACCTCGCGGTGGATTGGCGAACCCTTTGTGCGCGGGTGCAGGCGGTAGTCCTTGAGTTCCACCAGCCAGGCCGTCCTGGAGTCGGGCTGCCAGGCCAGCACGTCCACGGCCTTCATGCCGTCGCGCGAGCGTGAGAACTGCTGGCGATAGAACGCCCAATCGTCGTACTTCTGGGGATCCCAACCCGGTGGGAAGTCCATGCGCAGGTTCCCTTCCTGAAGGCTCGGCATC
>JAAZKF010000027.1 GCA_012799975.1 Burkholderiales bacterium
CCCCCCCAGCCGCTGGGTCCTGGTGTCTCGCCCCCGACCCGAGGCCGCTTCCTACAGCTTCCCGCCAGCAGGGGAAGCGGTGGTCCGGGAAACCTTCCCCAGACTGGACAGACTGGCAGAGCAGACGGCCATCCTGCGGCCTGAAACCCCCCGCCTGTCGAGCGTCGAGCCGCGGGCGTGGCTGAGCCGCGCGGAACTCCAGTGCCTGCTCGGCGACGAGCCCATGGAACTGTTCAGCCACCTGGACAAGCTTGGACGCAAGAGCAAGGAATCGCGCGAACAGGCCTTCAACCTCCTGGTCCAGGTCCTGGCCGCAAGCCTGGAATCCCCCGATGGGGATGGTCACTCCTGGCTCCAAGAGTGGGTGGCCGGTTTCCTGCGCTGCGCCCTGAACGGCCTGTCCTACGGCCAGGCCAGGCCACTGGCGCCCTTCCTGCAGAGGTTGGCCCGGATGATGGCGCCGGGCAGTTTCTTCGCGCCCCAATATGACAAAGGCGCGGCCGAGGCCGGCTATTCCCTGGTCCACGAGTTGAACTCGCTGGGCCTCCGGGTCCTGGTCCTTCCCGGCCTGTTGCTGGACGACACGCAGCCTCTGGAGAGCGACCCGCTCTCGAAAGAGGATATCAGGCGGATCCTCCAGGCCCTCGCCGGGCGAGGCGAGTCCCAGGTGGTCGACGGCATGCTGGAGCAGGTGGCATCGTGCTGGACCGGGTCGCGCCGGGAACTGTGGCTGGACAATTCACAACTGCAACTCTTCCCCGCCTTCGAGGCCACCTCAGGCAAGAAGTCGCGCCACAGCTTCGAGCAGTTGCAGGCATCGCGCGAGGCCGCACGGCTCTTCCGACTGAGCGGTCCCCGGCCCGACCTGGAGACGCTGGTGTCGCAGGCCCTGCCCTCGGAGGGCGGCCCCGCCATCCTCAGCCTGGACGGGCCGACCGTCCGTCTCGTCTATGGCGTCGAGGAAGCCGTGGCGCCCTGCGACGCTGCATCCGTGGCCGAACTCCTGAAGAAGAGGCCGAATCTGGGCACACCAGAGGCCAGGGGGAGACTGGCCGAGCGACTGTGCCAGGATGAACGTCCCGAGGCGTGGGCTTCGCCCTTGCGCTACCTGGCTCACGGGTTCCCAGATCATTACGGTGCCGAGGGGCCGCTATGGCTGCTGCGCCCTCAAGACTCGGAAGCCTCCTGGCCCGGGGTCCTGGCCACGCTTTTGAAGAGCACCGGTGATGTCTGGCGGGTCCTCGACCCCGCAGTGACCAACGGCTTGACGCCTCTGGCCCAGGCTGCCCTGGGAATCAAGGCGCCCGAGGAACAACAGGTTGTCCAGGCACTCCTGGATCACTCGGCGCAAGCGTCGGGTGAAGCCCTCCAAAGCCTGAGCCGAGAACAGCGCGATTTCGTCTTCCTGGGGGTCCATGACGACCTGAAGCTCAAGAGGCTTGCCCTGCACGAAACGGTTGAAGGGCGCCTGGTCTCGGCCGAGGGGGAGGCCTACCTGGACATCGGATATCGGATTCCGGAAGCGTTGAGCCTCAATGGTCCCAGGATTCTACCTTCGTCCCACCCTGAGGTCCTGGTTCGCCAGCGCCGGATCCTGACCCCACTCGATGCCGGCGCCGTGATGATGCTGGCCCTGCGTTCCGAAGAGCCATCCCGGTTCTGGGAAGAAATCCTGGACGCCTGGCACCACGTGCGGACTTCGGAGGCCAAACACCTGACATCCAATCTCCTCGAACAGGTTGCCAAGAAGAGCTGGCTCCCCGTCCGACTGGGACCGGCCCGGTCTCCGGAGCACATCGTGGCCCTTCAGGGTCTGGATGGCATCCTGAAGCCCTTCCTGGACCGCTTCGGAGCCGGCTACCTCTCCGTGCTGGAAGTCTCGGACAAGGTCATCGCCCACCCGGCGTGGGTGGACCTGTGCCAGGAAATGCTCCCGAAACCTGAGGTTGTCGTAGAAATACTCCACCTCCTGATGGGCGACGCAGAGGTCCCCGCACTGGGAACCCTCCCACTGAAGGACTTGGACCGCCTGGGCGAGGCTCTTGCCGCCATGCCCGAAGAATTGATGCCAGCAGCGCCGCTGCTGAGGGCCCTGCTCGAACACGCCACGCTGAAGGAGCAGGTCCCGGCCCTGATCGAAGCGCTGTGTCGCCCGGTCCCCTTGCCTCGGCTTCTGGAACTGTACCGATGGACCTGCGCCCGGCACAAGGACAAGCCCAAGGCCATCCTCAAGGACCTGGCCACGGCCTACCTGGACCTGGCCTCTCGCGAGACGGGATTCCAACAGGCGCTGGGTGGCTTGGAACTGCTCAACCTGGAGGAGAAATGGCGCAAGGCGTCGGTCCTGTGTCGGGAGGGTGGAAAGGTTCACCCTGAGAGCGTCGTCGACGAAAAGATGCAGGCCATCTTGGACCGCGCCCTGGAACCACCTCCCGCGCGCCAGGTGCCCCTGGCCCAGCACACGGTCGCCTCGACGCCTGGCACCCCGCTGTTGAAATGTCTGGAAAGACTCTTCGATGGCCAGGCCTGGGATCTGTGCACGCCCGAGGTGAAGGGTGGTGCCTTCGCCGTCTTCGCCCCGTTGGACAAAGACCTGCAAGAGCAGACCGCACACTTGTTGGGCACCGACTGGGCGTCCGTCACCAATGGGCTCTGGCTCTCCAAAGAGCCCAAGTGCTTTTTCACCCCACGCGGGCATTCCCAGCGCACCGTCGAGTTCCGTCTGGATGTCGAAGTCGTTGAAGGCGACAGACTCCAGGTGACAGCCCTGGACGGCCGCACCATCGAGGTCCGCCGGGCCGCCCGGGTGAGCAGCCTGTTGTTGACCCCCAGTAAACAGAAGCCCATCGTCCGTGAGGACAGCCTGCACTGGACCCTGAGGTTCCTACGCGTGGATCCGACAGGGATGCAGCAGGACGAGCTGCACGAATTGGTCTGGAGGACCCTGGTGCAGGTCATGCGCCTGTGCTACCACCACGAGAAGGCCTCCGACACCGTCGAGGGCGCCCTGAAGAAGAGCCGGACCTACTGGGAGGAGAGAATACTCCAGGCGGGGCAGTTCGACCTGAAGGTGGCCCAGCGCCTGATCGAGCAGAACCTTCCCTTCTACTTCCGGCAGTTGCCCCGCCGCGGTGTTGGCACCCTGGCCAGGACCGTCGAGTTGCACGAGCAGTTGTTGCGCAAGAAGGCCGAGGCGGAAGTGACCACCATCCCGGACACCCGGCACAAGTTGTTGAAGGAAGTGGAGGGCTCCCTCCCCGTGGTCCTGGATCAGATCAGCAGACTGGTCAGCCAGGATGGCGAGGCCCAGGCCATGTTGCTGGAGATGGTCCGCACGAAGGTGGGTCGGCACTTCCAGTACAGCCACAGTTCCATCCCTTTTGAGCTTTTCCAGAATGCCGACGATGCCGTGGTCGAACTGGTTGACATGGGAGGAACCGAACGGGTCTTACGGTCCTTCCTGGTCCGGGAGTGTCCCGGAAGCCTCACCTTCGGCCACGGTGGACGCCTCATCAACCAGTTCCGACATGGAGACCACGAGTTTCGAGACCGTGGCTACCACCGCGACCTGGAAAAAATGCTGGTAATGCACGGATCAGACAAAGAGGCGGAAAGCGGCGCCAGCCTCGTGAGGACCGGAAAGTTCGGCCTGGGGTTCAAGTCCGTCTTCCTGGCCAGCGACCAGGTAAAGGTCTGCAGCGGTCGCCTGGCTTTCGAAGTGGTTGGCGGGATGTACCCGGTACCCATAGCCGCCGCCTCCGCAGAGAATGCCAGGGAAGAGGACACAGATCGCTTTACCACAAGGATCACCCTCCTCCGTCCCAAAGCCGAAAGCGAGCAATGGAGCGAGGAGATCCTGGGCACGTTCCGACGCTGGGCCCCGCTCCTGCTGGTCTTCTCGCGGGGCATCAACAAGATCGCCTGGGAAAACGCCGAGGAAACGGTGAACACCTTGGCCTGGAAACCTCAGGAGGTCTTGGAGGCGGAAGGCTTGTCGCTGGGTTCTCTTGGTGCAGGTTCCGTGGACGGCCTGGACCGCGGTCTGCTGCTGTCCGGCTCCGCAGGCCGGGTCCTCCTGGCCTTGGGGCCGGGCGGCTTCAGTCCGTTCCCGGCCGATGTCCCCCGCTGCTGGGTCACCACCCCCCTTCGGGAAGCGCTCCCCTGTCGATTTGCCTTCAACGCCCACCTGGAAGTGGACATCGGACGCCACCAGGTCGCGGGCGGTTCAGAGACCAACCGGATGACGGCACGACAGTTGGGAGTCGACGCAGGCCTGGCGCTGTGCCGCCTCTTTGACAAGGTGCAACTGCAAGGGTGGCCGGCTACCCAGGAAGCCCTCGGGCTCCACAAGTCGGTGACTCCACAGCAGTTCTGGGGTCAGCTCTGGGAGGTTCTCAGCGGCGCGACCTCGCGTCCGATACCAGAAGGAGGCGAACCGGGTGCGGCGCAACTCGTCAGGATCCTGGAACAAGCCTGCCTTGAGCAACTCTCCTCGCACCACCGGGTCATCCCCACATCCCTGTGGGGCGCCTTTGCCGGGACTACCGGGTTGAAAGACATTGCCAGGCAGGTCTCGGGCCTGTTGTCTCGGGAAGAGGTCTTCACGGCGGCAGTGCCCCTGTTGCAGCACTTCTTCGAGCCGGGGCAACTCGTTCACGACAGCGTCTGGCGGATCCTGGGGAGAGTCCACGCCAAGAGCAGCCGCGAAGTCCTGAAACTGCCCGAGTTACTGGACCGGTTGGCCCCGAAGGACGAGTTGGGCCCCGACGAGGCCCGGCTCCTCGCTCCCAGCGTCTCTCAGGGGCTGCTGGCAACCTTCGAGGCCGAACTCCATGCCGAAGTGCGCGAGATTCGCGACAGCCTCGCACAGCAGCAATTCCTCAACCAGCGCGCCCATTGGAGCCGCGCTTACAGCCTGCTCTGCGCCAAGTCCACCGACGCGGACGAGGTTCACCTCGCCTCCTTCGCTGATCCCGAAGCACTGCTGTCGGAGCGATACCAGGGTCCGGCCGTCTCGCTCTTCCTTGAGCATCGCGGCCAGCCGCGCGTAGACAACGAGAGGGTCGCGACCTGGGTGCTGGCGGCGCCAGACAATGTCAAGCGCCTCTCGGCGCTGAGATACCTGCTACACGGCCGCCTGGGCCGAGATGCAGCAGCCAGGGTCTACAAGAAGATCCAGGCTGGCCAGGGTGCCTGGCTGGCCCAGTGCCTGAGCCGGGACAGTCTTCAGAGCCTGGGGCTACCGCCCTCGGACATCGCGGAACTGCAACGTCTCCTGCAACCGCCGCCGAAGGACCTCAAACCCGCACCCCCATCACCGAATGACATCCCGGTCAAAGACCGCCTGAAAGCTCTGGCCGCTTGGTGGAACGATCTGCGTGCTCAGGATCCCCAGGGCTTTGACTTGAGTTACGAGCAGCGTGTGTATCCTTGGCCAAATCCCAATTTATCCACCGTGGCCGACGATCACGCCTCTCGCAAGGACTGGCTCGTTCTCTTGTCTCTCGGTGCCTTCCACACCATGGGACGACAGACGGCAGAGCAGAGCCGGGCGTTCCTGAAGAAATGCCAGCGCAAGGGATGGCTCGACCTGGTCGTGACTTCAGCGGAAAATCCGGAGTCATTGACGCGCGTGCTGGAAGGCTACTTCGCCGAAGAGGACGACCAGGAGTTCTTCCGCTGGCTCGGATACCTGCCATCCATCTACCAGTTGAGCCGCTGGATCCATGAATACTCGGCCATGTTCCTGGAATTCAACAAGCACGGATCGACGCAGACCATCAAAGACCTCCTTAACCCACACCACAGTTCCTATTGGCAAGGCGCCGGCCTGTCTGCGCCCAACCTGAGGAGAACCCTGGGCGTCGGGATCTGCTTCGTTCTTCGCGAACTGGTCCGCAAACGGATCCTGAGGAACCCCGAGGTGCACCCCTACTGCTTCACGCCCCTCAAACGAGTACGCGAAGCTGTGGAATTCGTCACTGGCGCCCAGGTGGGTGCTGACGAACACGTGGAGTCCTCGCGACAGATCTACGAGGCTTTGGCGGCGCATCTTGACGAGGATGAGGTGACTTTCGGGTTGTCCTTCGACATGCCGTTCCGATATGGCAGCGAGGATCACCTCTACCAGATCCTCTCAGGAGGCACGCTGCTGTGAGCCTCCACACCGTCGAACCTGGTGCCAGGGTCCGCCACCCCGGCCATGGAACCGGGACGGTGCAGATGCTCCAGGGGCCGTTGGCCATCGTGGAGTTCGACGACGGGGCCATGCACCGGGTCGACGTGGCTGACCTGGAGGAACAGGCGCGAGCCACCCAGGTGGCCGGGCGTTCCACCTGGGATCCCCTTCTGCCCACGGTCCTGCGGCTCCAGGCCGAGGCCATCACCTCGGCAAACGATGCCTGGGGCGTCTTTTCCCCCTCCAATATCGACCTTCTCCCCCACCAGCTCTGGGTCTGCCGCCAAGTGAACCAGTCCTGGCCAACCCGTTGGTTGGTGGCCGACGACGTCGGTCTGGGCAAGACCATCGAGGCGGGCCTGATCCTCTGGCCTCTGCTGGCCCGGGGCCAGGCCCGCCGAGTGCTGATCCTGACCCCGGCCTCGCTGGTCGAACAGTGGCGTGACCGGATGTTCCACATGTTCGATATCCGCTTGCAGGTCTATCGTTCCGAGGACGACCGGGGCCGCTCCAACTTCTGGGAGCGCGAGGACCAGGTCGTGGCCTCCTACCACACTTTGCGGCAGGACCGGAACCGGCGTCACGAACGTCTGTTCGAGGCCGACCCCTGGGACGTGATCCTGGTGGACGAGGCGCACCACCTGAACAGCGATGAAGACCTGGGCCCTACCCTGGCCTATCGACTGGTGCAGCAACTGGAGGATCAGGGCAAGATCGGCTCGATGGTCTTCTTCACGGGAACTCCCCACCGCGGCAAGGACTGGGGATTCCTTGCGCTGCTGCAGTTGCTGCGCAAGGACCTGTTCAACCCTCGCAAGGCCATCCAGTATCAACTGGAGCACCTGCCTTCGGTCATCATCCGCAACAACAAGTATTCGGTCACCGACCTGAAGGGAACCCGCCTTTTCCAACCCCCCAGGGTTCGCCGGGTGGACTACGGCTACAGCCGGGCCGAACAGGATTTCTACGACCTGATCTCTGAGTTCATCGAGAACGGCTACGCCTACTCAAACAGGCTCTCGCGTGCGGGAAGCGAGCGGTTGGGCGCGGCGGTGACCCTGGTGCTCATCGCCATCCAGAAGCTGGCGGCCAGCTCGGTGGCGGCAGTCCTGAGGGCCCTGCGCCGGCGCCTGCAGGGCCAGCAGGAACGCCGCCTGGAGAAAGAGAGACTGGAGAAGCGCATTTCCCGCCTTCGGGAGGCCCAGGACGAAGAGGAACTGGACCAGTTGGCGGAACTCGAGGAACAAGTCGTCGAGGCCGCGGACGAACTGCTCCTGATGGAGGACGAAGAGCCGCACCTGCGCGAGCTGGTCCACGCCGCCGAGGCAGTGGAAAGAGAGACCAAGATCGAGCTGATCCTGGACCTGCTGCGAACCGATTTCCAGGACCGTCCGGTCCTGCTGTTCACCGAATACAAAGCAACCCAGTCCCTGCTGATTTCGCGCCTTTTCCAGGAGTTCGGCGATCGCTGCGCGGCCTTCATCAACGGCGACGAGAAAGCCGAAGGGGTGGTGGACTCCCGAGGGCGCACGATTCCGCTGCGGATGACGCGCCAGCAGGCGGCTGAAGCCTTCAACTCCGGATCCGCGCGCTTCCTGGTCTCGACCGAGGCAGGGGGCGAGGGCATCGACCTCCAGGAGCGGTGCCACACCCTGATTCACGTCGACCTTCCCTGGAACCCGATGCGCCTGCACCAAAGGGTTGGCCGCCTGAACCGCTATGGCCAGAAGCGCCTGGTGGACGTGGTCGTGGTCTCCAATCCGGCCACGGTCGAAGCCCGGATCTTCGGCAAGCTTGTCGAAAAGATCTCCAACATCACCCGGGCCTTCGACGAGGTGATGGACGAACCTGAAGACCTGTTCGGCATGGTCCTCGGCTTCAGCCGCACCAGCTTCTTCCAGGATCTTTATTCCACGGGGCGACGCCAGTTCGCCCGAGGCGGGGACGAGGCTTCCTTCAATGGATGGTTCGACGCCCAGACCCGCCAGTTCGGCGGCCAGGACGTGGTCTCGACCGTCCGCAGTCTGGTGGGGCACTGCGCCCGCTTCGACTATCAGCAGGTATCTGAGGACGTCCCCAAGGTGGAGCTCTCCGACCTCAAGCCGTTCTTCCAGGCCATCCTGTCACACAATCGCCGCAGGCCCACCGAGGAGGCCGGCTCCCTGAACTTCGCCACCCCTGACGAATGGCGATCGGAGCCGGGAATCCTGCCCCGTTACTCGGGACTGCACTTCGACCGCAAGACAGGCAGGGTGACCGAACGAAAGAAGATCCTGGGTGTGGGCCACCGCCTCATGAATCTGGCCCTGCAGCAAGCCAGGGCACTGCCCCACACCCTGGCCCCCGCTCCCGCCGGAATGTCCGGGACCCTGTTCGTGTTCCGCGTCAAGGACCGCTTGACTGGCGGGACCGGCCTGATGCGATTCCAGGTAGTCGGAGTCTTGCGGGAGCCTGACCGCTTCAGGCTGCTGAAGGACTGGGAGGTCCTTCTCCTCCTGAACCGGCTTGCCGGCGGCCCGGGTCCCCGCCAGGAGGACCTGTCTCCCCGGGCCTCTGGAGACGTTGTCGAGGCCGCCCAGCAATCGGCCGGGCAGTTCCTGGATGAGCGCCTCTCCGAGCTGGTTCTGCCTTTCAAATACCCGGAGGCGGAACTGCTGGGGACGCTGTGGATCTAGACGACAGCAGAGACCGGGAGCCTCGCAAGAGCCCCCTTCTCTGCCCGCTTCCAGCCTGGAATCAATAAGCGATTCGACAGAAATTCCGAGGTCCCCATGTCCATCAACCCCATCACCTACACCGAGCGCGTCGTCGGCAACTTCCTGCGCTACCAGCTCTCGGCCTATCCCTTCGCGGACCCGGGGCTGCACGGGCAGATGCGCACGCTGCTGTCCTTGGAGGAGACCCGCGAAACGCCGCTGCTGAAGGGGCCCTTCATCAGCCTGTCGCGCTCGTTCCGGACCGGTGCGGCGGTGAAGGAGCTGGTGGAAGAGGGGTTGCTGCACCCCTTCATGCCCAACCTGGTCGCCTGGCCCCATCTGTACGGGCACCAGGAGAAGGCCATCCGGGCCATCGCCGCCGGACGGCACGTGCTGGTCTCGACGGGAACCGGCTCGGGCAAGACCGAGACCTTCCTCTACCCCCTCATCAGCCGCTGCCTGGAGTTGCGCGACCAGAAGGCCCCCGAAGCCCTGGTGGCGGTGCTGGTCTACCCGATGAACGCCCTGGCCGAAGACCAGTTGCTGCGCCTGCGCGAATTGCTTGCAGGCACAGGAATCTCCTTCGGCATGTACATCGGCCGGACCCCCGAGCGCCGGGCCGATGTGACCGGCAAGAGGCTGCGCGCAGGCGCCTCGCGCCAGGACTACCTGGCGGCCTTCGACCGGGCCCAGAAGGAGCGCTCCGGGGCGGTCCACCCGGCCGAAGAATGCGTCTCGCGCGAGGAGATGCGCTCCCCGGACACCCGGCCCCGCATCCTCCTGACCAACGTCAAACAGCTCGAGTTGCTGCTCACCCGCCAGAAGGACGTCGAGATCTTCGACGGCGCCCGCCTGGACTACCTGGTCTTCGACGAGGCCCACACCTACGGGGGCGCCATCGGAGCCGAGACGGCCTGCCTGATCCGGCGCCTGCGGGCCTGGTGCGGCCGGGGTCCGGACGACACCGTGTGTATCGGCACCTCGGCCACCCTGGCCGATCCCGACGGCGGCGAGAAGGCTGCCCAGGACTTCGCCTGCCGCTTCTTCGGCGTGAAGGGCGACGACGTCGTACTGGTCAGCGAGGAATACGAGAAAGACGATTGGAGCACGCCGCGCGAGACTCCGCCCGCCCCACACGGAGACCCCGGGACACACCTGCGCCACGTGCTGGAAGCCCTGGACGAAGACCAGACTGGCCTGCGCCTGGCCGAGGCCTTCCGGGGCCTGACCGGCTGGTGGTTAGAACCCGGAACCGATTGGCCCCAGACCCTGTACTCCCGCCTGTCGCGCAACGAACTGTGCTTCGCCCTCTCGGAGCTGCTGGACCGCCCCCGTCCGCTGACCTGGCTTGTGGAGGCCTTGGAGCAGAGGCTGGGGCGACCCGTCTGCGAGGAGGAGGTCCTGGCCTGGCTGGCCCTGGGCGCCGCCGCCCGCCAAGAAGGGCGCCCCCTGCTCCGCCCGGTGGTGCATGCCTTCGTGCGCGGCGTGGAGCGGGCCGTGGTCACCTTTCCCGAAGGCGAACAGTCTCCCCGGCTGTGGCTCTCGGCCGAGCAGGAGCGACAGGAGGGGCAGCCCCCCCTCTTCACCTACCCCGTGCTGACCTGCACCACCTGCGGGCAGCACTACTTCGTCCACCACCTTTCGGACTTCTCACTGACCGCCCGGGGCTTCGGGGGTGGCCAGGCCACGGCCGACCGCACCTTCTGGCCAGCCTTGGAGGAGTCGCAGGGGGGCTCAAGGGTACTGCTCTTCGACCGCCTGGTCTCGGAGGACGAGGACGAGCCCGGAGGCTCGCAGGAGCTCCACTTGTGCCGCTGGTGCGGCGCTGCCCATCCGAGCCGTCCCCAGCGCTGCGACGGGTGCGGTTGGGAAGCAGCCACCGTCGTCTTGTGGGCCGTGCCCTCGCGCGAAGCCACCATCGGACAACTGTCCCGGTGCCTCTCGTGCGGGGCCCAGGGGCGCCGCCAGGGCGGATACTACCGCGAGCCGGCCCGACCCGTGCGGGCCATCACCGTCTCGGACGTGCACATCCTGGCCCAGAACATGTTGCAGGAGGCCGAGCGCCGCCGCCTGCTGGTCTTCACCGACAACCGGCAGGACGCCGCCTTCCAGGCGGGCTGGATGCGCGACCGGGCCCGGCGCTTCCGGCTGCGCGAACTGGTCTGGTCGAGGCTGCGCCAGGGGCGGATCTCGCTGGGGGACCTGCTGGCCCGCCTGGACCAGACGCTGGATCAGGACGACGCGCTGTCGCAGGCCCTGCTGCCCGAGGTCTGGCAGGAGACCCGCAAGCAGGCCTCCCCGGTCCAGCACGCCGACAATCGCAAGTACTTCCTGCGCAACCAACTGCTCCGCGAGATCACCACGCCCCTCAAGCAGCAGACGGGCCTGGAGCCCTGGGGCCGCCTGCGCGTGGAATACGAAGGCCTGGTCCCCGAACTGTCCTTCATCCAGGAGTGGTCGACCCGCCTGGCCCACTCCCCCCAGGTGCTGGCCGAAGGCTTCGCCGCCCTCCTGGACGTCTTCCGCCGTCGCATGTTCGTCCTGGACCGCGAGGGTCGCATCTTCTCGCGGATCTGGGAGGAGGGCAGCCGGGAGGTGCAGCGGGGCTACCTCCCCCTCCTGAAGGGCGTACCCAAGGGCCTGAAACTGCAGCGAGACCCCTCCGACGACCCGCGCTGGGTGGCCCAATGGGTGGGCGAACGGGGGGACACCCTGGTGCGCCAGGCCGCCCGCCGTTGGGGCGTTCCCGACGACCAGGTCAACGAGTTCATCGCCGGACTCTGGGACCTCGTGAGCGAGGAGCTGGGCTTGCTGGCCACGGTGACCCTGACCGGCTCGCGGGACAAGAACCTGCCGGGCTGCGCCGGAGTGCGCCAACTGGACGCCGACCTCATGCGCCTGACTCCCCACACCGGCCGTTGGCGCTGCCAGACCTGCCGCAGGGTCCAGACCCGTTCCACGCCCAACAACGCCTGCGTGGCCTGGCGCTGCCCGGGCCGGCTGCAATTCGAGCCGGAAGACCGGGACAACTACGATATCCTGGCTCTGGATGGGCGCTTCGCCATGTTGGCGGCCGCCGAACACTCGGCCCAGGTTCCCGCCGACGAGCGCGAGCGCCTGGAACGGCTCTTCAAGTCCGAAGGCGAGGCTGTGAACACCCTGGTCTGCACCCCCACCCTGGAGATGGGGGTCGACATCGGCACGCTGGACACGGTGCTTCTGCGCAACGTGCCGCCCCTGCCCTCCAACTACTGGCAGCGCGTGGGTCGCGCCGGGCGGCGCCACCGGATCGCTGTGAACATCACCTACGCCCGGCCCGTGGGCCACGACCGGGCCTGGTTCGCCGATCCCCTAAAGTTCCTGACAGGTCGGGTGGAACCCCCGCGCTTCAACATGCGCAACGAGTTGATGCTGGCCCGGCACGTGCATGCCGCCGTGCTCAGCCGCCTGCACGCTCTGGCCCGCACCCACCCCGAACTGAATGATACCCTGCGGGCCATGTTCCCCGGGCGTATCCGCGAGTACCTTTTCGACGCACACGGGCACGTGTTGCCGTGTCCCCTGGATGTAGATCCTCTCCAGCAGGCGATCCTGGCCCACAGCGAGGACCTGCTGGCCCACCTCCGGGAAGCGCTGGCCGAATCCTGGCCGGTCGAAGACGCTGCCGTCGCCACCCCGGAGCGCCTGGAGGCCCTGATGCTGGACACCACCCAGGCCCTGCGCAGCGTCCTGACCGCCCTGAAGAAACGTCTGGACTGGGCATTGCGTCAACTGGGCCGACTGGAAGCCGTGCGCCAGACCAAGGGGGCCTTGGATACCGACGACCAGGCCCTGCGCGACCGCTGCGAAAGGCTGGTAAAGAAGCTGAAGGGCACCCTAACCCGCCGCCGCCAGGAAGCCGAGGGCTACGACGACACCAATACCTTCAGCGTCCTGGCCAGCGAGGGTTTCCTGCCGGGCTATGGTCTGGAAATCGGCTCGGTCGTGGGAACCGCCCTGATGCCCCGCGTCGGCTCGGGCGTTCGCGACTTCGATCTGCCCCGCCCACCGGCAGTGGCCCTGCGGGAGTATGTCCCAGGAAACCTGATCTACGCCAACGGACACCGCTTCACGCCCCGCACCTTCCACCTGGAGGCCACCGAACCGACGCTATATGCCGTGGACGTATCCCACGAGGCGGTCGCCGAGCAGGGGGTCCCCACCCCCCAGGCCCTGGAAGCCCTGGGCTCGATGAGCCTGGAGGCCCTGCCCTGCTGCGATGCAGACCTGCAGCACCTGTCCTACATCACCGACGACGAAGAATACCGCTTCCAGCTCCCCGTAGCGGTATACGGCTACGAGTTGGATCGCCATGCCGGGGGCGCGGGCCATCACTGGGGCGAACGGGACCTGCTCTTCCGCCGGGGGGTCCACCTGCGCCTGGTCAACGTGGGAGCGGGCAGCGAAGTCGCCCAGGGGCGCCTGGGCTACCCGGTCTGCCGGGTGTGCGGCCAGAGTCGCTCGCCCTTCTCGTCCGAGCGCGAGCTGGAGCACTTCCAGAAGAGCCACCAGGAGCGCTGCGGCCGGGTGCCCGAGCGCCTGGGCTTCTTCGCCTCGGTAGTGGCGGACGTGCTGTCGCTTCCCTCCTGCCCGGACCGCACCGAGGCCTTCACCCTGGCCGAGGTGCTGCGCATCGGGATGAGCCGGGTCCTGGAGATGGAGCGCGAGGACCTGGAGGTCCTGGTGGTCGGCCGCTCGGGGGTGGACGAGGTGGACGCGCTTATATACGACCCTATGCCGGGCGGATCGGGCCTTCTGGAACAGGCCCTGGCCCGTTGGGACGAGGTGGTGGAAGCAGCCCGGCAGGTAGCGGCCGAATGCCCCTCGGCCTGCCTCACCTCCTGCGTGGACTGCCTGCAGACGTTCCGGAACCAGTTCTACCACAAGCACCTGGACCGCACCGTGGCCCTGGAACGCTTCGGCCAGTGGGGCAGTGTTCTGGAGAAGGCCCACGACCTGCCCGCCAGGCTCCCCCAGTCATCCCCCAAAGAAGGGCACATGCCGGTGAATGTAGCCGAGGCCCGGCTGCGGAGCATGCTGCTGAAGGCCGGCTTCCCCGAGCCGGAGTGGCAGAAATCGATCAACCTGGGGCGCCCATTGGGCAGCACGACTCCCGACGCCTATTACGAGGAAGATGACCGCATCTGCATCTACCTGGACGGCCTGAGCCAGCACCTCCATGGCAACCCCGAGACTGCCAGGCGAGATCGCGAGATCCGCACCGAATTGCGCAGCAAGGACTACCTCGTCCAGGAGATCGCCGCCTCGGACCTGGACGACCGGAAGGCCATGGCCAGGCACTTCTACACACTGGCCATCTACCTGCTGGGCAAGCCGGAAGCCCGCCGCATCCGGGAAGAACAGGAGTGGTTCGAGGTGTGAACGGCCACCTGGACGACCGACCTGTCGCAGACCACCTCGGGGTGGGGCTGCTCCCGAGGCGGATTGGCCCTGAATAACTAGAAACCATGAGGAGACCTGGCCTGCAGACCATCGATCCGGCCAGACCTCACCAGGCAGATCCGTCTTTCAAACATCCGCCTCCCGTCTAGACGGCCGTACCTGAATCCGCCGCCTACCGTAGCATTCGGCCGTCGAGGCATTGAGACCCGCCTCGATGGCCTCGGTTCTCACGCCAGGAGGCGGATTCAGACGGTAGGCGGAGGATTGACAGACCGGCCCGTTTGGCCGGAGACCGCTGACCGGGTTCAGCAGGCTTGCCGGAAACTCACGTGATATAGGGTCGACGGTGTTTTCCCGAGGGGGCGCTTACCTCCATCAGATGGCGAACCCGCCTGAGGGCTGGAAATTCCAGACCTGAAATGCAAGAAGGCCAGGCATCCGCTCGCAGATTCCCGGCCTTCCGGCTACTCAGGAGCCCCGGGGGGCTCAGGTGGTCTGAGGATCGTCTTCCTCCCCGCTGTGCATCCACTTCTGCAGAAGCGGAGCCATGGCGAAACAGATCAACGCCGAACCCAGGGCGGTCAGCGCGATCTTGCCGAAGACGTCCCCATAGATGGTGACCGTATGGATCGGGGCCGGGATCATGTTCTCGGCGCCGTTGCTGCCGTGGACACCCGTCAAC
Organism: Burkholderiales bacterium; assembly: GCA_012799975.1. Classification (GTDB taxonomy): domain Bacteria; phylum Vulcanimicrobiota; class Xenobia; order Xenobiales; family Xenobiaceae; genus Xenobium. The sequence goes on from JAAZKF010000027.1 coordinate 14,999, forward strand.
TGGGCGATCATCGCTGCCAGGTAGTTGGAGAAGGCGGTGGCCAGGAACCAGGCACCCATCACGGTGCTGACCATGCGGGCCGGCGACAGGCGCGTGATCATGGCCAGCCCTACGGGCGAGAGGCAGAGCTCCCCGGTGGTGTGCAGCATGTATCCCAGCAGCAACCAGCCCATGGCCACCATGCCCCGGGGATCGTGGCTCTGGGCTCCCAGCCACAGGGCGCCGAAGCCCAGGCCCAATTGCAGAAGGCCCATGGCGAACTTCACCGGGGTCGAGGGTTCCCATCCTCGAGCCCCCAGGAAGCCCCACAAGCCGGTGAAGACCAGTCCGAAGGTCAGGATGAAGATCGGGTTGGCTGCCTGGAAGATCGAGGCCGGAACCTCTGCCCCCTGGATGGTCATACCCACGTGCTCTTCAGTGACGGCCCAATCCACCGTATCCTGTTTCGAGTCGCGAAGAGTGCTGAGCTGGTCAAGGGTGAAGACGGTGTCGCCGTTGCGCATGCCCAATTGAGCCTGGCTGACCTTGATCTGAAGGGTCTTGCCGACATCTTCGGGGGTGACCTGCTTTTCGGTGAAGACGCGGTTGACGTTGCGGTCGGTGAAGTTGTTGACCGAGCTTCCCGCCTGCTCGAAGAACGCCCAGAAAAGCAGCGAGAAGAACATCAGGATCAGCACCACGTACAGGCGCTCACGCTCCAACTTCGGGCTACGGATGGCCTCGATCAAGAGCCAGAGCAAGGCCCCCGTGCCGAAGACTGTCAGGGTATAGCCGGCGATGGTGTCGTGACGCACCAGGACGGCGATGATCGGGATGACGAGCAGCAGGCCCAGCAGGATGGCCAGATCCTGACGCAGGAATCCGAAGACCTTCCGACCGGCGGCTTCGGGGTCGCTGGGACGCCCGGCTTCGGCGGGAAGCCCCCCCATGCCCAGGGCGCGGACAGCCACGCTGGCGGAGACCAGCAGGACCACGGCCACCAGGCCGTTCACGACCAACTGGTAGGGATTGTTCTGCAGGAAGAAGAGGGAAATGGCCGTGCCCAAGGCACCCAGGCCGACCAGGAGCTGGGTCAACAAGGTCGGGGCGACGAAGATCGCCAGGCCCACCAGCATCCCGATCCCGGCCAGGCCGAAGCCGTACTGCCAGCCGTAGGTCTCACCCACATAGCCGCAGATCAGGGGTGACATGGCGGCGCCCAGATTGATGCCCATGTAGAAGATGGTGAAGCCACCATCTCGTTGGGGACTGTCCTTGGGATAGAGAGAACCGACCATGGTCGAGATATTGGGTTTAAAGAAGCCGTTGCCGCAGATCAGCAAGGCCAGGCCTACGAAGAAGGCGTTGCGCTCCTGGAGGGTCAGCATGAAGAGACCCGTCGCCATCAGGAGGCTACCCAGGACCACGGACTTACGGGCTCCGAAGATCTTGTCGGCCAGCATGCCCCCGATGAAGGGGGTAGCGTACACCAGCGAGGTGTAGGCGCCGTAGATGCCGTAAGCTTCGTTGTCCTTCATGCCAAGGAAGCCCTTGATCATGTAGAAGACCAACAAGGCGCGCATGCCGTAGTAGGAGAAGCGCTCCCACATCTCGGCGAAGAAGAGGGTGTACAGCCCCACAGGGTGCCCGAAGAGGGTCTTCCCCTGTGGATGGTTATCTTGGGTCATGGACGCCTCCAGGAAACAGTCGAGGGCCTAAAATAGGACGAAAACCGGCTGGGCTCCTTCCGTGAAGCGGGAATGCTTTGTGAAATTTCCCTCCCATCGCCGACTTCCGTCCAGCGACGCACTGCGGGTGAGGTGCTTCAATCGCTGATCTGATAACGCTAGTAATCGATCCGGGCCTGGACTTCGACCTCGAAGGTCCGTGGCCACGGCAGATCGATCGCCACCCGGGTCAGATGCGGGCGGCGGCCTTCGAAGAGGGTCGACGCGAAGTTTTCTTCGAAGAACTGGAGCACCCGCTCGGCCATGATCTCTTGGACCTTCTCACGGGTCTCCTTCAAGCGGGCGCCTTCCAGGCGCATGAAGCAACCGCCCAGCGGAGCCGAAATTTCCTGGCGCAGAGCTGCCTGGAACAGGAAGTCGTCGGCCATACGCTCCAACAGGAAACTCAGACGCGCGCCCTCGGTGGCGGGGGTGGGTCGGGCCGAAGCCAGGGCCGCGCAGGCCAAGGCGGTGCCCAAGGTGTTCCCCGCCGTATTCCAGCCGGCATAGCCGGCCAGCCGGGGCAAGACCTCCGCCTGGAGCAATTCCTCCACCAGACCCAGGTCCGCCCCGTTGGCCCGGGATACGTCGGCCACGGCCACGCAGGCACCCTCATCCAGCGCGCTGCAAAGGGCCTGGACGAAGCGGGCTGCCCGGCGGCTGCGTCGCCGGAGGGGCGCCTGCCTGCTGGCCTCCTGCTGCTCGCCCCGGGGGCCATAGACCCATAACTGGCGGGTTGCCCCGTCGCTCAACTTGATCCCGGCCGCCTGGACCTGGGCCTGGACCACACCGAGAAGGCTGCGGTCCTCGTAGCGGGTGACTCGATCCAGGTCGGATCTCTTCGAGAAGTGGACCGAGAGCTCGGTCCCCGGGGCCAGGGCCCGGACCAGCATCAACTGGGCCATCTCGTCGGTGCCCGGGGCCACCGTGGCCGGAGCCTTCAGTTCTCCGATGGCGGCCTCCAGGCGGGCGGCCTCCAGGACGTTCAGGCCTTCGGTCCGGCTGTCGTCGATACCCAGCAGCAGGTGGCGCCAATCGCTTTCAGTCGCGTAGCGCAAGGCCATCAGGTTCAGGAACAGATTCCGCCTGCGGGCCTTGAGGTAACGGTCGACCCAGAGGGCCGGGATGCCCTGGAGCAGGGCCTGGACCTTTTCGGATGCGCCAGGAAGGTCACGGGCCTGGCGCGACATCCACAGCGCCAGTTCGGTCAGCCGGGTCGCCTGCTCGACCTCCTCCAGGCTGGTCTGGGTGGGAGCGGTGCGCATCAGACTCATGAAGGCCCAGGTGGGCTGGTGCCGCGTCAGGAGGGCCAGGCGCTTCAAATTATTCACCGCTTCCGTCGGGGAAAGACCGAATCGGCGGGAGGCCACCAACCCTCCCCAGACCAGCATGTCCAGCGAGAGGAGCAGGCCGGTCGGGGACCCCGGTCGAGACCTCAGGTGGGAGTCCAACCAGTCCATCAGTCTGTCCGGGTTTCCCGGGTCCAGGTATTTTCCCAACAGGCGGCGAGGGGGAATCTCCAGGCGATGGCCGGCCATCGCCGCCAGACGGACCGGGAAGAGCCGACAACAGGGCCGGTCATCCAGCGGAATCAGGGCCAGCCTCTGGGAGGGGGGGGTCATCTCGCCGGACGCGGCAGCGCGTCGATGGCTTTGCGGAAGGCCCCGACGGCGGCCTGGAGGCCTTCCACCTCGTGCCCCGTCACCACCGCGCCGATGGCCAGGCCCCGGGCACCCACCCGGTGGAGATACTGGATTTCGTCGGGGCGGACGGCCTTCTGGGTCGGTATCACGACCGGGACCCGGGCCGAGCGGACCAGGGCAGCGTAGCGGGTCAGGTCGGCCGCGGTCAGGCGGGTGCGGTACTGGGGGCGGGGGATTATCGAGGACTCGATCACCTGGACCCCCAACGCGACCAGGTCCTGGACGAACTCCGGGGTCCAGGTCGGATCGACGGCCACCATGTGCGCCATCTCCGGCCAATCCAGATAGCCCGGCGGAGTGTGGTGGGCGAAGAGGTCCCAGAAATCGAAGCCAGCCCGGCGTATCTCGGAGAGGTCCTCTTCACCGGGCAGTTCCTCGGCACCGGTCACGATCCCCAAGGGGATCTCCAGGGCCTGGCGGATCTCAGCGATCACCGCCTTCTCTTCGGACCACGAGCCGAAGCAGGTGCCGCTGGCGAAGTGCTGGCAGTTCAGGTGCACCTTGATGGCGTCGGCTCCGGCCTCGGCGGCGGCTCGGGCCAGCTTCAGGTCGTTGCGAGGGATGCTGACCAGCAGGATGAAACGCTCCTCCAGGGCCTGGAGCAGCTGGTTCGGGTTGGGGGTCATGCCAGGACCGCCTCCGGTTTTCGGGAATCGGCGCGACGGGCGCCACCCCTTCCTTCGAGTTTCTCACCGTATTCGCCTCGGAGTTCGACGCTCAACAGGCGGCTGACTCCGGGTTCTTCCATGGTAACGCCGTAGAGGCGGTCGGCAAACTCCATGGTCTTGCGGTTATGGGTGATCACCAGGAACTGGGAGGAGGTCGAGAACTCCAGCAGGCGCGTGGCCACCTTCTCGACATTGGCGTCATCCAGGGGAGCATCTAGTTCGTCCAGAACCACGATGGGGCTGGGCTTGTGCGTCAACAGCGAGAGCAGGAAGACGATGGCCGACAGGGCGCGCTCGCCCGACGACAACAAGGTCAGGTTCTGCAGTTTCTTGCCCGGCGGGCAGGCCACGATCTCCACACCCGACTCCAGCAGGTCCTCGGGGTTGCACAACTCCAGGCGGGCCCAGCCGCCTCCGAAAATCTCGCCGAAGATGCGTCCGAAGGTCTCGTTGACCTGCTGGAAGACCGTCTGGAACTGGGTGATCGAGGCCCGGTCCATCTCGGCCATGATCCGCTTCAGACCATCTGAGGCCTCCTCCAGGTCCTCGATCTGGGCCTTCAACTCGACGTGGCGGGTGGTAAGTCTCTCGAAGTCCTCGCGGGCTCCCAGGTTCACGCTGCCGAAGTTCTCCAGGAAGCCGCGCAGGCGGCGGGCCTGGGCGCGGGCCTTCTCCAGATCGAAGCCGGCCGACTCCTCTGGGAGCTCCTCCAGGTCGCCCACCTCCTCCAGGCGGGTCCGGGCCTGTTCGAGACGGGCCTCCAGGCCGGCCAGCTCGACCTGATGGCGATGCAGGTCTTCGCCCAATTCGCGAGCCCGGCGGGAGATCTCGGCGTGACTTACACGCAGGGACTTCAGGTGGTCGTCCTGGCCCGAAGATTCCTGGCGTACCTCGGCCAGGGCCTTCTCCTCCTCCAGCAGGCGCCCGGCCAGCAGATCCATGCGGACCTGCAACTCGGCGCCTTCCCGCTCCAGCTCGCGCCGGGCTACGGTGGCCCGCTCAACCTCGGCGCCGGCCGCGACCTGGTCGGCCTGCAATTCGTCCATTCGCTGGCGCACCCGGTGGATCTCGCGTTGGCGCTCGGCCAGGCGCTGGGCGCGACGCTCGGCCTCCAGCTCGGCCTCCATGGCCTGCCGGCGCAGAGTCTCGCGCTGCACCTGCTGGCGAGCCTCCTCTTCCTGCGAGCGAGTGAGCTTCTCGCGTAGGTCATCCCACTCTTCACCCAGCTCATCCAGGCGATCCGTGGCGGTCTTGCGCTCGGCCTCGTGACGCTTTCCCTTCTCCTCCAGGCTGAGGGCTTCGGCCTCCAGCTTCTCGGCGGCCAGCAGCGCCCGGTGGGAATCCTTTTCCTGGCGGCGCAGCTCGGCCTCCAGGTCGGCCACCACCTGCCGGGCCCTGCGTGCATCCTCGCGAGCCCGGGAGAGGGCCTGTTCGGCCTCGGCCAGCTTCGCCGACCCGGTCTCCTCCAATCCGTGCAACCGGGCAAGTTCGGTCTCCAGGGCATGGAGCTCGGTGCGGGCCTGCTCGAGCTGACGACGACGGGCCAGCATCCCCGAGCGGTCGCCACGCAGCGACCCACCGGTCAGGGCGCCGGTGGGAGAGAGATACTCGCCCTGAAGCGTAACCAGGTGGGGGCGGCGGCCTCGGCAGCGATCGTACAGGGCCAGGGCGCTGGGGAGGTCCTCCACGACCACGGTACTGCCCAGCATCTGGGCCAGGACGGGCCTCAGTTCCGGGGCGAAGCCGATCAGGTCCATGGCCTGGCCCACCACGCCCTCGCGAGTGGGCAGCGGAATCGGCTCGCTCTCGCGGCGCTCCAGGTCCAACGGCCAGAAGGTGACCCGCCCGGCGCGTTCGCGCTTCAGGCGATCTATCAGGCGCGAGGCGGTGTGGCGATCCCGGGTGATCACGTCGGCCAGGCGTCCGCCCAGGGCCGCTTCCAGGGCCATCTCCAGCCCCTCGCGCACCTGGATCAGCTCGCCCACCACCCCCACTGTGCCCGACTCCTTCCAGGCCAGGACGGTGCGCACAGCCGGGGGCAGGCCGGCGCGATCCTCCAGGATGGCCTCCAGTTCCATGAGCCGCGTGGTCATGGGACGACGCCTCTTCTCGGCCTCGGCGCGCCGGGTGCGGGCCTGCTCCAAGGCTTGGGAGGCCGCCAGGCGGGACTCCAGGATGGACTGCTCCTGCCGGGTGGCCTCGGAGGCCTGGGCGCGGGCGGGTTCGAGGGGGTCCAACTCGACCTGGGGCCTGGTGGCCTCCTGGCGCAGGGCCCGGGCCTGGTCCAGGGCTTCCTGACGGCGGGTGAATTCCTGCTCGGTGCGAGCCTTGAGGGTCTCCAAGCGGGCGTTGAGCTGGGTGCGCTCGCGCTCCAGGTTGGCCAGGCGGGCGCGGATCTCCGAACCCGGTCCTCCTCGCGCCTCGGGACAAGCGGCCAGTTCCCCTCGCAACTCGGCCAGACGGGTCCTGGCCTCGGAGAGCACTCTCTCCAGCTCGGGGAGGTCACGGGTCAGGGTCTCGATCTCGACCCTGCGTTCCTGGATGCGTTCCTGCGAACTCTCCAAACGTCCCTGGGCGGCCCGGGCCCCGTGCTCGAGCTCGCTGGCCCTCTTGAAGAGTCCCTCGTGCGAGGCCCGGGTTCGCGAGAGGTCCTCGCGGGTGGCGCCCACCCGGGCCTGAAGCTCGTCGCGACGCACGTCGCGCTCGCTGCGGCGGGCCTCGGCCTCCTCCAACTCCAGGCCCAGATTCAGTTCCTGCTCATCGGCGACCCGGGAGGCTGCCTTGAGGGACTCCTCCTTCTGGCGGACGGTCTGCGCCTGCCCCAGGAGGATCTCCATGTCAGCCCGGGCCACCCGGACCTCCAGGCCCTGCAACTGGTCCTGGGCCTGTTTGTAGCGCTCATAGCGCGCAACGGCCTTGCGGCTCTCCTCGACGCTGCCCTCGACCTCCTGGAGGATGTCGCGCAGGCGGACCAGGTTGGTGGCCGTGTGCTCCAGCTTGCGCGCGGCCTCCTTCTTGCGGAAGCGATAGCGGTTGGTGCCGGCCGTCTCCTCCAGCATACTGCGCCGGTCCTTGGGGTCTGAGGAGAGGACCATGTCTACTTCCTTGCTGCCCAGCACCGAGAACGAGCCCGGGCCGATGCCCGACCCCATCAATAGTTCGTGGATATCCCTCAGGCGGCATGGAGTGCGGTTGATGAAGTATTGCGAATCGCCGTCGCGGGTGGTCTTGCGGGTGATGGCCACCTCGCTGAAGTCCACCGGCAGATGGCCGTCCGAGTTGTCGAAGACGGCGGTGACCTCGCCCAAAGCGGCGGGCCGGCGGGTGGGCGTGCCCGCAAAGACCAGCTCTTCCATACGGGTGGCCCGCAGTGTCCTGGTGCTCTGCTCACCCAGGCAGTAACGGATGGCGTCGGTCAGGTTGCTCTTGCCGCTTCCGTTGGGGCCCACGACGGCCATGAAGCCCGGCACGAACTCCACCTCGGTCCGTTCCGCGAAGGTCTTGAATCCGCACATCTCGATGCGCTTGA
>JAAZKF010000239.1 GCA_012799975.1 Burkholderiales bacterium
ATCGAGGAGCGGAGCGTAGTTGGAAACTACGTGAGCACCGCAGAGGTGCGCCTGACGACGCAGACGGGCCCCTCCCACCCACACCCGGGTGTGGGTGGGGTCTCAACGCCTCGACGGCCGAATGCCACGGTAGGCGGCGGATTCAGATCGAGGACAGAGAATCACGTTCGGGCTCTCTTTCGCGGGGCCGAGCCGGCTTCATCGCTCGGTCAGGATCGTCTCTATCACCAGGGATTTCTGGCCGTTGGGTTCGCGCCAGCTCACGGTGACCCAGACGTTCTTCTGGCTGGGGGCTGGGGAGGTGACTTCCAGGGAGTACAGGAATTCCTGGAGGGATTCTACCTGGTCTCGGACCTCCGTCTGCACCAGTTTCCCCTCTCGCGGAGAGACCTCTTCGAATCCCTGGGAGCGTGCCTGCTCCAGCAGGGTCCTGCCCAGGAAGGCGGCATCGAGGTGGTACTCGGAGGAGATCGCACCCTGGCTAGCCGAGGGCAGGATGCGGACCAGGACCGTCGCCGCGAGGGCGATGAGTCCCAGGCAGACCAGGGCCTCGATCAGACTGATTCCCAGGAGCCGCCGCAGGGGCTTCCGGGCCTGGCAGACCGTCGCTGGCGGGGGATTCAGGTGGCCCGCGAGGGCAAGGATTCGCAGTCTCATCATGCCTCCAGGAAAGCTCAGCCCAGATGCTCGACCAGGTTCATCATCGGCAGCCCCAGCGCCATGATCAGGAAGGCCACGAAGAGCCCGACGCCGACGATGACGGCTGGTTCCAATAAGGAAATCGCACTGCGGATCCGGCTCTCGGTTTGGACCTCGTAGAAGCCCGCCACTTTGTCGAGCATGATGTCCAGGGTGCCGGATTCTTCGCCGGTGGCGATCATGCTCAGGGCCATCCTGGTGAAGACCCGGCTCTGCCGCAGGGCAGCCACCAGGGGTTCGCCTTCCCGGACTTCCCGGGCGGCATTCCGGACCACCCCCTCCATCACCCGGTTCCCCGTGCTGGAAGCCACCAGATCCAGGGATTGCACGATGGGGATCCCGCCAGAGTAGAGGGTGCCCAGGGTTCGAGAGAAGCGGGCGATGGCCAGGCGCTGGGTGATCGGGCCGATCACTGGAAGGCGTAAAAGCAGACGATCTTTGAAGAATTCGCCGGGACCGCTGGAGACCAGGTGGCGCAGCAACCAGAGCAGGGCCACTACCAATACGAGCAGGGCGGGCCACCAGGCTTCCATGAGGTTTGCCAACCCGATGATCAGTTGGGTCGAGGCCGGCAATTCGGCATTCAGCCCGGTGTAGATTTCCTGGAACTGCTGGACCCCGAAGGTGAAGATGAAGGCACCTGTGGCCAAGGAGACGCCGATGACAGCGGAGGGATAGACCAGGGCAGCCTTGATCTTACGCCGCATTTCCTCGGCGTTCTCGAGGTATTCGGCCAGTTTCCCCAGGATCTCGGGAAGCTGGCCCGAGGCTTCTCCAGCTTCGACCATCGAACAGTAGATCTTTGGGAAGACCGACGGATATTCTGTAAACAGTTCCGAGAGAGACTTTCCTTCGCTGACTCCCGCCGAGACCTCGGCCAGGATGTCCTCGAGCCTGGGGGATTCGGAATCCACCAGGTTCAGGGCCTTGCGCAGGCCCAGGCCGGCGTTGAGCATGACCGCCAACTGCTGGGTAGCGACCATGATCGCCTCGTCGGAGACCCTACGCCTGAAGAGTCCCTGGTGTGTCTTGATTTCATGGACATCCAGGACCAGCTCGTAGGATTTGGAGAGGATGTTCACGGCGGAGAGGCGATCCGGAGCATCCAGGACGCCTGCGACTTCGTTCTTCTTGTCGTCCAGGGCTTTGAAGCTGAAACGCGGCATGTCGACTCCTCGAGCGGGTCCGGGTTCACCAGCGGGCTTTGAGAATCAGTTTCGAACTTCCGCTTGAAGCGGTGTCTGAACTGCCCGTCGAGACGTCGTAGTGGAAGCGGGCGTTGCCGTTCAC
>JAAZKF010000240.1 GCA_012799975.1 Burkholderiales bacterium
GGAGTTGGATGCCGTTGCCTCGCGTGGCAAGGTGCTCTCCCTTCCCAGTCGGGGCGAGATCGACACGGCGGTGGACGAGAAGATCATCGTCGAGTTCTACTCCCGGATGGGCGGCTAGTCCGGTCCGCACCCCGGGGGCCTACGCTGCTTGCCGCCGGTTCAGGCGGTGGGCGGCGTAGGGCGCTTCCCGGGGACCAGATTCGAGGTGAAGTTCATGCTGGAAACGATGCTGACGCTGGACGTCGTTCCCGAAGTCACGACTCCCGAGATTCGGGTTGTCGGGGACTCCAAGTTTGTGGTCGAGCCTTTGGAACGGGGCTATGGGATCACCCTGGGCAACTCGCTGCGCCGGGTGCTGCTCTCATCCTTGACCGGTGCGGCCGTCACCCACCTCCGGATCGATGGGGTTCTGCACGAGTTCTCGACGATCCCGGGAGTGGTCGAGGATACCACCGAGATCATCCTCAACCTCAAGAAGCTTCGTCTGCGGCTGATGACGGACAAGCGCAAGCTGCTCCGTCTGGAGGTCAGTGGGCCGGGCGTGGTCACGGCGGCCGACATCCTGCCGGACCCCGAGGTCGAGCTCCTGAATCCGGACCTGGTGATCGCCCATCTGACCTCCAAGGACTCGCGCTTGGGGATGGATCTGCACGTGGCCACAGGCACCGGGTATGTTCCAGGAGATCGGCAGAACCTGGCGGATCAGAGCATCGGGGTCATCCCCATCGACTCGATTTTCAGCCCGGTAGTGAAGGTCAACTATGAGGTGCAGGATACCCGGGTGGGCCAGAGGACCGATTTCGACCGGCTGGTGATGGAAGTCTACACCGATGGCAGTCTCCGCCCCTACGAGGCGGTGGCCAAAGCAGCCGAGTTGCTGCAGGAACATCTGCTCCTCTTCGCCAGCCTGCAGGATCCGGCGGAGGGACCTCCCAAGGAGGACCCGGCGGGTGGGGGACAAGATGAGGTCCCCATCGAGGAACTCAAGTTGTCGGTCCGTTCGATGAACTGTCTGAAGCGTGCAGGGATCCTGTACATCGGCGAACTTCTCACCTACAGTGAGGAGGACGTGATGAAGTTGAAGAACTTCGGACAGAAGTCCCTCGACGAGATCAGGGAAAAGTTGGGTGCACGGGGTCTTTCGTTGCGGCCCAGCACTCCCGAATGACTGGCGGACTTCCTCGCACCTCGGGACGCAAGCCCTGGGATTGTGACGGGGTCCAAAATCGAGATTGAGGAGTAACTCCGATGAGGCACAAAGTTCGTAGCCGGACCCTCGGGAGGCAGACGGGGCACCGTCTGGCCATGCTGCGGAATATGGCCACTTCGCTTCTGCGCCACCACCGGATCACCACCACCGTAACCAGGGCCCGTGAGGTGTCCCGGGTGACGGAGGAGATGATCACGTTGGCACGCAAGGCGCACCAGGCGTCGAATGCGTCGGATCGACTGGCCTTTAAACGCCGGGTCTTCCGGGTCATTCATGATCGTGACGTGGCGCAGCAGCTTTTCGACGTGCTCGGTCCGCGCTATGCTGTCCGCCATGCGGCGGCCAGGAGCGGCGGATACACCCGGATTATGCGGGTGGGTTACCGCAAGGGCGACGGGGCCCCCATGGCCATGATTGAACTGGTGCAGGACTGACCATCCTGTCGGGATTCCTGTCCCGGACGCCTCGAGCTCGTGCCCGAGGCGTCCTTTGCGTTGAGACTGTCGGGGCGGCGACGGCAGGGAGCCAATCCATTCGATGATCGAGCTCCATGGTCTGGTGCATCGTTTCGGCGAAGCACCAGATTCAACCGAGGCTTTGAGAGGCATCGACCTCACGGTTGGCGAGGGAGAGTTTCTTGCCTTGCTCGGTCCCAATGGATGTGGCAAGACGACTCTGGCCAAACATCTCAACGCCCTTCTGCTCCCGACCGAGGGGAAGGTGCTGGTGGATGGCCTCTCCACATCCGACCCCGCCGAGCTTTGGGAGATCCGCAGGCGGGTGGGGATGGTCTTTCAGGATCCGGACCGTCAGATGGTAGCCTCGGTCGTCGAGGAAGAGGTCGCGTTCGGTCCCGAGAATCTCGGGGTTCCCCCTGAGGAGATCCGACGGCGGGTCGGCTGGGCTTTGGAAGCTTTGGGAATTCAGGCCTTGCGTCGCGCCGATCCGAATCTTTTGTCGGGTGGGCAGAAGCAGAGGGTGGCCATCGCCAGCGTCCTGGTCATGGAACCGTGTTACCTGGTCATGGATGAGCCCACGGCCATGTTGGACCCGCTGGGCCGCAGGGAGGTCCTGAGGGCGGTCCATGACCTGAGGTCGAGTCTGGGGTTGACGGTGCTGTACGTCACCCACCACATGGAGGAGGTCCTGCAGGCGGACCGCGTCGTCGCGCTCCAGGATGGTCGGGTCGCTCTGCAAGGGGCGCCGGCGGAGGTCTTCTCGCGCGTCGAGGAATTGCGGGGTCTGGGTCTGGACATCCCTTCGCACCTGGAACTGGCTTGGAGACTTCGCTCGGCGGGTCTGGAAATCCCGGAGGGTCTGCTTGGCGAGGAAGCCCTGGTCGAGGCCGTCTTGAGACGCTGGAGGGAGCTGCAGTGACCACTCCGCTCCTCGAGATCTGCGACCTGGTTCACGTCTACATGCCCGGGACCCCCTTCGAGCGTCGCGCCTTGGATGGAGTCTCACTGCGGATCGCCCCAGGTGAGGCCTTGGGATTGGCCGGGGCCAGCGGAAGCGGCAAGTCCACCCTGGCTCAGCACATGAACGGTCTGCTCCGTCCCACGGAGGGAACAGTTCGGGTCGACGGTCTGGAAATTCCACGACGAGGGGGAGATCTGGGGCGCATTCGAGCCACGGTGGGCCTGCTCTTTCAGTTTCCCGAGCAGCAACTTTTCGAAGAGACCATCGAGCAGGACGTGGCTTTCGGTCCGCGCAACCTCGGCCTGCCCCCCGCCGAGGTCCGGGAGCGGGTTGCCGAGGCCCTCGAGCTGGTCGGCCTGCCGCCTTCTCGTTTCGCTGGGCGCTCGCCCTTCGCGCTGTCCGGAGGGGAGAGGCGCCGGGCGGCCTTGGCCGGAGTCCTGGCCATGAGACCCCGGTGTCTGGTCCTGGACGAGCCCACGGCCGGGCTCGACCCCAGAGGGGCGACCGCACTCTTGGAACTGTTGGCCCGGCTCCGAGAAGAGCGGGAGATGAGTCTGGTCGTCATCTCGCACCGCATGGAGGACCTGGCGCGCCTGGTGGAGCGGATGCTCGTGCTTTCCCAAGGTCGGGTGGTCGGGGACGCACCCATTCGGGAGTTGTTGCATCGGACCGATTGGTTGGGTGACCAAGGCCTGGAGGCGCCGGCCTTGAGTCGGCTCAGCGCCCGCCTGGCGCAGAAGGGCCTGTCTCTGGAACCGGCGCCTTTGACGGTGTCGGAGGCGGAGGAGGCCCTCAGAAGATGCCTCTGTTTGGGCTGAGGGGGAAAGTAGAGGCGAACCATGAAAATCATGAGGATCCAGTCCGCTGGGGGATTTACTTTTCGGCGCATGTCGTGATGAACAAACCAAAGAACGGGTTAGCCCCCTCTTTGTAGGGGGGATGTTGCCCGAGAGTATAGGAGGGACTAGGCTGTGGGCTTCTTGCAGAGATTGGGAGCGGCTGCTCTTGGCGGTATCACGGGATTCTTGGTCGGAGGGCCGGTCGGTGCCGCAGTCGGTGCCGGTGCGGGCTTCTTCTCCAACGAGATCAAGAGTGGGGCCAAGAAGGTCTTTGGTAACCCGGCGAGTGGTGGTGTGGCCGGAACCTTGATCGGTGGTGTGGCCGGTTTCGCCCTGGGTGGGCCGATCGGGGCCATGATCGGAGGCAGCCTGGGCGGTAGTGTCGGCGGGACCATCGGTGCCAAGAACCAGGCCGAGACCCTCCAACAACAACAGCAGCAGCAGATGCAGCAGATGATGCAGTCCACCATGGGCAGCTATGGAATGGGCAACGCGGGTATGGCGGGCGGAATGGGCGCCGGAACCGTGGACATGACCGCCTGGTACGCTCAGATGAACCAGATGGCCCAGGCCAACACGATGGCGTTCATGACCAACTACATGACCTCGATGGGCATGAACCCCGGGACCATAGCCGGCTACATGGGATCGATGGGCTACGGTAACGCCGGTGGGATGACCGCGATGGTCGGGATGACCGGCAACATGGGTTACTACCCTGGCTACGGGTACCCGCCGCTCTTCATCCCCGAGCAGATCACGACCAATATCAATGGCAACCAGCAGGTCCAGACCTTCCAGCAGTGGTATGGCCCGGTCACCCAGCCCCAGCTTCCCGCTCCGGGGAAGGTCGAGGAGAGCAAGGGCACCTTGGGTCACGACACCCTGAACCAGACCGGCGGGGCTGGCGGCGACACGCTCACTGCCAAGGGTGGCCTGGGCAATGACACCATCAACCAGACCGGTAAGGCTGGGGACGACAAGCTCACTGCCAAGGGTGGCCTGGGCAATGACAGCATCAACCAGTCCGGTGGGGATGGGGACGACGCGCTCACTGCCAAGGGTGGCCTGGGCAGTGACACCATCAACCAGGCCGGCGGTGCCGGTAACGACACCCTGAAGGCCGAAGGCGGTTGGGGCAGTGACACCATCAACCAGACCGGTGGGGCTGGCAACGACTCGCTTACCGCCAAGGGTGGTCTGGGCAACGACACCATCAACGCCAACGGTGGGTCGGGCAACGACACCATCAACATCTACGGTGGAGCAGGCAGGGATACCATCAACGTGGATGGTGGCACCGGCAACGACACCATCAACATCCACGGTGGGTCGGGCAAGGATACCATCAACTACACCGTCAGCGCTGGCAACGACAAGGTCGTGATCAACGGTGGAAGCGGCCGGGATACGGCGACCATCAAGGCGCCGGCCGGGTCCAATTTCACGGTGGTTGACCCCAACGGCA
>JAAZKF010000241.1 GCA_012799975.1 Burkholderiales bacterium
AAGAAAATCGGGTCTATAGGCAGCATCTTACCTGAAGGGGCCGCGAAGATCCAGATTTCACGCACTCGAGGAGGTATTGTCCCCCAGCCGGCTCCCCTCCTGGAGGACTCCCGCTTCAGGTCGGGAAGCCCCGCTACCTCGGTCTGACTCCGGAGGACCCGACGCAGCCTTGTGGGTTCCCTGGCAGCCAGGCCGGCTTGTCTTCAGGCCGGGCGACAAGCCCCCCGGTCCGGAGAGGCCCTGCGACTAGATCCCGAAAGGGGATACAGGCCATGCTGGAGCTGCGCAACCTCAGCGTCACGCTGGACAACGGCAAGGAGCCGGTAGAAGTCCTGCACGACATCTCCCTATCCCTGAAAAAGAACAAGATCTACGTGATGACCGGACCCAACGGGGGTGGGAAGTCCTCCATCGCCAAGGCGATCATGGGGATCTACCCGGCCTCCAAAGGCCAGATCCTGCTGGAGGGGGAAGACATCACCTCCCTGGAGATCTACCAGAGGGCCCGCCTGGGGATCGGCTACGCCTTCCAGCAGCCTCCCCGCTTCAAGGGGCTCCAGGTGCGCGACTTCCTGACGCTGGCCGGCGGTCCAGACACCCGAGTCAACCCCTGCAACCTCCTGCTCGACGTCGGGCTCTGCGCCCAGGACTATCTGGACCGGGAGATGGATTCCGGCTTCTCGGGGGGGGAACTCAAGCGGGTCGAGATCGCCAGCATCCTGGCGCGCCGTTTGAAGGTGGCGGTCTTCGACGAACCCGAGGCCGGAATCGACCTGTGGAGTTTCCAGAAGCTCACCGAGACCTTCCGGGACCTGCATCAGAGGCAGGAGACGACCCTGGTCATCATCTCCCACCAGGAGAGGATCCTCCGACTTGCCGACGAGGTGATCCTGGTCTCGGGCGGGCGGATCGCCAACATCACAAACTGCGAGGAGATCCTGGGAGATATCAGCCGGACCGACTCCGACTGTCTGTGCCGCCAAGAGTGCAACCGAAAGATACAAATAAATGTTGAATGTCATCGATAAGAGACTTCTGAAGGAAGTCGCAGACCTGCACGCGATCCCCCAGGGAGCCTTCAATATCCGGAAGAATGGCCAGGGCATCCAACTCCACAGCACGGCCAACATCGAACTTGTCGCCAAGACCGACAAACCGGGCCTGGACGTCCTGATCCGACCGGGTACCAGGGGCGAGAGCGTCCACCTCCCGGTCCTGCTCTCCGAGGGGATGGAAGACCTGGTCTACAACACCTTCGATATCGGTGCAGGCTCCGACGTGTTCATCGTGGCCGGTTGTGGCATCCACAACCCGAGCGACCGGAAGGCCCAGCACGAAGGCATTCACGAGTTCTTCGTCCGCGAAGGAGCGCGGATGAAGTACGTCGAGAAGCATCACGGGGAAGGCGACGGGAAGGGCGAGCGGATCTTCAACCCCCGGACCGTCATCGAGGTGGAGGCCAACGCGGTAGCCGAACTGGAGATGATCCAACTCCGGGGGGTCGACCGCACCCACCGCGACACGCTGGTCCGCCTGCACAAGAACGCGCGCCTGATCGTGACCGAAAGGCTGTTGACCCACCGGGACCAGGAAGCCCGTTCCGACATCACCGTCGACTTCGTGGGTGAGGACTCCACCGCCCAGGTCATCTCCCGGAGCGTGGCCCAGGATGACTCCCGGCAGGTCTTCCACCTGAATCTGCGGGGCCACGCCCGCTGCCGCGGCCACATCCAATGCGATTCGATCATCATGGGACAGGCCCAGGTCTCCTCGATTCCGGAGATCAGCGCCTTCCACCCCGATGCCAACCTGGTCCACGAGGCCGCCATCGGCAGGATCGCCGCCGAGCAGTTGATCAAGCTGATGTCCATGGGACAGACCGAACAAGAGGCCGAAGAGACGATTCTGCAGGGCTTCCTGAAGTGAATCTACCGACCACGGGCTGAAGAACCGAGGGCTGTGCCCCTCGAAGGGCCTAAACCAGGAAGCCCCCCGCCGGGTTCAAAGCCTGGAGGAGAAAAACCGATTGCCCCGCGTCCTCTGGCGTACCGCGTCGGCCAGGCTGGCCGTCTGTTCGGGGGGGAGCTCACGTGCAGCCTCCTTCAGGAAGACCGGAAAGGTTCCCGTCCGGACGAAGGAACGCAACTGGCCATTAACCACTCCGAAAGGCTGTGCCTGCAGGACTGCCAAGGCCCGAGGAGCCGGGAAACTGCGCACGGCTGCCTCCACCTGGTAATAGGTGAAGAAGCCCAGGGCGTTGACCTGGACCTGCAACCAGAGCGAAACTGCCAGCATAAGGCCCAGAAGCGCGGCCAGCGAAGCTCCAGATGGCGTGCGCAGTCTCTCCGAGAGCCATTCCAGGACCAGCAAGGCCGGCAGGGTGGCCGGTGCCAACACGGCCAGCAGGTAACGCGGACCGTAAGACCAGTGCCCGGCCCAGTTGGCCGTCTGGGCATGGAAGAACAGGAAAATCGCCAGCGTCCCCCAGGCCAGGACCGCTTCCAGGCGCCAACGACGGAAGAATGCGGGCAGCGCCAGAAGGGCCGGCAGCAGGAGAGGCTGATGCAGGAAGATACTGCGCTGGGGGTCGACCAGGAACCCCCGCAGGCCCGCCCACAGGTCCCCGCGGAAGAGGTCCCGCTCGCGAACCCATTGCGTGTAGCCCGTGCTGAAAGGGTTGCCGAACTTCAACTCGTTGAGGCCCGCCACCAGCAAGGCCATCAGCACCAGGGGCCCCAACAGGCCGAACAGGGCCCGAGGTCGGGAGGCCTGCGAGGGCAGTATCATGAGGCCCACCAGCAAAAGACACGGGACCAGGAGCACGTAGACCACCTTGGTCAGGAGCAGGCCAGCCAGGAAGAAGTGCACCAGGCCCAGCCAGCGGCCACCTCCGCGGTTCCTCCAGAGTTGGAAGAGGGCCCAGAAAAAACCCGTGCACAGCGTCCACTGCAGAAGCTCGGTGGTCTGGGCTCGCAGATAGTTCCAGCCGAATGAGGCATAGAGGGTGGCCAATACCCAGACCAGCGCCAGGGCGGGTTTCCGGATGAAAAGGCAAGCCAGGGCCAGCAGGAGCCCGGCCAGGACCAGGGAGAGAACCAGGTTGTTGAGGTTGAGCAGGACGGTCCGCGTGGCCAGATCGTTGAAGGGTTCCAGACGGCCCAGGAGCGCGCGTTCCAGGGCCATGGCCGGCAGGTAGCCCAGGCTGTTCAACTCGCCATACTTGCTGTAGTAGAGCCTGTCATCCGGGTTCTGCACGAAATACTGGCCGCGCTCACCGGCACTCTGGGCCAATTCGGCCGGCACGTCCATCCGGCCGCGTTCCAGCAGGCTCCAGGTCACCATGCGGACGGCCAGGGGGTCGCCGATGTACTGTTCGGCGGGTAGTCCCCAGAGCCCCACGAGCAGCACCAGGATTCCCAGGAGGACCTGGAGGCCCGGGCCAGGGCGGCGTCCGGGAGGAGCGGAATCGGCGTTCATCCGAGTGATCCTGGCATCGCGGAGAGGACTTCCCGAGGGCCGGAAGAGACCCAACCCCAGTCGTCTTGGAAATAGAAGTAAGGACCGGCCCGGTGGTGGGGGAAGGTGGACCCAGGCTGGCCCTCGCTCCAATTTATATCCTGTTCCAGAGAACAGGTCAACCCCGAAAGCCTCCCTGAATCCGCCGCAGCCGGCCCGGAGGGAACCTGAATCTCAGGTCTTGATCTGCACGATATAGAGATCCCCCGACTCCGAGTCCCGGGCGGTAATCTCCATCTGATATCGGCGATCCCACATCTCGGTAATCTTCATCTTGATAGAAGCGTCGGGCAGACGGACCTCGATATAGCGCCCTTCCAAGTCCACCTCGACTTCTTCGAAGACCTGGTCCTGGGTCCGGTTTATCACCGTGGCCCGGTACAGACCATCATACTTGCCGAGATTATTGTGAACCTCGCCAGCCCGGGCTACCTCCGGCAGGATCGCCGCGGCCAGGAACAAGACGAGCAAGCCCATCCGGGCCAGGAAACGACAGCCCATCATCCACCTCCAAGAAGACTGCGTGGATGATAACAGGAACCCGGCCTCCAAGACAACCGCGGCCAGCCCCTGCCCAGCGGGAGGTCGCCGCCAAGGTCAAGCGCCCCCTGCCCTGGAAGAAGGGCCCGGAGAAGGCGGGTGAGGCCCCGGAGAAGACGGGTGTGGAGCCGGAGGACCCTGCTGGGGAAAAATCCCCACCGGAGGGCTTGCCGTCCCAGGCTGCGGGACAGGCTGAGGAGTCCGCAGAGAGCTGAACAGGACGTGAGCGAGCCCGGTTGCAATAGTCACCGTAATCCCCGCGTGCAGGAATCCATGGCCCAAGTCGCGGCTGTCCACCAGGACCCAGAACAAGGGCAGGGCAAAGCCTGCCAACATCCGCAGCATCGGCGGAATCTGGGCCAGAAGGCGGTGAATCGGAGCCAGCAGGCGATCCAGGAACCCGCGAAACAAGGCCAGTCCCAAGAGCAGGAGCAGCAGGTATCCTCCCAGCAAGGGAGTCCCGCTGAAGATCATCTCCTTGATGCCGAAGTACAGCAGGCCAAAGGCGTAGAACCCGCTCAGCAGGGCCACCACGCAACCCATGGAGCCCACTTCCAAAAGGCTCAGCCGTGAAGCCAGGCCGCTGGCCCCGGCCGGGGCCAGCATCTTGCGGGGGTCCCGACCTGCAAGACCGCGGAGAAGCCCTGAAGATGGCAGAGCGGTTCCTTGCGGTGCCGCCCGCACGACCTGACTTACCACCATCGGTTCGAGAACCCCCTCGGCCGCTGGTTCTCCGGTCGAAGCGACTGCAGGTGTCGGGGTGACCGAGGCGACTCCCGGCGCAGGAGGGACCGGGTCTGCAGATGGTCGCGGATCCCGCCGCTCCGGGGGATGGGGACCTGAGGGCAGGGCAGGACCCTTCGGCAACTCCAGCCCGCAGCCCGGGCAGAAGCGGGCCACGGGAGGGCAGGCACATCCGCAAGCAGGACAGCCCCCCTGGGGGGGGTGGGGCTGTGGGCGGCGAGGTTGGACCAGGGGGGTTCCGCAGGCTTTACAAAAGGAGGCACCGGCCGGTTGAGGCCGGTTGCAACGCGGGCAGGTCAACGGGCTTACCCTTCCGGTAGGATTTCCAAGGTAATTCTAGCGTGAAACCCTCTCCGACGCCATGCCAACAGCTCGGAAGGAATCCCGCTTCCAGCGGGAATGGCCCCTCATGCTCAAGAGGCTTGAACGGTGAGGCTCCGGGAGGCCCTGGCCCGGGACCTGACCCGCACGGCCCGACGGCTCTCCCTAGCTCGGGGTTGGGGAGAACCGCCCCGCCTTCACCTGGAGGCCGGCAGCGAACCGAGATTCGGAGACCTGACCTGCAACCTGCCGCTGGCCTGGAGCCGATCGGCCGGCTGTCCACCCCTCCTCCTGGCCAGGGCCCTGCTGGAGGCACTCCCTGAACGGCCCTGGTGGCGTGAAGCCCGGGTGGAGGGCCCCGGCTTCCTGAACTTCTCCTTTTCCCCCATGGGGTTGCAGCTCGTCATCCTGGATGTCCTACGCCGTGGAGCCCGCTGCCTGCAAACCGGAGAAGGCCGGGGTCGGGAGGTCCTGGTCCCTGCTTCCCGCACCCTGCCCCAGACCCTCGAAGAGGGGAGTCGGGTCCTGGATTGGGAGACTCGAGCCAGGTTGCTGGAGGCCTCGGGATTCCGGGTCCAGCGAGAGTATCGGGAATCTGAACCGGCTCCTGTCCGCCTGGTCGGCCAGGATTCAGACAGGCTTTGGACCTTTGGCCGGCTTCTCGAGGCCTTCGGCCAGCCGGTCCTGGGGTTTCTGCTTTTGGACCGACCGGGTCTGCTGGACCTGGACCAGGCCCGCGACCCCACCCTGGCCAACCCCGCGCAGAAGGTCCTGTACGCCGGCACTCGAGCCCGTGGTCTGGAGAAGATGGCGGCCGACCAGGGCTTCGCCCCTGATAGACCTGTGCAGCGGTCGGACCTGGAGTTTTTGGGCACACCCCAGGAGGTCGAGCTGGCCCGCGCCTTGGAGGAGCTGCCCTGGACAGCTGCTCGAGCAGCCGTCCAAGGAAGCCCCCGCCTGCTGACGGCCCGGGCCGTGCTCCTGGCTGATCTCTTCCACGCCTACTACAACCATGAACGGATCCTGGGTGCCCCCCCGGCGGTCACCCGCGCCCGCCTGGCCCTGGTCCAGGCGGTCCAGGAGGGCCTGGAGGCTGCCCTGATTGTACTGGGCCTGCACTTCCCCGAGAGGAGGGCTTGAAAACGGGCCAGGCCGACGGCGCGAGAGGCTATCTCCCGCCCGGTACTCCTGGGGGCAGTCCACCCCGCAAGGTCTCGGCCAACACCCGGAAGGCCGTGGGCCAGTCCGGGGCCACCTCCAGCTCGCACAGGGCCTGCCCCAGGTGGGGAAGGTTCCGGTGCCGGGCGAACCAGGGCGGGGTGTGGAAGGTCCGGAAGGGTCCACGCAGGACCCCCTTCTGGACGTTCTCGAAGCCGTGCACGTTGTGCACGAAGCCCAGGCCCGAGCGCACGTCAGCCAGCGTGTTTCCCGGGGCCGCCCCCCAGGGAAGCTCGGGCAGGCCGAAGGCCACTCCGGTCCAGACGTTCACGCCGACGCACCCGTATTCCAGGCGGTAGATGGCCGATTCCAGGTCTCGGGCATGCTGGCGGGCCGTCCGAGGATCGACCAGCAGCACGCAGCTCAGGTTCCCCCAGACCTTCTGGTTGGCGGCGGTCACGGCGTGGTCGAGGAAGGGCAGGACCCCGCCAGCCTGGACGGGAGCCTCGAAGAGCAACCCGCAGAAGGCCTCCCGGGTCAGACCGGGCTGGCCTTCCTCCAAGGGAATGTCGGGGACCAAGGTCCAGGGCACTCCACGCTCGGATGAGGCTCCCAGGAATTCGGCCTGGGGGTATTGCCCGGCCAGCTCAGCGTGTCGGGAAACAGCCCCGGGATACCAGGCCGGTCGCACCGGCAGGCTGGTCAGTTCACGCCGCAGGCAGTTGAGGAACGCCGCGCGCTGCGGCCAGGTCCGATCCGTCAGAAGGACCTGGGCTGACGCACAGTCAAAGCCGGAATTGTGGTAGACCATGCTGGCCACGTGTCGGGCCTGGTAGGCCAGGTCTGCCTCCGTCCAGGTTCCGGGAACCACCAGGACCGGGGTCACGCAGCCCAGCTCGGCGGTGATGGGAACCTGGAGACGCGGGACGCCGGAAGAACCGGCCTCTGCCTCTGGACCCCAGACCAGCGACTGGAAGGTGCTCCGCGAACCCGTCAGGTGCACCGCCTCAACCGCCATATCCAGGGCCAATTCTTCCGCTTCCCGGGCTCCGCCGCGGCAGAAGGCCAGGAAACCCTCCCGCACCAACGGGGCCAGGGCCTGTTCGAAGACGGGCTGCAGCGAATCCAGGAGCGGATTGAGCTTGACCAGGACCACCGAGTTCTCGGCAAAGAGCATGTGCAACGCGTCACAGGCAGCGATGGAGGTGATATTGCCTGCCCCCAGCACCAAAGCCAGGCGCCCGGGTCCGCCGATCCGGTGCCAGGCTTGACCGCGTTCCGGTGAAGCGCCCTCGGCCAGGACCACCTCCCCCCGGAAGCCCTGCCACAACATCCGCTCGATCGGAGTTCGGGGGAAGACCTGGGCCACCGTCCGCCCTTCCAGCAGACGGGCCGGCAGCGAGGCATACTTCCCCTCCCCACATTCGGCCAACAATCTCAGATGGCGCATCAGGACGTAAGGCCCCGAGAGCCATTCCTCTCCGCCCAGGGGACCCCTAGGATCCAGCCCCCGGGCCTCGCAGGCGGCATCGACCCAGGCCTGGGCGACGTGCCGGGTCTGGGCCAGGCACTCCCGCAGCAGGGCCACGCGCCGGGGGGCCGGCATGGCGGCCCAGGCGGCACGCCGGCTCTGCAGACCCCGAAGGACTTCCTGTAATGACAGGTTCTGCTCGTTCACCTGGACCTCCCACAAGACGGGCGAAACGCGGTCTGGCGCCCGACCATCACCCTTCCCCACCCTCCGGTTCGGCCCCTCCTCGGGCGCCAGGGTTTGCTCGGAGCGCAGCGAAACAGGAGGCTGTTGCAGGGGAGCAGAGGGAGGCGACCGACCATGACCATCCACTCGCCGGGCCGGCGGCTGCGCTGGTGGCTCCTGCTGCTCCTGCTCTTGAACCTGGGCCTGATGCTCCCACGGCTCCTGGCGGAACCCGAGGGGGGCTCGCCGGGCGGGCCCTCCCCGAAGGTCGAGCACCCTCCGTCCCACTATCTCCTCTCGAAGGAGAAGAGAGCCCTGATCGAGGTTCTTGAAGCCTACATCGCCGGCCTCCAAGCCTCCGACCGCCTGTCCCGGGCCGAGCGGATCGAGAGCCTGAGCCGATCCCTGAACAGGTCGGCCGCCATCCTGAAACCTGCAAACCGGGTAGTCCTGGGCTCCACGGCCGTGTTCAAGTTTCCCTTGCGCCGGATGGCCGAGGAACTCTCGGAGTTGGATCCGGAAGCCATGCAGACGCTGTCGAAGCACTTCACCGAGCGAGGCTACCGGAACGGAGGCGAATCCTGGACCTTCGACCCTCTGGAGGAGGTCTTCTACCAGTTGGTCTTCCACGACCAGGAGTACATCCAACCCCTCCATGCCATGCAGATCATGGCCTGGGAGGTGAAGGGAGACCGCGAGCCGATCCGGACGCTCCTGGAGCAGCAGAAGGCCGGAGACTATACCAAGGCCGACACCGTCCGCCAGTTCTTCACGGGCAACACCTCCACGCGCTCGGGATGGCGTCAGATGAACCGCGCCTTGAAGGTCCTGGACCCGGCTGCCCTCAAGGGCTGCACCTGGGCCGAGCTGGGTTACGGGACCGGGCAGATCTTCGAAGCCGTCCGAGAGGTCGTGGGCCCTTCGGGCGTCGTGATCGGGGTCGAGATCGGACCGGGCTACGAATCCCTCATCGACCGGATCTCCCGACGCCATGCGCTGGCCTGGGGGGAGATCAAACTGGTCCGGGGGGGACTGGACGACTGCAGGCTGCCCGCCGAGAGCGTGGACATCGTCCACGAGGCGGGGATCCACGTGGGCGTGGGAACCCCCGAGACCCTGGAGCGCGAGACCATCCCCTGGCTGAAGTCGGTCAAGAGAGCCTTGCGCCCCGGAGGGATCATGGTCCTCGATGACTGCGGGTACCCTTCCCTGGAGGGGCTGCGCCGGGTCATGGACCGGGCCGGATTCGAAGAGTTCCAGGTCGTGGACCTCTCCTCCGCGGGAACCCCGGCCACCCAGCCGGACTTCGTCGCCGCCTTCCGCAAGCCGGCCCCTGCGGCATCCGCTTCGCCGGGCGTGGAAGGTCCCTGAGAACCGGCCTGCCCTCGATCAGGTCCAGGGGATTCCGGACTGGACGCGAACCAGCCCCACCATGAGAAGAACACTGCGTCAGGTCGCCGAAGGCGCCCTCTTCACGGATATGTACCAGCTCACCATGGCCCAGCTCTACTTCCGAGCCGGCCTGCACGAGCGCAAGGCCCACTTCGACCACTACTTCCGTCGTTATCCGGACTATGGCGAGCACCAGGCCGGCTACTGCATCAGCGCCGGAATGGGCTGGCTGGTGGACTGGATGCTGGAGACCCGCTTCGGCGAATCCGACCTGGAGTATCTCCGGGCCGAGACCGGCCCGGACGGCCGCCGGGTCTTCGGGGACGATTTCCTGGACTTCCTGCGCCGGGAGGGGAACTTCGAAGGGCTGACCCTGACGGGAATCCCGGAGGGCCGGGTGGTCCACGCCGAGGTCCCCCTGACCGTGGTCGAAGGTCCCCTGGCGATGGCCCAGATCCTCGAGACCCCCCTGCTGAACATCCTGAACTACCAGACCCTGATCGCCACCAAAGCGGCGCGGATCCGCCACAGCGTCGGGGGGAACCTGCTCCTGGAGTTCGGCATGCGCCGAGGGCACGGCAAGGGAGCCATCGAGGGCGCCCGGGCCGCCCTGATCGGCGGGTGTGACTACACCTCCAACTCGGGGGTCTCATATGCCATGGGGCTCTCGCCGAAGGGGACCCACTCCCACGCCATGGTCCAGGCCTGGATCGCGCTGGGGGGAACCGAGCTGGATGCTTTCCGGGCCTACGCCGAGGCCTACCCCGACAACTGCCTGCTGCTGGTGGACACGGTGGACACGTTGGCGAGCGGGGTGCCCAACGCCATCCGCATCTTCGAAGAACTGAAGCGCCAGGGCCATCGCCCGATAGGCATCCGGCTGGATTCCGGAGACCTGGCATATCTGGCCATCCAGGCGGCCCGGATGCTGGATGAGGCCGGCTTCCCCGAGACCAGCATCGTGTTGTCCAACGAGCTCGACGAGCTGACCATCTGGCAGATCCACGCCCAGATCCGCGAGGAGGCGGCGCGCTACTCGGTAGAACCCGAGGCCCTGATCCGACGTCTGACCTATGGCGTCGGAACGCGCCTGATCACCTCGGAAGGCCAGCCCGCCCTGGGCGGAGTCTTCAAGCTGGTGGCCGTCGAGAAGGCCGGCAGCTGGAACCCCGCCATCAAACTCTCGGAATCCATCTCGAAGATCCCCAACCCGGGTCACAAACTGGCCTGGCGCCTGTACGACGACCGAGGCCACGCCACGGCCGACCTGGTGGGGCTCTCGGATGAAAATCCCGAGCGCATGGATACCCTGGTGGCCCACCACCCCACCGAGAAAGGGGTCTTCCGAATCCTCGACCGGAAGGACCTCAGCCAGATCGAGCCCCTGCTCAAGCCCATCCTGGTCCAGGGGCGCCTGGTCGAGCCTCTGCCCAGCCTGGAGGAGATACGCCAGGTGCGTATTCAGGACCTGGAAAAGCTGGATCCCGGCGTGCGCCGCCTGCGCAACCCCCACATCTACCACGTCTCGCTGACCTCTAAACTCTTGAAGCTCAAGCAGGACCTTATCCGCAGTTTCCGGGGTTCGAGCCTGCCCGAACAGCCGATCAGCTGAAAAACCGGGCGCGGCGATTCCGGGTGGACGTGGGGAGCAGGGGATTCCTAGGCGCTACGGCGCAGATCCTTCACCCAGATGTTCATGTCCTCATAGCCTCCGTGGATGTCGCAGTTGTTGACCAGGCGGCCGTTGAACTCGTACCCCAGTTGGTAGAAGACCATGTTCATGCCGAAGCTGCGGGCCCGCGCCATGGTATAGGCGCAGATGTAGTCCCGCCGACGCAAATCCTCCTCCAACAACTTCAGCAGGTGGCTCATCAATCCGCGCCCCCGGGCCTGTGGGATGGTCGCGCAGTCGGTCAACTCCGCGGCCTTCAACTCGGGACGTAGCTCGGCACTGGCCGCCGAGATGATCCGCCCTTCATGGAGGCAAACCGCGAAGATGCACTCACTTTCCAAGACCTGCTCGAGGTAGGAGGCGTGGATCAGGGGCGTCGGGTAGGTTTCGAAGATGGCCCGGTAGAGTTCGGTGAGTTCTGGGATGTCGTCCTCGTGGGCCAATCGGAACTCATGATCTTCGGGGATGGACCGCTTCGAAGGCCGGACTTCGCGAGACATGAGATCTTCGATCAGCAAGGTTTCCTGCATCATGCAGTGCGAGGTGAGGCGCTCCTGGGAGCGGAACTTGGACATCACCATGGCATCGCTGCCGTTCTGGTAGTACTTCAGGATGGCCTCCAGGACGTACCCGCGGCGCAGGAACTGTTCCCAGTCGTGAGCATGGGCCATGCAGAGGATCTTGTCGAAGCCGTTGGCCTCGGCCAGCCAGCGCAGTTTCAGGACCAGTGCTTCGTAGTCGGTGGCCTCGTAGCTGTAGACGCGGAGGCGCTGGTTGTACTGATCCAGGAAGACTCGGGCGGTAAAACCCTCACCCGAAATGGTGTGTTCGATGCCATAGACCACGCCGAAGGCGCGGACGGACTGCCCTTCCTCCAGCACCAACTCCACCACGCCCAGGGGGGGGCGTTCCTTGATCGGCACCGGGTCGATGTCTTCCACCAGGCCCAACGCTGGTTCGTGAGCGGACCGAGAGGGATTCTCAGGCGAAAGGGCCAGGACAGACAGGGGCTCGACGGTCGTGATATGAGATGAAGATTCCACTCATTTTTTTTCTTTGGTTAAAACCGCAAACCCTGTTGATATCGGGAAAAATTTCTTCGCCGAAAGAAAAATCGCCTGAGGTCAGCAGCCTTATTCCAACACGGATCGCCCAACGCCGTCTGCAAAGGCTTTATGCCCGAAGAGCCCCCGCATTACAGCCTCCAGAACGCCTCCCCCCACCGCCCGGGATTTATCCGAGAGGGTGTGGACATCCACCTGGTCTCCCCGGGGATCCACATCGGCGATCTTCTCCCCGGACCGCACCTCCAGACCATCGTGGAGCAGACCCCGAAGCAGGCCATCCAGGGACGAGAGGACCGGCAAGGAGCCTACCCGGCCGAGTCGGTCTCCTTGCCGGACCAGCTCGCCGATCTCGCGCTCGCTCCGGAAGAGTCCGGCCTGGGGGGCTCGCACCACCCGACGGGTGCCCTCGCCTCCCAGGATGCCGGGGATGCCCGTATCGGGCCGGGCCATTCCCTCCAGCAGGACGCGCCCCAGGTCATGACCTCGCTGGGTCTCGACCACGAAGTCCACGTCCTGCCCGGCCTGGAAGCCCGGCCCCAGGCCCACCACGACCGGGGCCTGCCCTCGGCAGGTTCCGCGGTTGGCCTTCAGCATCCGAGCATCCACCAGGACTCCGGGTTCGAGCTCCTCCAGGGTTTCCGCCTCGGGGTCCACCAGGACCGGGATCTCGCCAGGACAGGCCAGGGGCTCCTCCACCCGGCGGGCTGAAACACCCTCAATGCGCACCTGTCCCCGGTAGACCGCTTCGGCGAAGCTGACCGTCCGCCGGACCATGCGAGGTTGGGGCAACTCCAGGATGAGCACCGGGAAACCGGAGACGAAGAGCCGGTGGGCCACCCCGCTGGCCAGGTCTCCCCCCCCGCGGAGCATGACCAGGGGAAGGTCTTCGCGTCCTGCCAGGCGGAAGAGGTCTCCGGGACGATCCACATCGTGCAGGATCCCGGAGGAATCCACCGGGACCAACCGGACCTGCCCGGGATGGGCGCGCAGGATCCCGGCTCCCCCCGAATCCCCCTCCAGCGCTCGCAACTGGTCGAAGTGGGTCCGGCCGAAGAGGACCGGGTGTCCGCGCCGCCCCTCGTAGACGGGGGCTACGACGGTGTATCCTCCCTGCGCGGCCTCTTCGATCAACAGGTCCACGACTCCAGGTGGAATGGCCGGCAGGTCTCCCAGGGCTACCAAGACAGCTTCCGCATCCGGAGCTGCCTGCAGACCGCAGACCAGCGAGCTGGCCATCCCCGTTCGCCAATCGGGATTGTGCACCACGCGGACCCGGTCTCCGGCAGGCAGGCTCAGATTCTGCAGGACTCGCTCCCCCTCACACCCCAGCACCAGGACGACCGAATCCACCCTCGAGTCTAGGAGGTGATCCAGGGCATGCTGAAGCATGGGCCTTCCCTGCCAGGGCAGCAATTGCTTCAAGCGCCCCATGCGCCGAGCCGCACCCGCCGCCAGCAGCAGTGCAACCGTCTTCATCCCAACACCTCCAGCCCGTCCTCCGACTGCCCCAGTACCCGTTCCACGCGATCGCGAAACCGTCTGGCCAGGTCGCGCAGGAGATCCTCCGGGACCGAGCGGGCCTGGCTGAGGACCAGGATCCGCCTCCCTGGAGGCAGGAGAGCCAGGTAGGCCCCGGCGATCCGTTCCAGGTCCTCGAGCTCCAGGCGGTGACCTGAACTCCAGCCGAAGCGCTGGATCATCAAAGCGGGACGATGCACTTCTCCCTCCAAGACGCGTCGACCCAGGGCCTGCATCCCCAGCACCGAGACGCCGACCGTGCTGCGAGAGAAGAAGACGGGTTCGTGAGAAGCATGGGCCTTGGCGGGAAGGGCCCGGGATCCGTCCACTTCGACGGCCAGCAAGGCCAATCCAGGCAGGTCGGCCAGGCCATCCACTTCCTCGGGAAGAAGCCCCGCAAGCTTGCCCCCCCCAGGCTGAAAGCGGCCGGTCAGGAGGCGCCGGGGAGGCGGCAGTCCTGCCCAGTCGAGGCGAAAGCGCTCGAGGTTCTGGAAGGCGAGGAAAGGCGGGTCCTGCGGATGTCCCGGCGGGGCCATGTGGGTGGTCGTGGTCAGGATCACGTCGTTTTCGGTATCCTCGGCCAGACGGCGCAGCAGCGTGGTCTTGCCTCCACTCCCCATGACCGAGAGGCAGTCACCCTCTCGCAGCCCCAGAGCGCTCCAGACCCGACCGCGTCGGCCCCTTACTTCCTCTCTGCCACTCATGGCGGCTCTCTTTCTGCGCCAGCCCGGCGGCTCCCCCGTAGACTCCCCATAAAGGTCGGAGCAGACAGTCCCGCGAAGCGCAAATTCCATGAGCAAGAACCAGCTTCACGACGTGATCAGCCAGATCAGCAGACAGATGGAAGAGACCGACGCCGCCCGCGAACGAGGCCTGGCCATGCACCGGCGTGCGATTCGCGAGTCCAGCCTGGCCATCCGAGCCATCCACCGCCTCGAACCCGAACAGGCCAGGGAGTGCATCCAGCGGGCCCGCCAGGCCCTGGATCAGGTCCGCGAAGCGCTCGGGGCCCATCCGGAGGTCTACTACGCCGGCTTCCTCCAGGACGCCGAAAAGGAGTACGCCGAGGCCTGCCTGACCTTCGAGATGGTCACCGGATCGAACTTCCCCAGCCCCGACGAACTCCAGGTCGGCAACGCACCCTACCTGAACGGCCTGGCCGAAGCGGTCGGCGAGTTGCGCCGCCACGCCCTGGACCGCATGCGCCAGGGCGAAATCGAGACGGCCGAGAGACTGCTGGGCCTGATGGACGAGGTCTTCTACGTCCTAACCACCGTCGACTTTCCCGACGCCATCACCCGCGGACTGCGCCGTTCCACCGACGTGGCTCGAGGCTGCCTGGAGAAGACCCGCGGGGATCTGACCGCCCACTACGGCCATCTGCACCTGGAAAGGGAGATCCGCCGGTTCCGGGAGCAACTTGCGCAGGGCTGACCCCCCATCCGCTGGTCCCTACATCTCGGCGCTGGTCGGCTCGGGTTGCGGCGTGACCAGGGGTTCGGCCGTCGGCACCGGAGCCGGTGGGGGTGCCGGTGCCGGAACTGAAGTCTCGATGGGAGCCGGTGCAGGGGTCGAGGGTCGGGCTGCTGGAGGCGCCGGTCGGGCCGGGGGCGGGTCGGGCTGGTCCAGCGGTGGTTCCGGTTCCAGAACCGGGGCGCCTGGCTCCTCCGGCTCCAGAGCGGGTTCTTCTGCCCCTTCAGGTGGGATCGGCTCTTCCCATTCGGGTTCCGACCTGGAAGTCTCCGGATCCTCCGGCTCGGGGGAAGGCTCTACCGGTTCGGGATTATAGCGGGGATAGGACGGAGGGGGGAACGAAAAAGAGGGTACCTCCTCCAGCCGATCCCTCCCGACGATGATGGTTACGTCATATTGCCCCGGGGACTCCTCCCGCACATCCCGTTCGTACAAGGCACCACGCAGAAGGCTCTCCATGGCCGAGCGCACGGCCACGCTGCCCCGGCGATCGATTACGATCGTAGAGACATGGTCGGAGCGGTCGGCCTGAGCCACCCGGGCCACCTGGAACCCCTCACGGCGCAAGGCTTCGGCCACCTCGCCCACGGCGGCCTCATCCCCGGAGCCGTTGAGGACCTCGATGCGCAGGTCCTGACGTGAGAAGTCCGAGGGTTCCTTGAGGAGCTCCATCACGATCCGATTGTTCTCGGGGGCGTAGGGGATGATGTAGCTGACGCCGTTGATGTCCGCGTCATCCCCCACTATAACGCCGGTCTTCATGCGGGTGCGGTCGAAGTCCTTGTACAGGTAGGTCAGGTCCAGCATGTCCAGCACGCTGAAGTCGGTCTCGACGTTCTCTTTGACCGCCTTGACCAAGGCCTGCAGCCTCAGGACCACCATGGGGTCCTTCAAGCGCCGGACCAGAGCTTCCATGATCTGCTGCTGGCGCCGGATGCGCCCCCGGTCCCCTTCCTCGTCCATCCGGAAGCGCGCATAACCCACAGCCTGCTCGCCATTCAGGACCTGGGGTCCCTTCTCGAGGTGGATGTGCAGGTTGCCCCAGTTGTCGTCGTAGTCCATCTTCTTCTCGACCTCGACGTGCAACCCCCCGATGGCATCTACCAGCTTGCGCGCCCCCGAGACCCGGACGATCACGAAGTGGTCGATCGGGATCCCCAGGAAATTCGAGACAGTGGCCTTGGCCTGCTCGATCCCGCCGTAGGAGTAGGCGGCATTGATCTTGTCGTAACCGATCTCCTCGTTGATCAACACCTGGGTGTCTCGGGGGATGGACAGCACGTTCAAGGTGCGTCCCTGGGCGTCCACGCTGATCACGAATATGGTATCCGAGCGAGCCCCCTTGGTGTAGTGGATGCCTCGCTCGTCGTAGTTGTAGTCGATGCCCAGACACAGGATATTCATCCGGGCGCGTCCCTGGAAGGCCCTCTCGCCGGGAGTGCGGGTGAAGGTCTCATACAGCCCCCCCGGGCCGAACAAGAAATTCTGCCCTCCGTTTTCGGGCAGGACCTGCATGTAGGTAAACCCGCCAGCCAGCGCGGCGAGTGCCAAGACGAAGGTGACCAGTGAGAACAAGACCAGGCGCCGGGCGCTGGGAATCTGCTTCCACCAGGCGATTCGGACCTCTTCCTCCTGGGCGACGCGGACGGGTCCGCTGTTCTCCGGGTTCTGCATTCAGGTACCGTTTCTATCGGGATTGCCGGATAACAGGGAGGCCATCTGTCCCCCTGATCCGGGAGGAGCAGGATTCGCCAGCCACCCTGAGCCCTCCTGGGAAGCCTGCCATCGGGGGCATTATATCTGACAGAAGGCATTGCGCAAGGGAAACGCAGGGGCCGGGTCGGGGACGCTCGAAGGGCCGGCCCATGCCGCGACGTCGCCTGGGCCAGCACTTCCTGAAGGATCGGAGCGTCATCGCGCGCATCCTGGCCGAGGCCGAGGTAGGGCCACAGGACCGGGTCCTGGAGATCGGTCCTGGACGTGGTGCCCTGACGCTGGACCTGGCCCGCAAGGCCCGACTGGTCCTGGCCGTCGAACTCGATCGCGATCTGGCTGAACGCCTCCCGGACCATCCCCACCTGAAGGTGATCCAAGGCGATATCCTCCAGATGGACCTGAAATCCATCCTGGCCTCGCACGAGGACTGGAAGGTGGTGGCCAACCTCCCCTACTACATCACCACCCCGATCCTGGAGAAGCTGCTGCTCGAGGGCAGCCCGCGCATCCGGGGAATGTGGGTGATGGTCCAGAAGGAGGTGGCCGAGCGGATGTGCGCCCGGGGCACTCGGGAGAGCGGCTCGCTCAGCCACTTCGTCCAGTATCACGCAGAGGTCCGGACCTTGTTCCGTGTCCGACCGGGATCGTTCCAGCCCCCACCCGAGGTGGATTCGGTCGTCGTGCGACTGCTGCCGCACCGGGTGCCACCGGTCGAGGCTCCCCCAGACCTGCTCTTCCGCCTGATCCGGACGGCATTCAGGGGGCGGCGCAAGACGCTGCGTCGTTCCCTGGCAGGAACCCTCTCAGACCCGGTTGCTGTGCTGGAAGCCGCCGGCATCGACCCCACTCGTCGCCCCGAAACCCTGGTCCTGGAGGAATTTGCTGCCCTGGCACGAGCCGCCGGCGCAGCCCGCTGAACGGATTCAGGCTGAGGTTCCCTTCTTGACCCGTATTCGGTGCCCGCCACTTCAGGGAGGTGGTGGCTGGAGCCGGGGCAGGGAGATGCGAACATGACGGAGGGTGGGTTTTCTGGAACCCCCGAGCCGTCCTCAAGAGTGGTAGGCCAGCCCCGGAGCCCACGTGGGTCCCGATCACGGCCCAGATCTCGGTGCGCAGGATCTCGAAGCCGCCGGGGATCTTCTCGCGGACCTTCTGCTCGAGGCGATCTGCGGCCTGGGGCGCCGCCCCGTGGATCACGAAAATCCGGCGGAGGGGCTTGAGCCGATGGTCCTCGGCGGCCATGTCCACGATGCAGTTCAGCGCCTGCTCGAAGCCGAAGGCCTTGGCGAGCGGCACCACCGAGTGGTCCTCAAACGAGAGGATGGGCCGGATCTTGAGCAGCCCGCCCAAAAGGGC
>JAAZKF010000242.1 GCA_012799975.1 Burkholderiales bacterium
CGCCCCGCCTGGCGGGCCGTCATGTGCAGGTTTGCACGCGCCTTGTCCCACTGAAGGTGCAGGTAGGAGGCCTCGCACCACAGCTCGTCGACCGGGCGGGCTACCTTTTTCAGGGCGGCTACCGTCTTCTTGTTGAAGATCGTGTCGGTGACGTAGGCTAGCTTCCTCCCCGGTTGCAACCGCAGCAAGCGCCGGGCCAGGTCCCGGACGGCAACTGCTCGGCCGCCCAGTTCGATGGTCTCTGAGAGCTGGCCCGCAGCGGCCTTCTGCTTGAGTTCCGAGAGCCACGGGCCGGGGGAGATCCCCTCCGCCCGCAGGGCTTCAGGGTCCACGGCATGCGTGTCGGGCTCTTCCAGCACCCAGGCCAGGCAGGGGACTCCGTGCTCCATCCAGGCAAAGCGCAGGATGACACCTTCGGGAAGCTCCAGGAAGCCCTCGTGGGCCTGCTGGGGTCCGGGTTCAGCGGTGAAGCGTCGACGGCAGGCGAAGCGGGTCCATTGGACCTGGTGGGGCAGGATCTCGCAAACCTCCAGGACCAGTTCGGAATCCTCGACCAGGTTCCAGGCATAACCTGCCAGTCGGCCCCGGATGTGGTCCGTCAGGCCCTCCGGGCCATAGAAGCTCAGCGTCCCGGAGCTGCCCAGGTGCATGCGAAGCAGGGAGTCGAAGCCGATGAAGTGGTCGATGTGGGCGTGGGTCAGGAAGACCCGGTCGACGCGCAGCAGGTCGCGGGGGCGCAGGGCGGTCAGTGTGCCGCAGTCGACCAGCCAGGCCAGGCCCTGGCCTTCGAGTTGGACGAGGAGGGCCGGGTCTTCCCAGGGAGCGTTGACCAGTCGGGTCGCCAGGCGCATGCGTCAGACCTTCCTTCCCCAAGCGGCGCTCACCTCCGCCTCGTCTCGGGAGGGGCAGGGTTCAGGGGCCAGGGAGGGGAGGCCTACGCGCTTAAAATTTATTCTTGTAGTTCAGGAGGAGAGGGTTCCAGGCGACGTACCCGGTCATCCGCGTCGTCCAACCAGGGCGATCCTTGCTGGAAGGCTTCGAAGAAGAGAGGTTGCACCGGCCCGAGCACCTGGCGTCCCGGCGCGTCTCGGAAGACCTTCTTCTTCGACATGGTTTCATTCATGACGACGGTATACTCCCGGTCCAGGTCCAGGGGAGACCCGTCCGGCAGCGTACAGCTTACCACCCGGCTGCCCTCGGGGAGGGAGGGGTCATACTCGTAGCGCAGTCCCGTCGGGACGGCCAGTTCGGTGGCGGAGTCGCGCAGGTCGTCTTCGATCTCGACCAGGACCTCTCGCCCGGTGGCCCGTAGCACGACGTAGTTCTCTTCGGTGAAGGGCAGGGCCGAATACAGGTCTTTGAAGGTTACCTCTCCTTTGGGCACGTTGTTGCGCAGGGTTCGCGAGTTGCAGATCCCGAGGTCGGCGCCGGAGGCCTTCAAGAGCGAGTCGGCATGGATCTGGTTGAGTTTGTGGGCCTCCCGGTGCCCATGGCGCAGGTTTTCGGTGGCCACGCCCATGATACGTGAGCCGACCTGTTCGGCCTCGGCCACGTAAGGTGCCAGGATCCGCTCTACTTCGGGGTCGGGAGAGAGCTCTTCGACCAGCACGGGAATGACCCGGGCTTCGCTGTGGATGATCCGGCGCGTGATGGGATCGATGTGCAGGGTGGCTCGCCCCATGAACTTGGACAGCGAGCCGGCCTGGACGATCAGGGTTTCGCCCTCGCGGTGCCCCTCGGGAAGTTTGGTGTGGCTGTGCCCTCCGACGATCACGTCGATCCCGGGCAGGTCTCGGGCCAGTTTGCGATCTTCCTCGAAGCCCATGTGGGAGAGTACGACCACTACGTCGGCCCCCTTGGCCCGGACCTCGGGCAGGTAGCGGGCCACGGTCTCGGTTCCGCCCTTGAAGTCCAGCCCCTCCAGTTTCTCGTCGGCCACGTAGTGACGGATATTCGGGGTGTCCAGACCGATCACGGCCACGTTGACGCCCTGGACCTCCTTCATCACGTAGGGGACGGCTCCATCCATGACGGTGCCATCGGAAGTCTTTACGACGTTGGCAGCCACGATGGGAGCGCTCAGGGCGCCGATCATACCTGAGAGAGCCGCCTGACCCCAGGCGAAGTCGTGGTTGCCCAGGGCCACCGCGTCGAATTTGAAGGGTTTCATGGCCTCGGCCACCGAGCGCCCACGGGTCAGGTAGGCGATCATCGAACCCTCGGCCAGGTCGCCGGCGTTCAGCACCAGGGTTCCCTGGGGATTCTCGGCTCGGGTGCGATCGATGGCGGTCTTGAGGCGGGAGAGGCCTCCGACCAGCGAGTCCCCACCCGTCGCCCCGTCCAGCATCGGGTCCACGGCCCCGTGCAGATCGTTCACGTGCACCAGATCGATCTGGATCGTCTCCTGGGTTACGGGAGTCGGCTGAGGTCGGGCACGGTCCGGAACTGCAGGAATGTGGCACTGTCCCAAGAGGCGGAGGCTGTGCATGGGGTTTCGGAACATCCTTTTCCCGGGGGAATTCAGGGACCCCCCTCTTGTGGAGAGTAACCGACCGGGACTCTTCAGTCTTGAAATCCAGGTAAATTGCGTCCCAGCCTCTTCAGGGTGGGGGCTCGCGGGATTCCCCCGACATGGGGGCAAAAGCCCTGCGACCATGAATCCGCCGGACATCTTCTCCCCCCTGGCGCGGCCGGTCGGGCCAGCTCCAATTCCGACCTCAGGGGATCTTGTCCAGTTGGGGTCGGGAGTCTTCCACCAGTTTCTCGTAGGGGACGGCCCCCGTCCAGTCCGCCACCTTCGTACCCTTCTCGTCCAGCAGGACGGTGTAGGGGATGGCGCCTTCAGAACCTTCTTGAAGAAAGGGGATGTATTTCTCGAAGTCAGGTGCCTCGCGCTTGTCCACGTCGATGTGAAGGGGACGAAATTTGTCCAGGTTCTCGGCTTCGAAACGGGCCAGGGTCGGCTTGAAGGTCTGACAAGCCGGGCACCAGTCAGCCGTGAAGTGGACCAGCAGGTAGGGTCCTGTCGCCGAGTCGGGGTCCGGGAAGTGGACCTCCTCCGCGGGTTGCGAGGTGCTCGGATTGGAGCAGGCTGTGACCAGCCAGGTCAGCAGGCACAAGGCGAGCAGGGCCAGAGCCCTGGCGGGGAACACTCTCATCGGTCCTTCCTTCCTATCGTAGCTTTTCGTCGCCGGGGTCGGGGCCGCGGCCTCAGGTATACCTGGTTCTGGGGCTTCTTCGCCGCCCTTGGGCGGGTTTCCGCGCGCAGGATGTTCACGGCAGGTTCATCTTTCGGCAAGAGGGTTCCTTCCAATCCCAGGTTCTGCACAGAAGGCTTGCCTACCCTGGAGATACACCACTCTCAGGGAGGAACCGACAATGAAGATCCAGACCGGCCTACGAAAGATGTTCTACCCCAGCTCGCCTCCTTCGCTGCCTGGACACTCCGGAGGTGCCGATTACCAGGCTTGGAACCGCCTGGTCCGAACCTCTCGCCAGCGCGAGTGTCACCAGGCCCTGCTGCAGGCCTGGGGAGTCTTCCTGGGAAGACCCGCCCCCCGACTTTCCGGGGTCCATGAACTGAGACCCGGTCAGGCCCTGGGGTCCGTTGCGGTGGACGGCACGGGTGCTTTGTCGGCGTCGTGTCGGGCCCAGGCCCTGGCGGTCGTCGCCGTTTCGGGTTCCCAGAACACCGCCGTGGGGGTGGCCCTCTCATCAGGGAATCCCGGGGGGCTGCGGATCGCCGGTGGGCGCCTCGAACTGCCGGATGGAAGCTCGATCCCCTTCGGAAATCGGGGGGTGATCGTGCGGCTTCCCGACGGTACCCAGGTGGCCGTAGGGCGCAGTGGGGACGGTCCCCAGGCTCGGGAATGCCGCTGGGTCGTGGCCGGGCCTGGAGAGGAGATCCCCACCAGTCC
>JAAZKF010000243.1 GCA_012799975.1 Burkholderiales bacterium
GCTCGAAGAGTCAGCCCTGGCCGAGAATGCCCGCCACAAGGACTGGGAGTGCACCGAGGAGATGATGGCCCACACCCGGGATGGCAAGGCCCTGTACTGCCACTGCCTGCCTGCCGACATCACGGATGTGAGCTGCAAGGAAGGCGAGGTTGCGGCCTCGGTCTTCGAACGCT
This sequence comes from Burkholderiales bacterium, assembly GCA_012799975.1. Classification (GTDB taxonomy): domain Bacteria; phylum Vulcanimicrobiota; class Xenobia; order Xenobiales; family Xenobiaceae; genus Xenobium. Next base: position 174 of record JAAZKF010000243.1, read on the forward strand.
ATCGCCTCGACACGTACCGGGAGGCCAGCCACAAGCCCTTCGTGATCGCGGCCATGATCCTGTTGACCCGCTTCGCTAACCCGGCCGAGACCCTTCGTCACCTGGCTTCGCGCAACGCTCCCCGTCGTCTGGCCTGATTGGCCTGAGACAACCTCTCCCGAGCCGGTCCTACGAGCCACGTCCAGACCGGCTCGGGAGGGCCGGTTTTCCATCTCGAGGGGAAGTATTCGGAGGGAAGCCCAGGGTGAAGAACTGCTCCATCCTCATGGCCTGCATTCTGGTCCTGGGGGCGGGCCTGATATTGACCCCGGCCGCCCGCGCGCAGCGACAGCGCACTTCGGTGCCGCCCGCCATCCTGGAGACCATGCAGCGCTACGGGGTGGAGAGGCAGAAGCAAAAACCTGACTTTCGCACCCGCGATGTCCCCGACCAGAGTATGCTCAGCGCGACCTGCCTGGATTATTCGGCCTCCGGGCCCACCCTGAGGGTGGAAACCCCCGAGGGCAAGTCTCTGGAATGCTTCCTGGACCCCCAGCGCAGCCGCATCCTGGACGTGGATGGCTCACCTCTCTCGGGTCGGGACCTCCTTCCCGGAACCGAGTTGGTCCTGGTCCTCTCGGGGCGGGAGCGGATGCGCGTGGCCTCCAGGGTCTTCAGGCTAGGAGTTCCGCCAGCTCCTTCGTCCACCCCCCCGGCTCTCGACCCGGTCCCGGTCCGCGAGCCCAGGACCGGTCTGGTCCTGCGTCCCCCACGCGGATGGCGCGGGACGCCCTCCGCGAAAGGTGCCGAACTGGTCTGCTTCGAACCGCGAGTCGGTCAGGGGCGGTTCCTGCCCAGATTGATCCTGACCTCTTCGCCGGCGACCAGCCCGGGGCCCTCGGACCGGACTCCGAACCATCGGATTCTGGGGGAGACGACCCGCGGCTCGGGGCAGGCGCTGATCCGGGAGAGGCTGGCGGTGGTGCTGGTCCAGGACCAGGTCTTTTTGCTTCACGAGCAGCAAATCATGGGAGGCCCTGAAGGCTCCCTGGAACTGGTCGGTTGGGCCCTGGCCGAGGATCTTCCCGGGCTCCTGGACGGCTTCCGGGCCGTCGGCGAGCAGATCCTGGAGGGAAGGCTCAGCGGTTCCACCCCGAGTTGCGCCAATCCTGGAGGACCTTCTCGAGAAGCTTGATCCGGGTCGGGAGGGAGGGGTGGCTGTCACTGGCTTCCATATCCGGGCGCAGCGAAGAATCTCCGAATTCCTGGAAGCCGGCCCTGCTGATCTTCAGCAGCGCCTGGATCAGCCCATCCGCCGGATATCCCGCCTCGACGACCAGGCGCATCCCCTGGATATCAGCGTCCAGTTCCTTGGCATTCCGCCAGAACGGGCTATTGGCCTGGTCATTGTGGTAGCGCCATTCCCGGGCATTCTGGATCCGGCGGGTCTGTACCGTCTCGAGTTGCAACATCAAACGGCTCAGCCTGGCCCGACAGGAACTCAACTGGCTGGCCAGAGCCGAGTAGGAATTCGATTCGTTACCTTGCCGGGCCGACTGGAGCTGTGAAAGCAGGGCCTGCTCGCTGGATTGAAGGGCGCGGATCCTGTCCTGGAGAGCCGACTCGATGGTCTGCAGCCTGTCGGCCTGAGCCTCCAGTCCCCACATCTCCTCATGGAGGTGTAACCGCTTTTCCAATTGACGCAGGGTTCCATGGGCGATTTCGTGGGCCAGGACCCCGGCCAGCTCGTCGTCGTTGAGGCCCAGATCCAGCAGGCCCCGGGTGATGATGACGAATCCCGGACCTGCGGTGCAGGCGTTCGGGGTGGGATCAGCCAGCACATGGAAGTGCCAGATCAAGCTGGGCATCCGCGAAACCGCCACCAGCTCGTTGCCGATCCGGGTGACCCGTGCTGCCGCTTCGGGATCTCCATCCAACCCCTTCTTGTCCAGGAGCTTGGCGGTCACAGCCTTGGCTATCTGATAGTCCCGGCCTCCCTCGCGGGTCTGGGGGATGCGCTCCTTGGCCTTCACAGCCTGGGGTGAGAGCAGATCAACGGTAGCCAGCTCGGGGTTGGCCCTGCGCGTGAATCCCAGGGCCCGGGCCACCGCCATCAGCGGAAGGCGGGCCGGTTCTCCGAACATGATGGTTTCGGCCAACGGCTCTCCATCCACGAAGATCGCCCCGCTTTCCAGGTCGAGCTCCAGGCGCTCGATCTCGGCAGCAGTGAGATACCTCTCCAAGTCTTCCAGGGGCACGAAGTGCTCCTGGCCGCGGACCACCGCGTCGTGCACCGGACGATTGCGGATGTACAGATCCTGGGCCTTGACGGGTCCGCCTGTGGCGACCAGGAACAAGGTGGCCAAGCCCCACAAGATGGGACGGAACCCTCTGGCCTGCATGCTGGACCTCCTTTGAGCTCCCGCCCCGTCCCACCATGGGCGTCCCCCCTCAGGAAATGTCAGTGGCCGCGATTCAGACCGGTTTTCTACTGCCGGAGGAGGGCAAACTTTCTGGCGGACCTCCGAGCCTGTTCTTTTCGGAGAGGACGGCTCATGGTCCTAGATTCGCCACCGAATCAATAGTGTGTTCCTGGCAGGCCTGCACAAGGCCTTCCCCCGGTTCTCGCAGCAGGCCCTCGTCCGCTCCAAGGCGAAGCCCACCCCGAGATGCCCCCTCTGGTCCGCTCCGGACGCGCCTTCACGCTTATCGAGTTGATGATCGGGATCGCCATCCTGGCCATCGTCCTGGCCATGCCCCGGTCAGCCCGCAACTCGGTCCAGGGGCTGGCCCTGGAGGCCCACTCGCGGCGGACGCTGCGCAACGCGCGGGTGAACCTCGATGAGCTGCGCCGGCGGGACTTCGACCGGCTGCCCCCCGAGCTTCTGGAGGTGGCCCCGGACGGCACGGTTTCCCCAAGCCAACCCCACGTCGTCCCCGGCTCCCTGAAAATGCGCACCCTGGATGGCGGGCCTCCACGACCTGGAGCCCGGGTGGTGGCCGAGTACCGGTTCTGCCTGCCCGAGCGGGGAGAGGCCCATACCGTGCCCAGCCAACCTCCCCACCGGGTGGAACTGGCCCAGGCCCCGGTCCATGAGCTGCTCGGAGTCTTCCTGGCCGCCGGCGAGACCCTCCAGCCGATCTCAGCCTCGCTGAGCGAGGATCGCAAAGCCCTGCTGTTTCCGGCTTCCCTGGCCGGCAGGGTGGTGGTGGCCGACTACCTGGGCGAAGGCCCCGGGGCCGAGGTCTGGGGGAGCTTTCTCTCGGAGAACCTGCGGCCGACCGACCAGCCCACGGCCTTCAAGTTATTGCACCTGCAGTGGAATGGCGGCGAACCCGGAGCCCACCTGACGCTGTTGAGGGTCCGACCATGAGGACACGCCGCGGTTTCACGATGATCGAGGTGGCCATCGTGATGGGCCTGATGGCTCTCCTCCTGACGCCCTTCCTGGACCTGGTCGTCTCGATCTACCGCGAGATTCACAGCATCTCGCTCCAGGCCGACCTGATGGCGGAAGCCGAGAGAACGGCCAACGGCCTCTTCCGCCGCGCCTCGCTGGGCCCCTACCAGCTTCACCCCGACAATCACGGGATCCGCTTCGCCGACGGCTCGGAGGTGCGATTCCAAGAGGGAATCCTGCGGATGGGTCAGCAGGCCATCCCTCTTAAAGATTTTGCAGCCATCCGGCGCAACGGCGTCTTGACGGTGCACCTCTGCTTCCAGGCCCCGACCCGGGCAGGCGGTCCGCTGGAACCCCGACACTTCTCTTTCGACTGGCCCGCCGCGGGGGTGCCCCGATGAGAACGCAACGCGGTTTCACCCTGATCGCCGTGATTTGGTTTGCCGCGCTGGTACTGACGGCCACCCTGGCCACCCACGGATTGGTCGGGGTGGTGCGCCACCGCCTGGCCCACCACCGGGCGGAACTGGCCGCCTCCTCGATGGCCGTCTCCGGGGCCGACTACGCCCAGGCCATGCTGGCCAGCAGGCGCTGGTCCTCCCCGCACAGCTTCACCTCGCCAGACCTGGCTCGGGGAGGCTTCTTCCAGGTCGAGATCCAGGGAGGCACGGTGCGCAGCACGGGCGTCTTCGGCCCGGCCCGCGTCACCGTGGTGCGGAGGCTGCCATGAAGAGGGTCGGATACCCCATCCTGTGGTCGGCGTTCCTCCTCTTCCTGATAGGACTGCTGCTCTCCATCCTGGGAGTGGTGATGATGGTCCTGGAGGGTGTGCTGGGCGAGGTCTCGATCCTGATCGGATTGTTCTTCTGGAAAGTGGGAGGCCTGTTCTGCTGGGCCGGTGTGCTGGCACCCTTCCTGTACGACTGGTTCCGCGGCCGCACCCCGGCTGAAGACCGGGCCTTGCTGGCGGAGACCCTGGCGGACCTTCTGGAATTGGGTTTGCCCCTGGACCAGGCCCTGGCCCGCCTGGGCGCCGAGATGCGCTCCAACGCGGCCTACAGCCGCTCGCGCACCGCGTTTGCCGCTGTGGAGGCAGCCCGTGGCCTGGCCGGCGGGGCCACGCTGGCGGAGGCCCTCACCACCACGGGCGCCTTCCCCGACCGCTGGAGTCGGCTGGTGGCTGCCGGCGAAGCCACCGAACAATTACCCGAGGCCCTGCGCTCGCTGGCCCGCCTGGAACGTGTCCAGGGTCCCCTGCCCTTCGAGGCCTTGGTGCGGACCTTCATCTTCCTGCCCATGGCAGGCGGAATACTCCTCATCCTGGGGGCCTACGCCCTGCCCAGCCTGACCCTCCCCCTGGAGGCCATGGGCCTCGGTCTGCCGGCCACGACCCGGATACTGATACTAGGGAGTCACATCCTACCTCTCCTGCTGGGCATACTCGTGCTCTGCATCCCGCTGGCTCTCCTGGCTGCTCTGTGGCGCCCGCTCCGCGAGGCCATGTCCAACCTGGCCTCCCGACTGGGCACCGGAAACCGGCAGGCCCAGGGGCTGGTCCTGGGGGCCCTGGCCGCCGCGACCCGCCTGGAGATGAGCCTGGATGAGATGCTCCAGGTCGCCTCTCAAACCACCACGGACCCCCGGTATCGCCGGGCCCTGCAAGCCGGCTCCGGAGACACCCTGGCCGAGGTGCTGGAGGCCCGACCCGACCTCTTCGAACCCCAGGTGCGCTGGCTGGTGCGCCAGGCCGAACGCGACGGAAACCTGGCCCAGGTCCTGGAGCACTGCGCCACCTATCTGCAGGAGGTGGCCGAGCAGACACGCTGGCGGCGACGGGTCCTGACCGAGGTGGGTCTGACGGCCGCCATGGGGGTGGTGGCGCTCTTGATGATGCTGGGAGTCATGATGCCTCTCACCCGGCTCACCACCGAGGCCCTGCTGAGATGATTCCCCTGGGAGTGCTGGCCCGCATGATGCGAGACCTGGGAGCACTGTTGACCCTGGGGCACCCCCTACTCGAGGCCCTGGGCCGGCTCCGCCTGCGCGCGCGGGGCCATGAAGCCCGACTCCTGCAGGTCCTGGAAGAGCACGTGCGAGGGGGAGACTCCCTGGGTCGAGCCCTGCAGGACTGTCCGGTCCCCCTGGTCCTGAAGCGAGCCGTCCAGGTCGGCGAGGAGACAGGTGCTCTGCCTCAGGCCCTGCAGCAGACGGCCGACCTGTTGGAGTCTACCGAATGGCGGCGCATGGGGGTGCGCTCGGCGCTGGCCTACCCCCGATTGGTGATGGTGGCGGGTCTGGCGCTCGTGCTTGTCCTGGCCCTGGTCCTGCCCCCCCTCTTCGGGGGATTCCCCTCCCCGAACCAGGACTTGCCGCCGCTCACCCGGATGTGGATCGAGCTGAGGCAATGGTTCTCCAGTCCCCTGGTGCTGATCCTCATGGCGGTCGGGATAGTGGGGATCGACGCCCTCCTGGCCGGGCGCTGGGGCCTGGACCCCTGGCGGATGCGCCTTCCGGTCCTGGGGGCCTGGCTGCGTCGCCAAGAGACGGTGACCTGCCTGGAGTGGCTGGACTATCTCCTGAGCCGCGGACTGTCATTGGACGAGGCCCTGCGGGTCTCTGCGAAAGCCGCCTCCTCACCAGCCTTCGCCGGGGAACTGGAGTGCCTGGCCGGCGAGGTGGCCCAAGGCTCGACCCTGGCCGAGGCGACTGCGCTCCGGGTCTTCCCCAGCACCGCAGCTTGGTTGATTTCCCAGGCCGAGAGCCGCGAGTTCCCGGCCGGTGTGCTGACCCGGATGGCGCGTATCTTGCAGCGGGAGGTCGACCTGACCGTCCATCGCGGCCTGGCCCTGATCGAACCCCTGGCCCTGCTGGCGCTGGGAGCCTTGCTGGGGTCCCTGATCATGGCCTACTTCCTGCCGCTCTACCAGGTGATCGGAACGATGACATGACCCCGAGCCCGGCCGAACTACAAGACGCCACCCGGCAACTGGCCCTGCTGGCCCGACTGGGATACCCGCTATCCGAGGGGCTCCAGGCCATGGGGGAGGCCTCTCCCTGGCTTGCCGGGGTGGGCGAGTCGCTGACCCGGGGGGATACCCTTACCCAGGCCGTCACCCGGCACCCTCGCGTCTTCTCGCCTTTCTACGCCGCCATGGTCGAGGCCGCCGAGGCCTCCGAGAAACCCGCTCCGCTGATGGCCCGCCTTTCGGAGTGGTTGGAGCGCTCCGACTCGGTCCGCCGCCGGGTGCGCCAGGCCCTCTTCCATCCCTGGCTGATCCTGAACTGCCTGGGCCTGCAACTGCTGATGATGCTCACCCTGGTGGTCCCCGGGGTCCTGATCCCCCTGGCGGCCGCTGCGGGTCGTCCCCTCCCCCCGGCCTTGAGCGCCCTTCTGGAGTCGGGCCTGCTACCCGCCTTCCTGCTGGTGGCCTTGGTGGCCCTGAACCTGGCCGTGCTGCGCGATGGCCCGGCCACCGCCACCGTGACCTCCTGGATACCCTGGGCAGGTCCCTTGCGCCAGCTTGCCGACCAGGCCCTCTGGGCCCGCGCCCTGGGTAGCCTGCTGGCAGCCGGCGTCGAGTTGCCCCGGGCCCTGCGCCAGGCCGGCTCGGTGGTGCTGAGCCCCTCGGTCCGCCGGGAACTGGACCGGGTAGCCGAACGCGTGGACCGGGGCTCGACCCTGTCCGAGGCCCTGGCCGAGTCGGATCTCCTGGACTCCCAACTGACCTGGTCGGCCGCCGCCGGAGACGAACGCGAGGAGTTGGCCTGTCAGATGCTGGATGCGGCCGAGAGCCTGGATCAACAGGTCGAGCGGCGCACCGAGCACTCGCTGCGCATGGCGGGCCCCTGGGCACTGGGGGCGGTGGGGGTGTTGGTGGCCCTGGGGTTGTTGGCCTTCTGGGTGCCCTTCTACAACAACCTGAGCCTGAATCCGCCGCCTGGCGTGAGCACCGAGGCCATCGAGGCGGGTCTGGATGCCAGGAAGGCGTGCATCGAGGAGCGGAGCGTAGTTGGAAACTACGTGAGCACCGCAGAGGTGCGCCTGAC
>JAAZKF010000244.1 GCA_012799975.1 Burkholderiales bacterium
GTCAAGCTAATTCCGTTGCCCAGTTCCAGATGTTCATGTCGGACTTCCAGCAGGCCCAGACGATCCAGACGCAGATCGGCGCCGACGCGCAGAAGCAGCAGATGGAGCGCTGGAAGATCCTGCAGGATACGCAGACCAAGATCTTCGAGATCCAGCAGGACGTCACCGTGAACAAGGCCAAGACCCAGGACAAGATGTTCAACAAGTGGGATGAGTACATCCGCTCCTAGAATATCTGGTTTCCGAATCTTCTAACCAGACGGCCCGAGTTGCCTCGGGCCGTCTTCATATTTTCCCTCTGCAGCGTTCAAATCTCGGCAAGATCCCGGACATCTCCTGGCAAGATCCCGGACAAATCCCGGTGCAGGACCAAAGGCTAGGATCAGGACAGGCCGCTAAGTTCTCCGGTCCCAATCCCCCAGGAGGTGTCAGATGATCGGTCAAGCAAACTCCGTCGCCCAGTTCCAGATGTTCATGTCCGACTACCAACAAGCCCAGACAATTCAGACCACCACCGCCATGGAAGCCCAGAAGCAGCAGATGGAACGCTGGAAGATCATGCAGGACACGCAAACCAAGATCTTTGAGATCCAACAAGAGGTCACGGTGAACCGAGCCAAGACCCAGGACAAGATGTTCAATAAATGGGACGACTACATCAAATCCTGAGGCAGGAACCTTTCCGACCGGCTGGACGCTGAAGCGCTCCGGACCGTCCCCTATTTCCTGGTTGGAGGTCCCAGCCCATGCGAATGGAACCCATCAGAGTCCTCTCTCCAAGACCAGTCCTCCAGACCGACCCGGCTCCCTCCAAGACGCTCGCCCCCCCACGCGACGAATACCGACCAAGCTTCGACGAGCAACCCGACGAGCGTCTACAGGCCTCTCCCCGCCCACCGCCCGGCCCCCGCGAAAAAGAGGCCCTGGAGAAGGAGAGGGAGCAGCAGGACCGGTTGGCGGCCGAACAGATCTACGCCCGGATGCGCGCCGAACGAGCTCTGGTCCAGGCCCGTCTGGCCGCCCTGGTTCAAGACCTGCAGACGGAAATCCAGAGGATCTTCCAGGAAGTCCTGATCCGTCGGCGCAAGGTCCACGACGCGATCCTGGCCAACTGGCACAAGGTCCTTATCGGTTGACCCCGGGGCCGGTCTGAGGGATCCCCCGAGACCGGCTCCCGGGTGACCTTTAACACCCCCGCAACATTTCCATCTTTCTCCCCAAGCGGTCGCCGGCTATAATGATGGCAAAGTCGCTCACTGGTGGAGGCTTGTCTCGCCACCGGTGGGCCAGCCAAGGAGGCCCCATGGCCGGCCCTCAGAGAATCAGTTCCACCCCGATTTCCCATAGGTCCTACGAAACCAACCTCCAACAGGTGGGCGGTCAGCGACAGCTCGTCAACCGGCGGGCCATCCAGACTCCAGCCGAGAACGAAGAGCAGGTCCACCTCACCCAGGACCACGTGAGCTTGGCTCAGGATGCTTCCGAAAACGCAGCCCACATCGGCGCGCTTCGGGACGAGGATTCCGAGCCGCTCATGCTGCCGGCTCCTGAAGAGGAGGCCACCAACCTTCCGGCATTGATCGAGGAAAAGAGCCAGCTCCCGGTTCCCGTCGAGGAAGAGGTGCTGACCGGCGAGCTCATAGAAGCGGACTGGGCCCCGGCCTATCCTGGCTCCCCCGAGCAAGGCCTCAGCCCCTACATGCCGGGTGGTCCAGGCGGACCGGGTGGGCCAGGCGGACCGGGTGGGCCGGGTGGTCCAGGCGGACCGGATGGCCCCTATGGTGGTCCCAGCCAGGCGGAGGCTGCCCGCAACTATCAGCAATTCCAGAGAGAGCAGGAAGAGGTCCAGAAGATCTTCGCCCAGATGATGGCTGATCGCCAGAAGTGGATGATGGAGATGTGGAAGATCATGCAGGACACTCAGACCAAGATCTACGAGATCATGACCAGCTCCCTGCTGTACCGCCAACAGGTTTCCGACAAGATGAACGCTCTGTGGTCGGATGCCATGCGCAACTCCTGACCCATCCGCATCTGTAGAGCTGAAAGCCCGGTCTTTGGGGACCGGGCTTTCAGTTTTTCACCCCAGACGCCATCCCCCGGTCGACTACATCAAGCTGGAGGCATCGGTAGACATCTCTTCCAGTTTGCGGCGGTTCTCGCGGTTGATCCGCATGGCCTGATTGACGAACTCGTTCCCCTGCCGGACCAGCTCCAGCCCTTCCTCCAGGATGAGCGGGTTCGTCTCCGCCACGAAGTCGAACATCCGCTGGACCCCCTGTGTGTAGAGGTCGATCCCCATGTACCCCACCTCGAGCTCCTCGCGGAAATCCTCGACAGCTTCGTCGGGGATGGGGATATCACGGATGGCCTGTTCCTTCTCGGCCAGAATGACAGCCGTTTCTTCGAGAAACCGACCGAACTCTTCAGGGTTCCATTCACCAGAAGCTGCCCGTGCGGCGGCAGCCTCGATCTGTTGGAGCCGGTCTTGGACCCTAGGGGTATCGGGCTCGACCTCCTCCTGCGGGCCGTGGAGGACCCGCGGCAACTGAGCGTTGCATTTCGAGCAGTATTTGGCTCCGCCAGAGTTCTGGAAGCCGCACTTGACGCAGAGCAAGGAAGACCTCCTGACTGGTGTTCCGCAGTGCAACGGGTTTCGTCCAATTTTCGTGCGACTCCTGCACTAAAGACCCGACAAGCCCGGGGCAGGGGTCTTTCCGCCGAGTGGCAAATTCTCACGGGGCGCACCACCAGAGGGTGCCATGAGGAGTTCAGATGAAACTGCGAATCTTGGCCGTGACGGCCAGCCTGTTGATCTGCCTGGGTCTGGTCTGGCACCGCGAAGCAGCCGGTGAACCCGGACCCGCCAACCAGGCCCTGGATCCCCGGGCCCTGGTCGACCGACTGTACACCGTGGCCGGCCAGATGCCCATCCGTGACATGATCGCCGAGATGGAATGCAGCGACGCCAGTCCCGATACCGGGAACATGGTCTCGACCGGCAAGGACAAAACCTACTACAAGTTCCCCAACAAACTGCGGATCGACTCGGTCATCCGAGACCCTGGGGGGCCCATGGATGGCCGGCAGGTCATCACGATCCGAGACGGCACCAATGCCTGGCACTTCGTCAGCACGGGCCAGTACCCGGTCAAGAAGGCTCCCGACCCGCCCAGCCCCACCCTGAACCTCCCCTACAACCTCCAGCGCTATCCGCAGGACAACGCCCGGAATTACGAGCTGGGGGGAAGCCAGACCATTGACGGCGTGGCCACCCGTGCGGTGAAGATCACCAACCCTCATGATCCCCAGGATATCCGAATCGTCTACATCGATGTCCAGCGCAACGTCCCCCTGCGGCTGGAGATACAGATCCCCGGCAACAAGGGCGGAGGCCCGACCAAGAAGAGGGTGGACTACAAGGACATCCGTCGCCTGGATGACGGACGATACATGCCCTTCATGCTGGAGATCTACGAAAACGACCGCCTGCAGAAGGTGCGGGTCTACTCGGGTGTCAAGGTCAACGTCGGACTCCAGGACTCGCTCTTCCAACCGATGAGCGGCCTGATGCGCTGACCTTCAGCCCCGCAGGCCAGGAAAGCCCTGCCGCGAAGTCGACGCGGTGGGGCTTTCCTGCTCTCAGGGAGAGCCCTCATAACCGACCTGGGCCAGGAATTCCTCGGCGGCCTCCTGATAGGTCTGGAAGGTCCTCCAGTTCAGCGAAAGAGCCTGGTTGAGCAGGCTATTGGCCTGGGTGGCCAGGGCCAGGGCCCGCTCCAGATCCTCAGGGGCCCGGCTATCCTCCCACTCGGACAAGGCGCCCAAGGCCTCGAGGAATCCCTGGAGCCCACGGCGGCCTGCCAGAAGTTCCTCCTGGACCTCCGCCTCCATGTCCTGGGGGATCTCCAGGCTTTCCAGAGCCTCCAGGACCCGGTTGTAATGAGCCCGACGCTCCTCGATCCGCGAGAGGAACTCGGTTTCGTCGATATCCTGGGAACGCAGTTCCAGGCTCCAGCGCCGTAGATCCTCCAGAGGCGCGTTCATGGGAGGCGGGGGTTTGCGCTCCGGCAGGAGGGCCCCGCAGGACTGGCAGTTCGGACCGGAGGCAGACAATTGGCGGCATTCAGGGCAAAACACGATCAAGCGATTCCCCGGGTGGCGGCCCCGTTCCTCCCCGGCACGCATGCTCGTGCAGGAATCCCCCAGACCAGGAACGAACCTCCGGCGAACTATTTATAAGCATATTCAAGTGAGTGGTCGATGCACGCGCCGGGACGGCGACTCTGGCATCCCCTCGAGCGGGGCTTGGGAAGGCACCCCTCCCCCGCTGCTTGGCCAGCGCCAGAAACCCTGAGCTGGCCCCATCTGGAGGTGCTCTGTGCAATTCAGCAAATTCGTGGCGACGGCCGCCCTGGTCCTGATCCTGGTGGGGAGTTCCCCCGCACGCGCCGACATCCTGTACTCAGTGCGGACCGGAGACACCCTGGATTCGATCGCCACCCAACATGGCCTGAAGACTGAACAGGTCCTGCAGGCCAACCCTGGTCTGAAGACGGACGTCACCCACCTGGAGGAAGGCCTGCTCATGGTCCTGCCCGTCCAGGAGGATCGCGATCTGGCGACGGAAAGCTCGGCACCCGCCCCGATGGTCGTCCGCATCCCAGGCACGGATTCCCGAGAAGACGAAGCCAGCCGTGCGGGTGACCGGCATCGCGCCAACCAGCTCGCCAGCCGCCGGGGCAGCATGCTCCACTCGATCCTGGGCAACGCCCGCCGCTTCATGGGCACTCCCTACTCGATGGGAGCCACCGGCAACGGAGCCTTCGACTGCTCGGGTTTCGTCATGCGCATCTTCTCGATGCAGGGAATCCGCCTTCCCCGGACAGCAGATGTCCAATACTCCGCAGGGCAGAAGGTGCCGCGCGGCCAGGAACAGCCTGGCGACCTGGTCTTCTTTGAGACCTATCTCCCGGGACCATCCCACGTCGGCATCTACGTAGGAAACGGCAACTTCATCCACGCCTCTTCCAGCCGCGGCGTCACCGTCAGCAATCTGGAAGACTCCTACTACAAACCCCGCTATCTCGGAGCCAAACGCGTCTTCTAGGAGTTTTGCCCCCGCGAGTGCCCGACCCACCGGCGTTGAACCCACTGGGGATACCGCCTGAATCCGCCGCCTACCGTGGCATTCGGCCCTCGGTTCTCACGCCAGACGGCGAATTCAGACACCGCCGGTCTGCTTTACAGGCTCCCCCGGGTTGGCCATAATCGAGGCATCCCCCTTGAGGTCGAGGCCCCCGTGCAGGTAGACAAGATCCTCCAAAATATCGCCCGGCGCCAGGACGACCGGGTGGACATGCTGTTCATCCACGTCGACAATTTCTACAGCCTGTACTACTCCTTGTTCAACGCCGGGCTGCTGTCGATCGCCACGGTCTGTCGGGACGCCGGCTTCCGGGTGAAGTGCCTGTCCACCTCCGACCTCTTCGGCCTGACCCCGGCTGCCCTGAAAAGCTTCGTCCAGCGCACCCGCCCCGGCCTGGTCGGCTTCTACACCCTCTCGGACAATATCCAGGCCGTCGAACGCTACGCCACCTGGATGAAGGCCTGGCACCCTGAGTGTCGCATAGTTCTGGGAGGGCCCTTGGCCAACATCGACCCCGAAGGGCTCCTCGCCTCCCCCTCCTTCGACCTGGCCGTCCGCGGGGAAGGTGAGTACGTGATGCGGGACCTGGGAGAATACTTCCTGCGCGGGAAGGGGACCCTGGACTCCATCGACGCGCTGACCTACAAACTCGATGGCGTGGTGCGGACCAACCCGCGAGGGCAGGTAATCCGAAACCTGGACCAGCTCCCCTTCCCCGACCATGACCTGCTGGGAGTCCGCCACGGATTCCACATCTCGACCGGCCGAGGCTGCCCCTACAAGTGCATTTTCTGCTTCCAGAAGGTCCACGAGGGGCCTTTCCGGTTCCGCAGTGCTCCCAACGTGGTGGCCGAGATCACCTCGCGCCTGGAGAAATACGACGTCAAGAGCTTCTACATCACCGACGACGTCTTCGCCGTCAACTACGACCGGGTTCGCGAGATCAGCCGCCGGCTCAAGGAGTATCGCGCCAACACCGGGCGGGACTTCGTCTTCTTCTGCGAGGGCCGCGCTGAGGTCCTCCACCGCCATCCCGACATGATCGACATGCTGGTCGAGGCCGGGATGGCGCGCCTGCAAATCGGGATCGAGACCGGCAGCCAGAGGATGCTGGACGAGTACCGCAAGAAACTCCGCCTGGAACACGTCGTCTCGACGGTACAGCATGCCGCCCGGCTGGGGGGCCTGACGGTGGCCGGCAACTTCATCCTGGGTGGCCCCCACGAAACCGAGGAGACCTTCCAACAGACGCTGGATTTCGCCAAGGACCTGCTGCGGGAGGCGCCCGGGGTCTTCGAGTGCGTCAACTCCTTCCTGACCCCGCTCCCCGCCACCGCCATCGCCGAGGATCCCGATTCTTTCGGTCTGCGCATCCTGGACACCGAATTCTTGACCGGGATGACCCTCAACGACGCCTGGTGTGAGA